>JAIFWC010000005.1 GCA_019662065.1 Candidatus Saccharimonadota bacterium
GGAGAGAGAGAGCCATGCTTATCATTCGGCTGCTCCTTTCAGAGAGCAGTATCCTCACCCTGACGGGAGTCAATCCGCGTGTGGTTAACGCGGATTGCTTGCGCCTTATCTGAAGGCACAAGATGAGGCTTTGCTGCGCTTTTTAGCTATCAGTGCAGCAGAGTCTCACCTTATGCCCTATTTGGAGGAGGCAACACCTTAAAAATACATCTTTAGACCACACTCCAAAGACTAAGTCAAATGTATCATTAGAATTCAAAATTTGCAATATGTTAATTTATCTGGGTTAATTTGGCCGCATCAACAGGTTGTTTTGTGTGGATAAGCGCTCAGCCGAATATTTATTGGGAAATATATTCTAATCATAAGCAATTGATTTCTGGCGATTTTTAGTGGTTAAATAAAACTACTTTAGGGGGTAACCCCATTTCTTGTAAAACTGGCGGAGCTCTCTAGGGAGCTCTTTAAGTACGAGGTCTAGTTGAAAGGGGAGAGAAATGCTCCGCAAACTGGTGCCGCTGGCGGCGCTTGCCTTTGCGCTGGTGACACTCGGCAGTGCTTCGGCATCTGGGGAGCCGTTTTTCGGAGCGGTGATCGACCAGCCGGGCACGGTCATTCGCGGTGGAACTTACATGTTCCGCTACGAGGCCCAGGCCGACAACATCACGACGTTGAAGGTCAGCCTGAAGCTGCCAGGGCAGATGGCGATGGTCAAGAACCGTAGCAGCTATTACGTGCTGCAAAATGGCCAGCCAACCTGGACGCTCCGGAATGTTCATTCCAGGACTAAGGGCAAGGCATTCACGTTCCGGGTAAAGGTGCTTCAAAGCGCCAAGCCAGGGACAAAGCTGATCCTGAAGTTCACTCCGAGGGTCGTTGCATCACCCTTGAAATACCCACCTTCGTTTTTAGAGAAGGTGCCGGTTTTTGTGGTTAAGAAAGGAGGCTCACCTCAGCTGTAGACACTCGTGCTAAAACGCGCCCCTGCCGACCTATCGGTTGGGGCGCTTCTCATTATTAAACATGGCATCTAGACTTATTCAGTTGCGGTATGGTCCGGTTATTCCTATAATGCTTATATATGAGAGTGCCTACTATTTCGAGAGGGCAATTGCTGGCGATAAATAAAAGACGTTTAGTCTACACATTAATTCAGGCACTAATAGTATTGTTTATCATCGCGTTTGCTTATAACCACATTTTTCGCACAAACTTATTTGGTAGCTCTGGCGGGCATTCTCCCACGGCTGATGATGCCGACATCAAAGCCTTTAAAAACTCTCAAAATATCAACGATAAGAAGGTCTTAATAAGTGCCTACGAAGATAAAAAGGATTACGCTAAAGCACTAACTATAGCCAAAGACGTCGCTGATAAAAGCAGAACTTATCAAGATTACATGACAGTCTTATCTATATGTGCACTTTATGACGTGCCAGATAAACAAAGCTGCCTAAGCCAAACCGCCGCTAATTTAAAACCATTACTAAGCAGTATGCCGTTTAGCTCGGCTTATGCCGCCGGAGCCTTACTGGAAAAAAACAACCTCAAAAAACAGGCCGCCGATTTTTACCAGCGGGCGTATGATACTTATAGCCCGGACCCGAATGCCGAAAACATGATGAGCAAAGAGCAACTAAAGAACCATATCGATGAGCTACGAAAATAGGCTTGTAAACTCGTTGAAGTTTAAAATTATATTGTCAGGGTTTTTGAGCGTGCTTTGTTTGTTGCTTGTACATGGCACGGCACACGCCGCTACTGCCGTACCAATCCCTAGCAACACACTTCCGGAATCATCAGATTTTTCGCAGGGCAATAATGTTTGGATGACTGTGGCTAATAATGACGGCGTAAATTATCTATTGGACGCGCAGGACTCAACCGTTAGGATTTATTCTAAGGATCCGTCAATAACTCTGACTGTCGTAAACGGTGGCCATTGCCCCGGCAATGGCCCGGATGCTGGCGCTAGCGAAGGTGAGGCTCAAACTCGATTTGACGTGTGGTCGCTAAAACCTATTTCATTACCTAACAATAATTATGTAGATGCGCCCTATACAAGATTAAGTGATCGAAAAACTTTTTATAGCAACCAAGCGGGTTGTGGGGGGTATACATTTACGGTGACCTCTGAGGCTGGCGTCGGAAATTTTGCTCCTGGCTTTTCGCAAAACGGTAAGTACGCCTTTGAGTTTGAAGCTAGGTGGCTAACCAACGGCGCATATGGCTGGAACCAATTCAAGCTATCGGTACCAGCCGGTGATGGACGCTTAAGCTACTACGCCGGGGCTGGTGACCATTTTGCACTTAAATCAGCAAATAGCGCTTGTAGTCCTTATATATATCCAGGCTGTACGGGCGACTTTAAAATGGGCTTTGCTCCAACTTGTAATTTAGATGCTGGGCAATCTACCAATGTAACAGTACGCTGGTTTGATGCCGATGCCGGACAGCCCAACCAAGCCTACCAGACACCTGTAAAAACTGCCCTATTAGAATACGATGCTTCAAATAATTTTGATGGTTACGCCAATATTGTGTCGACAAACGGTGCAACTGACGCCGGAGCTGGACAGCTGTATATAACCTCGGGTAATAATGTTGGGGGCTCAGCCACAATCACCATAAAGGGGCACCATAAATATGCCTGGGTTTGGTATGGCATTCATACTGCCAATGGCATCCAGTTCCAGTTACCAGTGGATAGCTATAGTACCCTTGTAGATTTTGCTGGCGGTGAATGTAATACGGGTGGTGGCACGCCTACCGTTGATGCTTCTTGTACAGCTACACCATCAAATGCAAATCCCTTAGTAAACCAAGGGATAAATATGAAGGTAAAAGTAACTAATACTAGTAGCGCTAATGGTCCTGACTTTGATAGTACTTATGAAGTAAGGCAGGTTCCGTACGCTAATCCGCCGGCAGGTTACACGAGTCCCTCTCCGGGAGGAGGAGTCAGGAACTTGAGCGGTAAGCTTCCGCCTGGGAGCATAGACAATAACATTCCTGTATTTAATATTAATGCGAGAGCTAGTCCTCAAACAATTAGGTTCTATTACGCCTTGTTTGATAGCTCCGGAAAAGCTATAGGCAATAACCCCTTGTGTTTTCATGATGTGACTTGGCGTGCTACTACAGGAGGAGGGAGTATATCAGCGGATTGCAGCAGTACGGCGGTTTCAGTATCTGGCATAACCGCCACTTGGCACCCACCGCCTAACATCCATACCGGTGTTGCGACTCGAATATCCAGAGTGCCAGTTGCTGTAGTGGTGACTGAAGTTGGCAATCCATCTAACACCTACACGTATTTGGTCCGAGATACATCAGGTAACTTCGGGATGAATAACGACGGTTCAACACAATCACTCAATACCTATGATATATGGGCTGGTATGTGGCCCCATAAGAGCTATACGCTGGATCTATACGTAGAGGGAGTAGGTGGTGGAGATTCGACGACCTATAATAATAACGGTTTTTGGAATCCGGCTAATGATGCCAACCAGGGCGGCTTTTACTATGGAATAACCAAGGTTGATTCATATACTACGCCAACTAATTGTATGGATGCCTATTGCGGCCAGCCGAGCGCGTCCGACGCCGAGCCGGGCCAAACTAAGCAGTTTAGCTATGGTATACATGTGACTAATTTGACCCAAAGGACATATTCATCCAATGACGGGAATGGCTACCACTTTACAGTGAATACCAGCGGCGGATTTGCCAACGTATCTGGGGCCTCAGCCAGCCCAGACGTACTGCCAGGTGACCCGACGGACATTAATGTAAACTTTACGGCCAGACTAGACTATAACGGCCAATTCTCGATTTCAATGTACTTCCAAGGCGGCCTTATAAGTTTGCCCGGCCTGGCTAATCCGTGTCCACCAGGTGAAGTTACGCCTGCCTCTAGATCGTACTTTGAGGTGCGGGCTGGCGATTTAAGTACTGGCGGTGGCTTTGGCCGGGCCAGCGACAGCCAATGCAGCACCAGCGCGCCGGGTTATATAAGTCCGGCTACGACTGGCTATGATTATGCTGGAGGCATCAGAGCTTACGGAATACCTAATCAATCCAGAGGCTCAGAGGCCGAATTTGGAGCCCTTTCCTTAGGCTTAACGCTTGGTTCATTGGGCGGTCCAATCGGATTCTTTAGCGGTCATGGTGAGCTAATGTCCAATAGTGGTGCGCCAAACGCCCCCAATGGCGGTAATTTAGGAGGTTATTTGAATCCTGGCGGTACCAGCGCGGCCCACTGTGTAAATGATTTCTTTACTAAAACCCGCCTGCCAAATACTACTCCAACCGGATTTAGTGGCGGCAGCGTTAGCGGATTAAATGGCCAGTACGAAGCCAATGGCGACATAACTATAAATGCCTCTAACATAGCTCCTGGCCAGCGCCTAACACTTTATGTGACTGGTAACGTAACCATAGATGGCAATATTAACTATGCCGCCCAGTGGGATCCAACCACCCGAACCAACGTGCCTTATTTTGCGCTGATAGTTAAGGGTAATATAACCCTAACATCGGGAGTAGGCCGGCTCGAGGGACTATATGTGGCGCAGCCCAATAAGCCGACCAATGGCATCTTTTCTACCTGCCTTGATTTTTGCGCTAATCAGCTGATTGTTAACGGAGCGGTAATAGCCCAGCAGGTATCGCTTACCAGAGCCCATGGCACAGTCGGTCCGCTTGATGCCGATGTAAATGGCCTGACTCAGCAACCAGCCGAAATATTCAACTATGTACCATCGATGGTAATTGGCTTGCCATTCTTTAACCAGAACTACAACGCCCTGGAATCACTCTTCAGCTTGCCGCCGGTATTCTAAAAAGATTAAAACACTGGTATTGCCTCTATTGTTCTTATGCTATAATCGGAGTAAATTAATAAGAAATTAGAATAAAACAATATGGACATACTGAGTGGGGTATCGGAATTTTTTGGGCTGGATATCGGTACGTCGTCCATACGTATAGTACAACTAAGGGGCACAGGGGCCGTTAAGACCCTAGACCGTTATGGCTCAGCGCCAGTAGCGGGAGCTGTGGCTATGAGTGATTCTAAAGCCGACCAGCAAAAACTGGCCCAGGCGATTGTCCAACTGTGTAAACAAGCTGGCATAACTACTAAAAACGTGGCGGTGGGCATTCCATCAAACCGTGTATTCACGACCGTGGTTGATATGGAGAAATTGTCGCAGTCAGAGCTAGCTAAAACTATCCGCTACCAAGCCGATTCTTTTATCCCGACACCACTAGCCGAATCTAAGATTGACTGGGCGCTACTGGGTGATTCGCCCAAGGACCCAACCAAAGTCGAAGTTTTGCTCTCCAGTGTTAACAATACCTACATTGAAAGCCGGCTCGATATGTTAGAAAACGCCGGTTTTAATGTGATTGCTTTTGAGCCGGATACCTTTGCAGTTGTGCGCTCAATTGTGGCGCCAGAAGCCGCAGCGCCGCAGATGGTGTTGGACGTCGGGGCTCGCTCCAGCGACCTGATAGTTGTAGTTAACGGCGCACCGCGCCTATCACGCTCGATTCCGGTGGGCTCTGAAGCTATCATCCGCTCGGCGGTGGCCGGACTAGGAGTTGATGCTGCCCAAGCCACGCAGTTCGTTTATAAATTTGGTGTCAGCCGCGACAAGCTGGAGGGCAGGGTTTATAACGCGATCATTAACGTTGTGGATAACTTAGTTGCAGAAATTGAAAAATCGATTAAGTTTTTTCAGGGAAGGTACCCAAGCCTCAAACTAGAGAGAGTGATTGCAACTGGCGGGGCCTCGACCTTGCCGGAATTTCCGTTATATGTGGCTAATAAGTTTGGCGTCAATGTTGAGATTGGTAATGCTTGGCGTAATGTATCATTCCCAGCCAGCCGCCAAAATGAACTACTGAGTATATCTAATCATTTTGCCGTGGCTTGCGGCCTAGCCGAGAGGAAAGCCTAGCATGGCGATTCAGTTTAACCTTTTACCAGACGTAAAACTGGAATTTGACCGCCAGCTTAAGGCCAAGCGTTTTGTGTACACGGTTTCCTTTTTGGCATCAGCTGTAGTTTTAGCGATTTTTGTAATTAGTTTCCTGTCAGTTAATGTCCTGCAAAAGAAGCTATTAGATAATGCTAACAATGACATCAATAACTACAGCCAAAAGCTTAAAAGCATACCAAATCTTGATAAAGTCCTGACCATCCAGAACCAACTTAATTCGCTACCAAATCTGCACCAGCAAAAGCATTATGCTTCACGGTTGTTCGGCTACTTGCCACAAATAACTCCGGCTAATATCAATATCGGCAGGCTGACCATTAGCACCGTCAATAGCACGATTGATATCCAAGGCACTTCTGATAAAGTTGAGACAATTAACAAATTTGTCGATACCCTAAAATTCACTTCCTATACCGTCGGTAGCGACCAAAATACTAAAAAGCTGGCCTTTAGCAATGTGCTGCTGACCAAGATTGATCGAGATGACAAAGGCGCCAGCTACACCGTTGATGCTACTTTTGATCCGGCATTATTTTCTGGATCACAAGGTGTAACTTTGGTGGTGCCACAAGAGACAACCACCCGCTCAGTAATCAATACGCCCGATGCCAGCAGCCCGTTATTTAACGGCCAGACTGAAACTCAATCAGAATCCCAAAAGCAAGGGGGACAATAATGGCTGAAAAGAAAAGAACATCGATAAAGCACCTGCAAATCGACAAAAGCCAATCAACTATGCTGGCAGTAATTGTCGCGGCCACCGTCATAGTGGTGTTTGGTTTATTTGCAACCAAGGCAATGATTGTTAAAGGCGCGTATCAACGCCGAGCCTTACACGCTAGGCGCGACGTGGCCGATAGGTTAAAGACTAATTATGATTCGGCCAAAACCCTATTTACTCAATACAAAGTATTTGCCGACCAAAACCCCAATGTGATTGGCGGCAGTATTACCGGTACCACTAATTTAGACGGAAATAATCCGCGCATCGTGCTTGACGCGCTACCTAGTTCTTATGACGCTCCAGCTTTGGCCAGCAGTATTGAAAAAGTCCTGACCGATCAAAGCATAACAATCAACTCACTGAAAGTGACTGACGACCCGACTGCCAACTCCGACCAAGCCCAGACCAATCCACAATCCAAAGCGGTAATCTTTTCTTTCGAAGGAACTACCAGCTTCGCCGGCGGCACCAAGCTTTTACAGGATTTCGAGCGCTCGATTCGACCATTTGACTTGAACAGCCTAGAAATCAGTGGCACCGATACTAAATTGAAATTGGTTGTCGATATGACTACCTACTACCAGCCAGCCAAGAGCCTGGATCTAAAGGCTACTAAGGAGATTAAATAAATGAAACAAAAAGATTTGCTGATTGTTGGCATAACTGCCTTTGTAGCAGCCATATTCTCAATTGTTCTGTCTGGAGTTTTATTTGGCTCGCCCAAAAAGAACCCCATAAAGGTGCCAGTGGTTGATAAAATTAGCTCCACTTTTCCGAGCCCGCAAAATGACGATAACTATAAGGTTTTCTTTAACGATAAGGCGCTAAACCCAACCCAGCTGATTCAGATTGGTGGCAGTAACAATACCAATACCAAGCCTTTCCAGAATACAAATCAATAAGACAAAAAGCTGATGGGCTAAATGAGTGTACTACTATCCGAAACAACTCAGCACCAAATCGAAGAAGAACTGGTCAAAGAAAGCCTGATAACTAGGGATAAGCTCGAGTTATACCGAGCCAAAGCCGGTAAAGAGCATAAGCCGCTATTTAGTTTATTAATCGGCGATAAGGCGATTAGTGATGAGCAATTTACTAAAGCCAGCGCTATGGTTAACAACATCCCGTACGTCAACTTGACCGAGTCGCCACCTATAGCCCAAAAAGTGTTAGAGCTGATAAATCAGGACACAGCCAATTTTTATATGGCCGTACCGCTTGGAACCATGAAAGACCGCTTGGTAGTAGCCATGCTGGACGCCAACAACTTGCAGGCCGTCGATTTTTTGAGCAACAAGGTAGGAAAGCCCTTGCAAGTCTATGCCGCCAGCGAAAGCGGTATCCGCCGCATGCTTAAACAATATGAGCGCAACATTCAAAAGGGTGTCAGCACGATGTTGGCTGGCATCGAGGATCTGCAGGCCGAAATAGCTCCCAAAGATGATAAAAATGCTGTAAAAGGCGAGGTTAAACCAGATTCCGATAAAAAAGTTCAGGTCATTGTCCAGGATTCACCCATCAGTAAGGCCTTATCAGCAATTATGGAGTATGCCGCCAAAAACCGGGCCAGCGACATACATATCGAACCACTCGAGAAAGAACTGAACATCCGGACCCGCATAGACGGTGTGTTGCGCGAAATCATGCGTCTGCCTAAAAGTACCGAGCCGGCCTTGGTCAGCCGTATCAAGATTCTATCCAACCTTAAAATTGATGAGCACCGTGTCCCACAAGATGGCCAATTTACGATTAGTGTCGATGATATGCAGATTGATTTGCGTATTGCTATCAGCCCGACAGTCTGGGGGGAGCAGGTTGTAATTCGTCTTTTGGATAAGACCGGCACCAGTTTACTGCTGGAAGACATGGGTTACACCGGCCGGGCGTTACGGACCATCAGAAGGGGCTTAAAACAGCCCCACGGCATGATTTTGACCTCTGGCCCCACCGGCTCGGGCAAAAGTACCAGCATGTACGCTATGATTCAGGAAATTAAGAATGAATCTATCAATATTGTTACGCTTGAGGATCCAGTTGAGTATAAAATCGACGGTGTTAATCAAATCCAAGTCAATCCGGATGTGGGGTTGACTTTCGCTACCGGACTTCGCTCTATCCTACGCCAGGACCCCGATGTGATTATGGTTGGGGAAATCCGTGACAAAGAAACCGCCAATTTGGCTGTCCAGGCAGCCCTGACCGGCCACCTAGTATTTTCGACTCTCCACACAAATTCGGCGGCTGGTATCTTGCCGCGCTTGCTGGACATGGAGCTCGAACCTTTCCTGATAGCCTCCACAGTCCACACGGTCATTGGTCAGCGATTGGTTCGCCGGGTGGTGCCTGGTGGCGAAGCCTATAAATCCAGCCCGATTGAAACCGCTGCCATTCACACATCCGTCGGTGGTCTACTGCCTAAAACTCAAGAAGAAGTCGCCAAAATTTCAACCGACTTAGGCTATAAAACCTTGCCCTTAGCCGGTCAAAACGCTTATACTTTGGCTAAGGGTAAAATAACCCCTGATAATCCAACTGGTTATTCCGGGCGACTTGGGCTGTACGAAGTGTTTGAGGTTACCGAAAAAATCCAGGATCTAATCATCAAGCACTCCACCAGCTCGATCATCCAAAGGGCCGCCCAGGAAGAAGGCATGATAATTATGCGCCAGGACGGATATTTAAAAACACTGGCCGGTCTGACAAATCTTTTGGAAGTCGACCGCGTAGCTACAACGGAAGCATAAATGGGCGCCACAAAAAGGGGTAAATAAAGTGCAACCGCAAAATCCGACACCAGCACCAAAACAAGTTCCCAAAATCGAATTACTGCTTGAAGAAGTGGTTAAAAAAGATGCCTCCGACCTGCACCTGCAGGTAGGTATGCCGCCGATGCTGCGGATAGATGGTGCCTTGACTCCGCATGGACAAGTTCCGTTGGATGAAAAGGGTGTGGAAGAATTGGCTTTCAGTTTATTAGATGACGACCAAAAGCAGATCCTGCTGCGTGATAAAGAGTTTGACTTCAGCTTTGCCTTTGGCGATTTGGGCCGTTTCCGCGTAAACGCTTTCCATGAACGTGGCAACCTGGCCGCCGCTCTGCGTTTGATCCCCAATAAAATTCGTACGGTAGAGGATTTGGGGTTGCCGCAGGTAGTTAATAAATTTACCGAATATCCGCGTGGACTGGTTTTAGTAACCGGACCAACCGGTTCTGGCAAATCCACGACCTTAGCGGCTTTGGTGGATAGAATCAACACCGACCGAGCCAGCCATATTATTACCGTAGAGGACCCGATTGAATATACCCACAAATCCAAGCGCTCGTTGGTAGTGCAAAGGGAAGTTCACTACGACACCTTTAGTTTTTCGGCCGCCCTACGTTCGGCACTGCGCGAAGATCCGGATGTGGTGCTGATCGGCGAGATGCGCGATTTAGAAACTATCGCCGCGGCGATTACCATCGCCGAAACCGGCCATTTAGTTTTTGCCACGCTGCACACTAACAGCGCCAGCCAGAGTATCGACCGAATGGTGGATGTTTTCCCGCCGCACCAGCAGCCTCAGGTGCGCGCTCAGCTGGGTAATATGCTAATGGCAATTTGCTCACAGCGTTTAATTCCAGCCTTGGGTGGTGGCCGAATTGCCGCCGCTGAAATTTTGGTAGCCACACCGGCGGTACGCAATATTATTCGCGAAGGAAAAAGCTATCAGCTGGAGGCCGTGATTCAAACCGGTGCCGAATACGGTATGCAGAGCATGGATCGGACCCTTGTAAACTTAATCCACACCGGTGTGATTAGCTATGACGAAGCCCGCAACTATGCTGTCGACCTGGAAGAACTAGACCGCCTGATGAGAGGCTAAACTAAATATGCTGACTTATAAATTCGTTGCCCGCGACCCGGCCACCAAGCAACGAGTAGTTTCCGAAGTCCAGGCCGAGAACGAAAAAGCCGCCGCCAAGGCGATTAAGGACCAGGGTTACGCACCGCTAGAAATTACTCCTGCTGGTAGTGAATCAATACTAGGTGGACTTACAAATCGCATACGGTCTAAAGATAAAGTTATTTTCTCTAGGCAAATGTCTACCTTGATTAATGCCGGTTTACCACTAGTGCAAAGTTTACGTAACGTAGAGAACCAAACCTCCAGCAAAGCATTTAAAGTCATAATTCAAAAAGTAATCGCCGATGTAGAGGCCGGCTCGGCCTTCCATGAGGCGCTGGCGCGCTATCCAAATGTGTTTAACAACGTATATACCAGCCTAGTAGAAGCTGGTGAGGCTTCTGGTACGCTCGATAAAGCCTTAGAGCGTCTGGCCAACCAACAAGAAAAGGACGCAGAAATACTGTCTAAAGTCCGAGGCGCCCTGATTTATCCGTTGTTGGTGATTTTAGTCATGATAGCTGTGGTGACTTTTATGATTGTGGTAGTGCTACCGCATGTCCAGGAAATCTATAAAGACATTCCAGGCGCTAGATTACCGTTGCTGACGATAGTATTGCTGGCTATATCAAACTTTATTAGCCATTTTTGGTGGCTGGTGATAATTATGTTAGGCGTAGGTGGCTTTTTTTCAACTCGCTGGGCCCGGTCTGGACCTGGCAAAGAGGTTGTGGATAAGTTTAAAATGCGGGCTTGGCCGATTGGCCGTTTATTCATGAAATTATATATGGCTCGTTTTGCCCGCACGGCCGAAACATTGGTAGCCAGTGGGGTGCCTTTGCTTCAGGTTATGAGCATTGTGGCGGACTCCGTAAACAACATTCATATTAAACGCTCGGTAATGGCCGCCGCCGAAAAAGTCAAAGGCGGCAAGGCGTTGTCTGAAACCCTAGAAGGCGACCCTAACTTCTTAGTTTTGGTGCCTAACATGATCCGGATTGGCGAGCAATCCGGCGCGCTGGAATCAATGCTCGGTAAAACTGCCGACTATTATGAGCGCGAGGTAGATAACGAAATAAGGGCAATCTCGACAATTATTGAGCCGGTTCTAATGATTATGCTGGGCATTATGGCGTTAATTATTGTGGCGGCCGTACTGCTGCCAATATACGGTTTGGCTGGCAAACAAATTGTTCGTTAACTGCTATTGCTTTTTTATCAATATATACATATCATTGTCCGTATAGCATAAACAATTAAGAAATAGCGCAAAGGGGGCATTTGCCAAAGCTATGAAGAACGTATATCAACAAAAACGACAAGAAGGCTTCACCATCATCGAAGTCTTGATTGTACTAGCTATCGCCGCAGTCATTCTTTTGATTGTGTTCTTAGCTGTTCCAGCGCTACAGCGCAATTCACGTAACAATGGCATAAGAAATGATGCCGCCGGCGTATTAGCTGGAGTTAACGACTACGTCGCCAACAACAATGGCACTCAGCCGACAGGCGTGACAGTTACCGGTAACATCGTATCAATTACAGGTACTGGCACAGCTGCAGAAGCCAAAGTTAGGGGTGGTACAAGTGTATCACTAACAGTCACAGCTCCTGGTGCGGCTTCATGTTCGGCATCTATGCCTACAGGAACACAAACCGGCACAGTTGTTATTGCAACTAACTGTAAGTGTAACCAGGCTGGTAACGCCTTCCTGGCTTCGGCCCGGGCAACAGCTGCTGGCTTCTTGACTGAGGTTACGAGCGGTGGCGGTACAGCTCCGCAGTGTATCGAAAGCTAAAAGCTAAATAAGTAAATCAAAAAAAGCGGCCTCATAAGGCCGCTTTTTTTGTGTTACGATAATGCCAATGCTTGTTATTGCACTGGTACTTTTTGGCCTGGGTTTAGCGCTGGGGAGTTTTGTTAACGCGCTAGTCTGGCGGCTGCACGAACAACAAAAGGGGCAAAAGACAAGGGCCAAAACTCAAAGCAAAGAACTATCAATTCTTAACGGCCGGTCGATTTGTCCCAATTGCCGTCATGTTCTGGCCTGGTACGATTTAGTCCCGGTTATCAGTTGGCTACTGCTTAGGGGCAAATGCCGATACTGTAAAAAACCAATCTCAATACAGTATCCAGCTGTTGAGCTGGCAATGGGCCTGATTTTTGCCGGCAGCTATCTGTTTTGGCCTTCTACCGTCCACTTAAACGGCCAATGGCTGCTACTTAGCACTTGGCTGGCCGCCTCGGTTGGCCTGCTGGCTTTAGCAGTTTATGATCTACGCTGGTTTCTGCTACCAAATACCATTATTTACCCAACTTTGTTAGCTGCAGCTACTGGTCGCCTGGCCTATCTAAGCGCTTTTGAAAAACGGCCTTTGCATGGATTGTTCCTGTGGGCTTTTTCATTGCTAATTGCCAGTGGTGTGTTTTTTGTGCTATTCACCTACTCTAAAGGCAAATGGATAGGCTTTGGTGATGTGCGCCTGGGACTTATAACCGGTACGCTACTGGCAGATCCGCAAAAAAGCCTGGCCATGCTATTCCTGGCATCCTTAATCGGCACGGTAGTCATCTTGCCGAGTCTTTCAAAAGGTAATAAGACACTCACTAGTAAGCTGCCATATGGCCCGTTTTTAATTGCCGCCGCCGCCATAATGGTGATCTTTGGCGACTCACTTCTTAATTGGTACAAAGGCTTGATTCTCTAAAGGTGTTAAATTAGCGTACTTTCCCTGTAATGCTTATGCTATACTGAGGGCTATGCAGCGTGTGTCAGGCGGATACACCATAATAGAGGTGATAATTTTTTTAGCAGTATCAAGCGCTTTATTACTTGTATCACTAATTTTCCTATCAGGCCGCGAAGGCCACGTCCGCTTCTCACAGAGTATGCGTGATATGCAGTCTAAAGTGCAAGATTGGGTAAATGATGTAACAGATGGCTTCCCAGTCGCGACAGACGCTAGCTATAACTGCCAAGCCGGCGGCAGCAGCGTAGTAATAAATCAAGGCGCCAGAAATATTAACTCCCCGCCTACCTGTATTTTCCTGGGTAAGGCAATTCAATTTACCGATGCACCGTCCAACTTGGTTTACACCTACTCGGTTTTTGGGCAACGACTTGATTCTAGCAATGAGCTAGTGTCTAATATGCGAGATACCGCACCGGTGCCGGCCATTGGCTTAGGTACAAATACCGGTGATGCTCACTTAACAGACATATATACGATTAACGGTGGCGCTGAAGTTAAAAGCATCAGTGGCATTGTAAATGGCTCAGCATTTCCTAGTCACATGGCGGGGTTTTATCTAAGCTTGAATACCGAAAAGTCTATCGGCCAGAACGGCAATACAGACCTTAAAGCTTTTCAATATAAACTTCAAGGCAGCAGTGCCGGCGATTCTCAAGAAGTCACTGACTGTATTAAGATGATCTCCAGTTTATGCAAATTGCCGCCGCCGCAAATTAACCCACCGGCCTTAAGTAAATGGGAAATCTGTTTTGATAATGGCAGCAACGGCGATACTGCTGTTTTGACTGTAAATAGTACTAATGGGTTCGGGGCTACTACTAAATTGGAGTTTAAAGCATGTTAAAAACTATAAACAAAACTCAAAAATTATACCGCGGCGACACAATTATAGAAGTCCTCATAGCCATAGCCGTAGCCGCTTTCGCCATCGGTACATCTTATGCGATTGCCAATAAAAGCTTAAACCGGGCAATTGCGGCCCGGGAGCGCAACGAAGCGCTTAACATTGTCCAAAATCAAATAACTGACCTTAAACTGCGCTACAAAAACACTGATGAAGTTAGGTTTAACCAATACTTTACAGTACCAGCTAGTGTTTCGGCGCCGGCCACGGCCTTTCACTTCTGCTTACTAGATTCCGCGTCTGATCCGCAAGATGATGCTACTTGGCTACCGCAAATGAACAACATTAGCTCAGATTCCCAGGCGGAAACCTTATCATCGACTTATTACAATGACGCCAACGGTAATACCTGCATTCATCGTGGCTCAGTTGATTATTATGTAGATATTAGCGCTATGGTAACCACAGCCAGCGATAGATCCAAAAATCGGACAGTTTATAAAGTAGTCGTACGTTGGGCAGAGCCCGGCTCCGGTAGAACAGACAGCTCAGTTGTCTACTACCGGCTAGGTGGATATAGCGGCATAACGCTTGGCGCCTCTACGGACGACGGGTCGATTCTGCCGCCCAGCTCTACGACCGTGACTGCCGACTTTGCGGTTATGCAGGCTACTAATTACACCAGCAAATATTCACCTCCAAGTGACCCGCCGCACCTGATTGGCAGTGCCAATGGTGTTCAGTTTTTGGATTGCATATTTTACCCTAGTGGAGTTGGCGTTAACTCTAGCTGTGGTACTTATCAAAATGATTATCCCTGCGACAAACCTGTCCCAGGTACTACCTTTACCGACAACCCCCCAACTGATACTTGGGATAGCAGCGAAACATGCAGTCTATACCACGCCGATTGGACCATTCCGGTCGATCCTGGTTTGCTCCAGACATTGGATTTTGAATTTACTAATGATCGGTGGGATTTTCCTGACCCTTCGTTCGACAACAATATCCTGATATTTGGCCTGAGTGTTCCCAGCCCTCACCAGGTTAAGTTCGGCTACTATTGTCAGGTTACGCCTAATCCGCCATTACCCGCATACGGCTCAACTATTAGCTCTAGCAGTCTTTTGCCACTTTTCTGGGATGGTTATACTGCCCACTTATTTATTGATGGTAATACCCCCAATGGCGGCAACTGCACTTAAAAACTAAAATATTATGAAGTATTCTACAAAAAACAGCTCAAAGCACCGCAGCCGGGGATTTACCATCATAGAGTTACTCATAGCAACCACAGTGTTCTCTATGGTATTACTTGTATTTTTAACGGCCTTTTTGCGTATCAGCCAATTATTTTATAAAGGAGTTAACTTGTCCAATACCCAGGAAGCTGCCCGTGAAGTTTTGCAAAATATTTCCAATGACATCCAGTTTTTTCAAGCAGCCCCCTATGTTTATAACGATCAGAATTATTTTTGCATTGGCAACCATCGTTATACTTATAATCTAGGCACACAGTACGATCCAACTGTCTCGGGAAGTTATGGCATAGCCGAAGAAAACTTGGCCAGCTGTACTTCGCCATCCGCCCGACCAGTGCCGAGTGACCCTTCGAAATATCAAGAACTGCTCGAGCCTGGCATGCAGGTTAATAAACTTGATGTCAGTTGTGTCAATCAACGCTGTTTGGTCAATATTCATTTGGTATTTTATGGAGGTGATAACTCTGTGCTTGTCTCACCCAGTGGAATTACGCCAGCCTAT
This sequence comes from Candidatus Saccharimonadota bacterium, assembly GCA_019662065.1. Classification (GTDB taxonomy): domain Bacteria; phylum Patescibacteriota; class Saccharimonadia; order Saccharimonadales; family UBA10212; genus JAIFWC01. The sequence continues at coordinate 15,983 of JAIFWC010000005.1, forward strand.
TTAGCTTACGATGCCCAGTGCAGTGGACCGCCCAATAGTTCCCAGTACTGCGCTACAGCCGATTACAGTAGTACGATTTTACAAAGATTTTAAACAGATGTTTAATAGATGGTAAGCACAAACATTATGGGAAAACCTAAAAGCCAAATATCTTTAATCAGTCGAAATGAAGCTGGCATAGCCGCTATTTTTGTAGTTATGGTTTTAATGACTGTTTTAGCGCTTATTAGTATTGGTTTTTCACATTTGATGAACCGCGAACTTCGCCAGTCCCTTGATAGGCAGCTTTCGACAGAAGCCTATTATGCTGCCGAGTCCGGGGTTAATGATGCTAAGACGTATCTATCAAATGGTGGCACCGATTCTGTCGGGTGCGCATCGCCGACTGATTCGGCCCGCTCCTTTGTTGACGGCGGCGATATATCAGGAGACGGCACTGTCAAATATTCCTGTGTATCAATTAACGTCAATCCTAAGGAGCTGGTTTATACCCTGGCGCAGGGCGAATCTAAAACCATTAAATTGGACATACCAAGCCTGGAAACTATTCATTTTGGCTGGGAAAATCAAGCCTACCCCGGAGATAAAAAACCAATGAGCACCACCGGCGGAACAGTTCCTCTGGGTACTTTGCCGCGCGAAGACCAGCTGGATCCTAATGCTACCGGCGTACTCAGAGTTGGGTTATATCCAGTCCCATCAGATGCGGCTAGCAGCCCAAACACTAATACGGCACTAGCCAACGCTGCCCGTAATTATTTCTTATACCCGGTCGCTGGTTCTGGCTCAACTGAAACTCAAATTAACTATACCCGTACGCCTCCGGCCGCTAGTGACCCTAATAACGGAACGTTTTTAAATGGCAATTGCAATGCCACTAACTTCCCACCTCTACCATATACGCGCTCAACGCCGCGTTACTGTAATACGGCCATTGACCGTATACAGCAGTTTGCTAATACATATTACTTAAAGATTACAGCGCTTTATGCACCCTTGAGTGTTTCTATACAAGTTTCTAAGCCCGGCAATACTGATGCCTTATCAATACCTAATACCGAAGGAATTATAGATGTAACCGGTACAGGGTCAGACGTTTTGCGTAGGGTAAGGGCAGTAATTACCAGCACCCCCGAATTCGACTATCCGACTAGTCCGTTATGGTCTATGAAGGGCATTTGTAAGCTATTTAGGGTACCAGTGACGACGCAAGGCTTTTATGGCCAGCCATACGGCGATTCGCCAGAGACCCAAGATGGTATTTGCGCCACACCGTTTAATTCTGGAGCTATCGATCCAAATGGTACCGGCGGTCTTGGCGATACTGCGTGCCAACTTCCGTATGTTGGAAACTATCCAGATTGTACATTACCACCCCCACCACCACCTCCACCCCCACCACCACCTCCGCCTCCACCCCCACCACCAGGCTATACTTACACGACAATAACGATATGTTACGATCCAAGTACTGGTGGCATAGTCCACGAAGGGGCCTGCAACAATTCAGACCTATTCAGAGGCTACGAATCTACCCAAGGCTGTAAGAATGACCAAACTGGCGATGTAACAGTTGGTGCTTGTACCTAATTTCTTAGCTATTTTCCGGAGCGGTGGAATTTTTGGTGGACGGCTTTGAGGTGGGGATCGGTGACGTGGGTGTAGATTTGGGTCGTTGCTATATTGCTGTGGCCCAGCATAGCTTGGACGCTGCGCAAATCGGCGCCGTTCATTAATAAGTCGGTAGCAAAGCTATGTCGTAAAGTATGTGGCGACACATGCTTAGTGATGCCAGCCAGCAGGGCATAGCGGGCTACCATCCGTTGCACACTGCGGGCAGTTAAACGGCTAAAATTACCGGTGTTATCTACCTTTTTGGTGCCACTATACCTTATAAATAAGGGCTTAGTGTTATCGATCCTCATCGCCAGATATTTGTCGACCCATTCGGCGGCTTCGGGGCTGATAAAAATTGGCCGGTCTTTTTGGCCTTTGCCGCGGACCATGAATTCGCGCCGTTTGGTATTGATATGGTCGCGGTCCAAGCCGACTAGTTCTGAAACGCGTAGCCCGCTGCTAAACAACAGCTCCAAGATTGCCCGGTCGCGCAGGCCGTTTTGCTTTGATGTATCGGGCTGGGCAGTTAGCCTCTCTAGCTCCTCGGGATTTAAAAAGGTGACTTGCGGCCGTTTAGTGCGGGCTAGCTCGATTTTATCCGGCTGCAATGTTTCCCAATTACGCTTAGCGCAAAACCGCAAAAAAGACCGCAGGGCAATCAAATGATAGTTTTGGGTCATCTTGGACAGTTCGTCGCTGTTGTTAGTGGGCAGGCGGTTGAGCCACATCCGCCATTTGCGGATTAGTTCGGAATCAATATTGGCCAGCTTGATATCGCCGGCAAAATCACTCAACCGGGTCAGGTAGTGGCTGTAGTTTTGGATAGTTTTGCTAGAGCGATTTTGCTCGAGCTCCAGGTATTCCAGAAATTGGGCAACTGCTTCTTCGTAATCCATAAGCTCATTCTAACAGATACATAAATCCATAGACATAAGCGGGCTGTGGTACAAATCTTTTACTCAATTTGTGGGTCTGATTATATCTGTTAAAATATATTTTAATGGAAAGAACTTTAGTTGTACTCAAGCCCGATGCTATAGCCCGCGGCATCGCTGGTGAAATCATCACACGTTTGGAGCGGGCTGGTCTTAAAATTATCGGCCTAAAAATGCTGGCGCCAGGCGAGGAGCACTATCATCATCACTACGAAACCATCGGCAAGCTTATTAGCCGTCGTGGCGAGGACGTTTACCGCCGCAATGCCGATTTTATGGAAAGTGGCCCGGTGATTGCAATGGCTGTAGAAGGTGTGCAGGCCGTAGCTACTGTCCGTAAAATGGTGGGCGAGACCGAACCGCACAAGGCCAGCCCCGGCACCATCCGCGGTGACTATGCCCATATGACTATCGACCACGCTAACGACAAAGAACTAGGCTTGCCTAACCTGGTCCATGCTTCGGCCGACCCAGAAGAAGCCAAGGCCGAAATCGAACACTGGTTCTCTAAAGAAGAACTCTATAGCTACAAAACTGCGCACCAACACCTCACGCAGTAGCTAAACTCCCAAACTCTTGTAATATTTAAGCAAGGCCTGGTAGCTCAGTGGATAGAGCGCCGCCGTCCTAAGGCGGGCGTCGTAGGTTCGAATCCTACCCAGGTCACCATACTCTTGCCCCTGACCCCTAAACCCTATAACCTATAATCATGAGCGAAAAGCAGGGCAAAACCAAGCCCGCACCTAAACGCAAAAATTTCAAAGAACAGTTCGATGACGAAAAAACCTTGCTGGTATTTCGAAAGCATCCGATCGTGATGCGCAAAGGCCTAATTTTAGCGGCTTTTGGCATGCTGGTGGGGCCACTTTACACCTTAATTTTGACTTATGTCGATAAGTCTAGCCCGCCAACTATCGGCTTTTTCTTCGGCAGCTTAGTTCTGAGTTTTATTCTATCTCTCATCTTAATCTTTCCGTGGTGGGTCAGGTGGTATTTTAGCGTATACATTATGACCAATAAGCGCTTTATCCAGCAGAACCGCTCGCTATTGCAGGTCAATGTGGTTGATATCGGCCTAGACCAGATCCAAATGATTAATTATCAGATTGCCGGCCTCGAGGAAACCGTACTGCGCTTTGGTACAATAGTAGTGCAAACTTACGTGGGCGATTTGGTGATAAAGCAGGTGCACCATCCGGAGCGAGTCCAAGCCAAGATGGTGCATATTTTACGCGATTTGGGGATTCACCATAGCGCCCGTACGCCGCAACACGAGGAGATGAAGCAGCAAATCGATGGTCAAGAAGCCTAAACTTAAGCTAAAACGGCTCAGGCGAGCTAAAGAAGTAGTACCAGAAGTGATGGCCGCTAAAGCGGCCTCCTTAAAGCCAATTGATACCTCAGCCACAGATCCGGTTAGCTTGGATGATGTGCCTAAGATCACTACCGAGACTATCGCCGAACACCGCGAACAAGTACTTAAAGGCGCCCGTAAATTTATCTACCCACTGGCCCATTCCAAGCGGACGATTATTGCTGTTACGGCCTCGGTAATTTTGGCTGCCGGCATTGGCCTGATGGTTTATTGCTCATTGGCCTTATACAAGTTCTACCAATACAACACCTTCCTGTACCGTGTCACCCAGGTAGTGCCGTTCCCAATTGCCAAGGCCGGCAGCCACTACGTAACCTACGAAAACTATCTGTTCGAACTCCGCCACTACGTGCATTATTGGGAATCCCAGCAGCAGCGTAATTTTGCCGGCGCTGACCGGCAGCAGCTACTCAGTTTTCGCAAGCAGGCACTGCAAAGCGTGATCGATAATGCTTATGTAAAGCAACTGGCCGGCCAGCATCACCTTAGTGTTGGTAACAAAGAAGTCAATGCCCGGCTGGATGAAGTTAGGGCCCAAAATCGGCTGGGCGGCGACAATAAAGTATTTGCCGATGTCTTGCGCAGCTACTGGGGTTGGTCGATTAGCGACTTTAAGCGCAGCTTAAAACAAGAAATTCTAGCCGAAAAAGTCGCCGCTGCCCTAGACACTCCCGCCACCCAAAAAGCCGCGTCGGCCGCCGCCCAGGCCAAAGCCGGCGCCGATTTCACCACGTTGGCTAAACAATTATCAGACGACCCTACCGCTAAAGACAATGGCGGCGATTACGGCTTTCCAATTACCAAAACAAATCCTAACCTGCCACCAGAAGTTATTAGCGCGCTCTTCAGTCTCAAAAACGGACAGGTGTCAGATATGATTTTAGCCAGTCCAGTGATAGCTAACCAGGGCCCTAGTTTACAGATAGTTAAGGTCACCAGTATAAGCGGCAACTCGGTTACGGCCCAGCATATCGTTATTAATCTCAAAGATATTTCGGGCAATATTAAAGCCCTTAAAAAACAAAAACCGGTCCACGAATACGTTCAGCTCTAAAGTTGGTTTAAGCGGCGTAGTTATTAAGCTCACGCATTACTGAATCGTATTTGTATTCTAGTTGCTGCATGCCCAATTCGTCTGAAGGGTACAGTTGCTCTACTTCACTTATATATTGCTTTAGATCGGCAATTAGCTCAGCTATATTTACCGGTCTTTGGACACGGTAGTTTCCACTAATTAAATCTTCTATATGAGAAAGATAGTGATCTATAACTACACGCTTTCTAATTTCAAGGGTTATTTCATCAGCCGGAAATTGGGTTTCGGCAGTAGGGAAGAAGACGGTTTGCTGTCCGGTTTCCATAAGGTCAACATAATACAATTATTTAATTAAATTGTCAATACTTGATAACGTTTATGTTATTAACTTGTGAGATAACTCATAGCCTAAACTGGAACGGTTTGCTAATTTATGATCATGAAAGAAGCAAGACTATGGGGCCAGTCCTTGGGTCTACTAATTATGTTGGCTACTCAGTTTATTTTAGGAATGGTCCTTAATCTGTTTGTCGACTTGCCCAAAGCTAATCCAGGGACAACCGGAAATTTCGGTTCGCGGGCAATTCATGGCTTCATCTGGGCGATCAGTACTGGTGGTGGAATTGCGCTGTTACTACACGTTTTAGTTGCTGTCGGCTTGTTGCTTGGTTCATTAAGCTTAATTCTTCGGGCTCTCTCC
>JAIFWC010000046.1 GCA_019662065.1 Candidatus Saccharimonadota bacterium
GGGGACTCAAAGACACCGACAAAACCCTAGAAATCATCCGTCGCACCGAGCACAAACCGATAGTTGATGCCCAAGAAGAAACTATCAAAAAAGAACTCAAGTTTATAGATAATTGGCTTAAAAATTGGGCGCCGGATGATGTTAAGTTTGAGCTGGCCGCCAAGCCGCCAAAAATTATTTCCGAGTCGGAAAGGCAATACCTGCTGGCTCTGGCCAAAAAAATCGAAAAAGCTCCGGCCGATGCCGATGGTGAGTGGTTCCATAAAGTGATTTACGAGCTCAAAGATACTACCGGCTTGGCGCCCAAACAGCTATTTAGCACGCTTTATAAGGTGTTAATCGGTCAAGAGCACGGCCCGCGGGCTGGTTGGTTCTTATCAATCTTGCCACGCGACTGGCTAATTAAGCGCCTCAAATTTGAAGCCTAAAATTGCCCAAATTGTCAGCCAACCATCGATTAAGGCGGCTCCACTGCTTTTAGGGTGCTACCTTAACCGAACTACGCCAGACGGTTTAATAAAGCTAAAAATTGTCGAAACCGAAGCTTATCATCAAGAAGATCCAGCCAGCCACAGCTTCCGCGGCCATACGCCACGCACGGCGCCGATGTTTGAGGCCGGCGGCCGGATATATGTCTATTTCACCTATGGTATGCACTACTGCCTTAATATTGTGGTCGGTCAAAAAGGAGTAGGCGAAGCCGTATTGATTCGGGCGGCCGAGCCGGTTGAGGGCCTGGAAGCTATTAAGGCTAATCGTGGCATTACTGTCGTTAAAAATTTAACTAATGGGCCTGGCAAATTGGCTCAAGCTTTAGGGATTAGGGACACAAAGCTCTCCGGCCAAATACTTAACCGCTCAAGTATTTGGCTCGAACCATCCGAAAGGGCAGTAGAGCCAAGCGATATAGTAGCGGCACCACGGGTCGGCATTAAACAGGCTATTGACCTGCCTTGGCGCTTCTACATCCGCGGTAATCCATTCGTCTCCAAGTTATAATAAGTAGGATGATACGCAAAATTCTGCAACGCACGAGCTTGGATGCAGTGCTAGGAAGAGGCGAAGCGCGCAACGAAATGTACATTGAGGTACTTTGAGTGAGCACTGGAGCTTCTGACGCCGCAATGCGCCAAGAGCCGGCCGGTGCCACCAGCTTAGCTGGTGGGCAGGGTCCGGCGGCTCATGATGTTGCAATTTTTGCGGCTGGATGTTTTTGGGGAGTCCAGGATTACTTTGATCAAGTCCCCGGAGTCACGGAAACAGAAGTCGGCTACATTGGTGGGCATATTAACAACCCATCCTACGAACAGGTCTCTACTCATACTACCGGTCACGCCGAGGCCACCCGGGTTGTATTCGACCCTAAAAAAGTGACTTATGAAATCTTGCTCAAACAATTTTTTCGGATGCACGACCCGACACAGCTAAACCGCCAAGGTCCAGATATTGGCGATAATTACCGCTCAGCTATTTTTTACAAAGACGAAGCCCAAAAAGCCGTCGCCCAAAAACTGATTAACGAGCTTAACCAATCCGGTAAATATAAAAAGCCGGTTGTCACCACACTAGAGCCAGCCGGCAAGTTCTGGCCAGCCGAAGATTATCACCAACACTACACCCAAAAGACCGGCTTCGGCGCTTGCCACATAGACTATGCTGTTGTCTAGAATCTCGGCCTATAAATATTATTTTTTCGTAGCAATATTTCTCGTTGCAGTCGGCACTGCCGGATTAATTTATCGATCAAATCATTCTGCCGGAGCAGCGATGAATTCTGCTTCAAGCCCAGTGACAGATAAATGTTCTAACTTGGATTCCCAGCGCCAAAACATTTACAGCTGCTATAAAAAAGAACTGTCCGACATTATTAAAAATCAAGGCGCAGAACAGGCAACCGCTTTACTCAAACACCAATACTCATCGGTAGCATATGTTAAGTCAAACTGTCACCAACTAATGCATATAGCCGGGCGACAAACTTACGCTAAATATAACAATCTGGCCGAGGCGTTTGCTCATGGCGATCAATACTGTTGGAGTGGTTATTATCATGGAATTATGGAAGAAATTTCCAAAGAAAAAGGCTACGACTATGTTATTAACAATGCCAATAACATCTGTCAGCCGATTGCTAAGCTGTATGGCCAGCAGTCTTTTAATGACTACAACTGTGTGCATGGGCTAGGGCACGGTTTTATGGAAATTGAAGACGAAAATCTATTCGATGCTCTTAGCTCATGCGATAAAACCAATGGTAGCTGGAATCAGACATCTTGTTATGGCGGCGTATTTATGCAAAACATCATGAATGTACAGGGTCCAGAAGCCCAAGACTTAGCTACCTATCCGTATCTAAAGTCTAATGATCCAATGTATCCCTGTACAGCTGTAGATGAAAAGTATAAAAGTGCCTGCTACCTTATGCAGACCAGTTTTGCACTGCAGCTGGACAGCTACGACTTTAGCAAGGTTTTTGAGCAGTGCGCAGCGGTTGATGAACAATATGTCAATATCTGCTATCAGAGCTTAGGCCGTGATGCGTCTGGCCAAAGCATTAGCGACGTTGATAAAACTAAAGCCACTTGCCTCTTAGGTTCAGATCAGGCAGCCCAGGCCAACTGTATTATTGGTGCCGTAAAAGATTTTGTATCTTATTTCCATAGCGACCAGAAAGGCTACCAATTATGCCAAGCCATGTCAGCCGATATCGCTTCAAAGTGTAGCAATACTGTCAAAAGCTATTATTCAAACTTTTAAGCTTCGGCGGCGAAGGTGCCGGTGAGGGCTGAATGGGCTAAGACATGGCCTTTTTGGGCCTTTATAACATCTTGAATTGATGATTCGGGCTCTAAGTCTAAAGGAGTATCCAGCGCATAAAAGTCAAATATGTAGCGGTGGACACCGCTACCAGCTGGTGGGCAGGGCCCAGTATAGCCCAGCTTGCCACCATCATTTAAGCCCTGCATGGCGCCAATCGGCACGCTGTTGACGGCAATCGATTCGGTTGATGGCGGGATGTCCCAGACCAACCAATGTAAAAAATCGCCACTGACGGCATCCGGGTCGTGCATAATCAAGCTCAGACTTAGCGTGCCGGCCGGTACGTTAAAAATATTTAAAGGCGGGTTGACGTTTTGGCCATGGCAGCTATACTGCGGCGGAATCGGGCTGCCGTTTCTGAATACAGGGCTAATTATTTCCATGTCGAGCTAGTGTAGCCTCTAAAGCCCAACAGAGCAGTAAAGATTATTACACCTTAAGGCCAGAACTAGTCGTTACAATGACAATTTTTCTAAGTTCTTAAGGTTGATAAGCCACTTGCCCTTGTGTTGGTCAATGATGCCGTCTTTTTCGAGCTCTTTAATCAAAGTAGTAGTGGTTTCGCGGGTGACACCCGATAAATCGGCGATTTCTTGATGGGACAGCTTTAGTTGCAGTTGGTAAACACCTGGCTTAATTTTCTTGCCGGCTTTGGATACCAGATAAGGCAGCAGCAACCCCACTTTATCAATCGCTTTTTTATTTTTCATGACCTCCAGTTGCTGCATAATTGCCTCGTTACTGGCCGCGATGTAGTTCATATAAGTGCCCATCATTTCTTTGTCGCTATCAATATGTGATCTCATAACATCGCTGGCTAGGCTTAGCAACGTAGTATCGCACAACGACTGGTAAAAATAGCGGATTTGGTAATTTTCCCAATCCAGGCTGGATGAAAAAGCCAACGGAAAAATATCGCCGGGGCCTAAAATCAAAATCGTCCGTGTATCACCCGAATCTAAAATAGTATAAGCCTTAATGTAACCAGACTTTATAAGATAAATGTTAGTTAGCGGATCGCCCTGGTAATGGATTAGCTGGTTTTTGGGGTACACCTTTACCCGGGCATCTCTAAACAGTCTCTCAATCTGTTTTAAGTATTCACTGGATGCCTCAGCCATTAATTGGACTATACCAGAATTAAGCGCAGAATAAAGTGATTAGTAAGCTTATATACCTAAAAACTTGAATTTATTGTCTAGTAGGCAGATAATAACAGCGTCAAGGAGGCTAAAGTATGCCAAACTTAGCAGAAATACTAAAGCACAACATTATTGTGTTTTTGGGAGTAGTTGGGGTAGTTGCAGCCGTATTGCTCTCGGGGTTGGTGGATACTGTAAACCAAAATTCTAGCGCAGCGGTTGGGACTAATTATCATACAACCGGCCAGCTTAAAGAGGCCGGTATAACGGTTGGCGGCGCGGCCGGTGCGGTTGGCAGCTTTTCTACCAGCTATGGCCAAACTGTTGGCGGCTCGGCCCAGGGTCCAGCCACTAGCGTCATCCAGGGCTCGGTACCGCCCAGCAGTGGCAGCACCTATGTGCCGCCAGCAGCTAGCCAACCTTCGCAAGATCCCTCAGTTGCACCAGAACAGGATATTCTTTATCCGATTGATCCACCTCCTTATAAATGTATGTATTTCATGGGTAACACAAATTCCTGCTCGTACTGCGTCGATAACAACATTGCTTGTGGCGGCTGTGGCGGCTACCGTGGTGTCGAAATCATGTGCGCCACCCTCTAAAAACAAATAAGCATAGGCAGGCCGTGTGGCTTCCC
>JAIFWC010000006.1 GCA_019662065.1 Candidatus Saccharimonadota bacterium
GGGCGCTGGAGCTATACGACGAACAGCGTGCCCAAAAAGTGGAGCCGCAAGCCATCATGGCCATGCTGGCCTGGCAGCTGGATTTAATTGCACTGGCGGTTTATGGCAAGGGCAAAGACGCTAATAGTATTGCCAAAGATGCTGGCCTCAGTCCTTATCCATTAATAAAGGCTCAACGGCTGGCTAGCAATATCAGCCAAGCCAAGCTAAGGACCATGGTAGACCGAGCACTGGAGCTCGACTATAAAAGTAAAACCACTGCGCTCGATTTAGACGAAGCCCTTAAGACCTACATTGTGACTTTATAAAAGAGAAAGCCCAGCCCCGGTTCTTTTGGAACCAGAGCTGGGCAGGGTAGTTCTTGTCTTACCAGCTGAAGTCGCGCGGAGGCGGAATCATCAGCGGCACGTAGCCAAGGGGTTCGAAGTGCTCGTGCCGTGGCTCTTTGTGCCGACCACGGTAAAGGCCAACGAACGCCGCAAACACCAGAATTCCTCCGATGATGCAGGTAATCCCCATCATTCTGACCCCTTTCTAGAGCTTGTTAGACCTTGAGGTTGAAGCTGATGTTGAGGTGAGCGCCAGTTTGTCGGACCAGCCAGACGGTTGCCACCAGGAGCAGCACACCGACACAGGCTTTGCCGAGCGGAGTACCAAGCACTTTCATCAACGTGGACACGGAATTCTCCGTTTCTGACGGCTTCGGGGTGGATATGACGATGAACTACTTCTCTGGGCGAGGGGGCGTTCGGCGAGCCGAACACTTCTCAAATACCAGAGACCGGACAATTATAGCACAAGCTTAATAAAAAAGCAATACCCCTAACAGGGGTGATTGATAATAACTAATTCTTAGAGGCAGTCTTTTTGGTTGGTTTTTTGGCCGCAGCCTTGGTGGCTTTTTTAGGGGTTGCAGTTTTTTTAACGGGGGTTTTCTTAGCTGCAGCTTTGGTTGGTTTGGCGCCGGCGGCTTTGGCTTTAGCCGATAGGGCAGCTTTCTGGCGGGCGGCCTTATTCTTGTGAATAAGGGCCTTTTTAACAGCAGTATCGAGGGCGCTGACGGCCTCGGCTTGGGTCTTTTGGATATCGGCGGCTTTGCCGGATTCAATAGCCCTAGAAAAGGCCTTTAATGCTTCTCGCAACGACCGCTTGGTGCGCGAATTACGGGTCCGTGCTTTGGCGGCAACTTTGACTCGTTTTTTGGCTGATTTAATAATTGGCATAAATTAACTCTTTAACTCCAGATACAATCCAAAACTATACCTAACAGGGGAGCTTTTGTCAAAAATACTATTGCGCTTGTGCATATGAAGTGCTAATCTGGGCGTAAGAAGTTAGCTAACAAAAACCTTCTTAACAAAAACTAAACAAAAACCATTATGGATGCGTCAGCAGCCAAACAACAGATAGTAGAGCGTGTAAAACAGGCCAGTAAATTTTTGGTTACCGTTAACGCCAATCCCACCGTCGACCAGCTAGCGGCCGGCATTGGTTTGACTTTGCTTTTAAACAAGATGGGCAAGCACGCTACGGCCGTGTTTTCAGGCAAGGTACCGCCGGCAATTGATTTTTTGCAGCCCCAAAAGACACTGCAGTCTAACACCGATAGCCTGCGCGATTTTATAATTTCACTCGATAAAAACAAAGCCGACAAACTGCGCTACAAGGTCGAAGACGACGTGGTGCGGATTTTTATAACCCCTTACCGGACCAGTATCAGTGAGAAAGACCTGGTTTTTAGCGAGGGCGACTTTAACGTTGAGGCGGTGTTGGCCCTAGGTGTCGTCCAGCGGACACAACTAGATGCTGCCATTACCGCCCACGGCCGGATTCTGCACGATGCTACTGTAATTTCGGTTAATGCCGGGACAGATAAAGCGCCGGATCTGGGCCAGATCAACTGGGCTGACCCAGCCGCCAGCAGCTTGAGCGAGATGCTGGTTAGCATCAGCGAAGCCTTTGGCCCAGGATTGATTGACAGCCAGATTGCCACGGCATTTTTGACAGGTATTGTGGCCGAGACTGAGCGGTTCTCTAACCCGAAGACTTCGCCCAAAGTTATGACCATGAGTGCTCAGCTAATGGCCGCCGGGGCTAATCAGCAATTAATTGCTGAAAAGCTACAAGCTCCAGCTCCACCACCGCCACCGCCGCCACCTCCACCGCCGCCACCTCCTCCACCTCCACCCAAACCGCCGCAACCACCTAAAAAACCGGTAGCGCCTCCCAAGCCCAAACAACCACCGCTCAAGCCAGAAGGTGTAATTGATGTGCCGCATGAGGATAAGAAAGCTCAAAAAACTGATGTCGAGCTTGGTACCACCGAAATCCATATCGACGAGCAGGGTAATCTGCTGACCAACCAAGAGTTAAGGCAGACAACCGACACGCCCCTCAATTTGCCGCCCGAGCAAATGATTGTGGGCGCGGCCGAACTGCCGACAGCGCCTCCACCGCCATTACCTCCACTACCACCTTCGCAGTCGTCTTCCGCACCGTCGGCTGGCCCAACCATGGCCGAGTCTTTAGAACCAGTTGATTATTTGCCACCGCCATTGCCACCACCACATATCGCTGAACGGGCCAAATCCACCGCACCACCACCCTGGATCGAAACGCCTAAACCGGCGGTCAGAGCCCCGGAGCCGGTCGAGCCAAGCAATCACCACGCCTTCTTGGGCACTACTGGCCAACCAACTGGCTTAGGAATTCCGGTCACCAATTCTGCCGGCCAGCCCGATTGGGCGGCGCCGTACGATTTAGTGCCGATGGACCCTCTGAACAATGCCAGCAGCTCCACCAGTTCCGAATTTGGCAGCACGCCGGTGTCGGTTAACCCCGAGGCTGCCCAGAACAATTTCGGCCAAGGTCATGCTATAAATGTGCCACCAGATTTGGCAGCCCAAGCTGGACCATCGGTAGCGCCAATAGATAATGCTCGCTCAGCCGTAGAGCAAGCAATTGCGGCGGCGCCATTCGATCCGGCTTTTGGTGCGCCTGTCCAAGCTTTGAACGCCCAGCCGATCAGCCAGCAGCCAATTTCTCACGAAGCTCCGCCCACCGCGCCTAACATTCCACCAATGCAAAACAGCGACACCCCGATGTTGGTTCTGCCTAGCGATAACTCCAGTTCGGTAACCGCTACCCAGCCGATTGCTACTCAAAATGACTATGTGTCAGGGGTCGCCCCACCGGCGCCTCCGCCACTGCCGCCACCATTGATGACTGCCCCCGGCGCCGTCGTCCCCAACGTAGTACAGCCCAAACAATAAGCAAAGAACAGAGAAGAGATTGTGTAGTTCATTGTTTTTTTGTTCATTGATCACTTATTCACTTGTTTATTGTTCATTATTCATTGATCATTCTTTTATGGATGGAATTTTGCTGGTTGATAAGCCAAAGGGCTGGACGTCGCACGATGTGGTAGCCAAAGCGCGGGGGATTATTAAAGCTGAAAGCGGACAGAAGATAAAAATCGGGCATACTGGTACATTGGATCCGTTTGCAACAGGGCTTTTAGTGCTGGTTTTGGGCAGTTATACCAAGCGGGCTGGCGAATTCAGTAAATTAGATAAAACTTATGAAGCCGAGCTAACGCTGGGAGCCACTAGTACCACAGGAGACAGGGAAGGGAAGATGAGTAGACTGAAGACCGTAGACGGTAAACCGGGAAAAGACGAAATCGAAACTGTTCTCATGGAATTTACAGGTAAAATACAGCAAAAACCTCATATTTATAGTGCGGTTAAAGTTGGTGGTCAGCGGGCGTATAAACTGGCGCAAAAAGGCCAAAAAATCGAGCTGGAACCCCGAGAAGTAACTGTTTATAGTCTACGGTCTACATTCTACCAATACCCAAAGCTGTGCATTACAGTGAAGGTATCCAGTGGTACATACATCCGCTCGCTGGCCGAAAATATCGGCCAAAAACTCCGCACCGGCGCCTATCTGTCGGCTTTACGTAGAACAGAAGTTGGCTCATTCTTTGTTAACGAAGCTATCGGCATTGATAAACTCAGCTTTGGGCTAATCGAACAACACCTTAGCCAAGCCTTGCCAAAGGAGTAAAAATTTGCTACTATAGTCCCAACAGATGATATCTAGTGAGAAGAAGGCCGAGGTCACTCAAGACCTGAAGGCCCATGATAAGGATAGCGGTAGCCCTGCAGTGCAGGTGGGTATTATGACGGCCCGGATTGCCGAGCTTACAGATCATATGAAGAAGAACAAGCACGACTTTGCGGCCCGCCGCCGCCTATTGCAACTGGTTGGTAAGCGTAAGCGCCTGCTTAAGTACATTGCCGAGCAAAACGGTGACGAATATCTGAAACTCATCAAGAAACTAGGCATTAGACGCTAAGTTTTGGGCGTTATCGTTAACTCCCAAAATCTAGAACCTAAATTCTAGCAATCATTAATAATTTGGGTGATGGAGCACAGGTTGTCGCAAGTTGCGGCTGCTTGGACCTTGTCACCCAAGGAAGGTAAATATAGATATATGGCACAGACCATAAACCCTTTTGGAAAGAAAATAATTAAGCTTAGCACCGATTTTTGCCGTCGGGAGCTAAGCCTAGAAGTCGGCCGGGTTGGCTTTAGGACTTCGGCTTCGGTTTTAGTCCGCTACGGCGATACTGTGGTACTAGGCACGGCGATGGTGAGTCCAGAAGCTGTTCACGGCATGGACTACTTTCCTTTAAGCATCGACTATGAAGAAAAGTTTTATGCGGCCGGTAAGATTAGCGGCAGCCGGTTTATTAAGCGCGAAGGCCGGCCATCCGATGAAGCGATTTTAATCGGCCGGCTAATCGACCGCCCCATCCGGCCGCTGTGGCCCAAGGGCTATCGGCACGAGGTGCAGGGCGTGGCCACAGTTTTGAGCCTGGACCCCGATTTTCGGCCCGATGCCATTGCCATGATTGCCATGAGCGCCGCCTTTATGCTTAGCGGTGTGCCGTTTGAGGGTCCAGTGGCTGGCGTGCGGGTTGGCCTAGAAAATGGTAAGCCCAAGGCCTTTATGAGCTCCAAAGCTTATGATGAAGGTGAACTCGACCTGGTAGTAGCTGGTACTAAAGACGCCATTATGATGGTCGAAGCCGGCGCTCGGGAGGTGTCGGAAGATGTGGTGGCTGAGGCTTTAGCCTATGCCCACAAGGCCATCCAACCGGCAATTGATTTGCAGCAAGAGCTAGTTAAAAAAATCGGTACAACGGCTCAAGAATATGAGCTAGTACTGCCAGCCGAGGATATTCAAAAAGCAGTAGAGGCTTGGACTAAAGATAAGTTGGGGGGCGGCCTGCGCGCACCCTATCCGGAGCGTAACGACTTGGTAGCCGATTTGCGTTATAAGATGCATGAGCATTTCGAAAAAGAGCTGGGCGAAGAAGAATTCCAAGCCGTTAAGGGTATCTATGACGAAGCCTTCCAGATGGCCATCCACAAAGACGTGCGTGAGGGCATTTTGAAAGACGGTGTCCGTCCGGACGGCCGAAAAACTACCGAGATCCGGCCGCTATCCAGCGAAGTCGGTATTTTGCCGCGAGCCCACGGCTCCAGCTTATTTACGCGTGGTGTAACCCAGGCCTTAAATATTGTTACACTGGCACCGCTGAGCTACGCGCAGATGGTGGATACTATGGAAAAAGAGGGCGAGCGCCGCTACATGCACCACTACAACGCGCCGGGTTATACCGTTGGAGAAGTTCGCCGCTTAGGTTCGCCGGGCCGCCGCGAAATCGGCCACGGCTACCTGGCCGAAAGAGCTATGACGGCGGTTTTGCCGGACGAGGCTGATTTTCCTTACGCCATTCGCACAGTTACCGAAATTATGAGTCAGAATGGCTCGACTAGTATGGCCGCCACTTGTTCATCCTGCATGGCGCTGATGGACGCCGGCGTGCCGCTAAAGGCACCGGTCAGCGGGATTGC
The DNA here is from genome assembly GCA_019662065.1 of Candidatus Saccharimonadota bacterium. GTDB lineage: Bacteria > Patescibacteriota > Saccharimonadia > Saccharimonadales > UBA10212 > JAIFWC01. The sequence goes on from JAIFWC010000006.1 coordinate 5,929, forward strand.
CATGGGGCTAATGACTGATGGCAAAAAGGCCGTAATTTTGAGCGATATCGCCGATGCCGAAGATTTTGCCGGCGATATGGACTTTAAGGTGACAGGTACCGCCAAGGGCATCACCGCGCTGCAAATGGACATGAAGGTCCATGGCTTGTCCGTCGATACCCTCAAGCAAGCCCTACTGCAAGGCAAAGATGGTCGGGCGGCTATCTTGGAGCACATGCTGTCCGTGATTGACGGTCCTCGCAAAGAGCTCAGCCCATACGCACCACGTGTTGAGGCTATCACTATTAACCCTGAGAAAATCCGCGAGGTGATCGGCAAGGGCGGTGAGACTATCAACAAGATCATTGCCGAGACCGGCGCCGAAATCGATATTAAAGACGACGGAACCGTAATGATTGCCAGCCCCGATAAGAAGAGCATCGATGCCGCCATCCAATTCATCCGCCACCTGACAGCCGAGCCAGAAGTTGGTAAGATATATGAAGATTGCCGGGTGGTCAGCGTACTCGATTTCGGCGCCTTTGTAGAGATACTACCCGGAAAAGAAGGATTGGTCCACGTTAGCGAAATGAAAGAAGAACGAGTCGAAAAACCAAGCGATGTTGTCAAAGAGGGCGATCGGGTAGCGGTTAAGCTAGTAGCTATTGATGACCGTGGCCGGCTGCAGTTGAGCATGAAGGCCGCCGCCCGCGAAACGGACAAGAAAGGTTAGGATTTATGGCCAGACGCGTTAGTCGAAAAACCCACCAACAGGTCTTAATGCAGGCTTGGTGGGTTAGGGCGCTGCTGGCGTTGGCCTTCATCATGCTGGCCTATGGTTTTGCCAGCCTAGCAATTGATTCTGGCAGCTTGTTAGAATACGCCGTGGCGCTAGCTTCCATCTGGTACGCTGTGCACAACAGCGTCCGGGCCTTCCGCCTGGCCATTTTTAGTTAATGTATGGCAAAAGCTGATAAGCCTAAGCTTCTCGAACGAATTAAAGCAGATATTATCAAACAAAATATCTGCCCAGATTTGGCCCAAGAAGCCACGCAACTTGTATTTGGTGATGGTAACCCGGATGCTGATATAGTGCTTATCGGCGAAGCCCCCGGTAAAAACGAAGACCAGCAAGGCTTGCCCTTTGTAGGGGCGGCCGGTAAGTTTTTGGATGAGATGCTAGCTGGTATAGGGCTCAAGCGAGAGGATATCTACATCACCAATATCGTGAAATACCGGCCGCCGGGCAATCGCGACCCGTACCCCGACGAAAAAACCGCCTTTTTGCCGTTTCTAAGCGCCCAGTTAGAGGTAATTAAGCCCAAGCTGGTGATTACATTGGGGCGGCATAGCATGGATAGCCTGCTGCCAGGTCTACGCATCAGCGAGTGCCATGGCCAGCCCAAGCGCTTTAAAGGCCAAGTGTATTTACCACTGTTTCATCCGGCCGCTGCACTTTATAACGGTGCCATGCGCCAGACGCTAATAGACGATTTTGCCAAGATTCCACGCGTGCTGGCGGCCATATAATCAATTCGAAATCTATATAAAACCCATAAAAATGAAAGGAAAAATTTATAGATGAGTCCAACTAACAGTAAACCAGCCCCTAAACGGGGCAGCCCAAAACCTAACAGCCGCGCGGCCAATAAGGGCCGTCAGACGGCTACTGGGCGGAATGTATCACGCGGCGCGGCCCTACGTGCCCAAAAACAAGCCGTACAGGATGCTAACCGTGTAGCCAGCCAGTACCTGGATGCCGCCGGAAAACAAACCGACAGCCAACCAGCTGGTAAGCCGGGTCCGCGTCGCGCCAACGTCATAGACGATAGTCCCCGCCTAAAAATCATTGGGCTGGGCGGCATGGACGGTGGCGGCAGCAAAAACATGATGGTTATTGAGTACCAAAACGACGCCATTGTTATCGATTGTGGCAACGACCTGGGTGTCGATTTGCCCGGTATTAACTACGGCATTGCCGATACCACTTACCTGGACCAAATTAAAGCTAAGATTCGCGGCTTTGTAATTACCCACGGCCACCTGGACCACATGGGCGCTTTGCCGCACATCCTGCCTAAATACGGTGTGCCGGTTTATGGCAGTAAGTTCACCATTGGCCGGGTCGAGGAAATTTTTGAAAATTTTGGCCTGCCAATGCCCGATGGCTTTGAGCTTAAAACCGTAGCCATGAACGAAGATACCCACGAACGGCTGAAGTTAGGTGAATTCTTTATCGAACTTATCCGCGTCACCCACTCCATCCCTGGCAGCACTATGGTAGTAGTCGATACTCCAGTTGGCCGGCTAATCAACACCGGTGACTTCCGCCTAGACCCCAACCCGCTAGACCACGAAAAAACCGACAGTGCCCGGCTCGAGGAGCTGGCCAAAGAGGGCGTGTTAGCCCTAATGAGTGAAAGTACCACCACCGAGCGGCCCGGCCGCACCCCATCCGAAAGCACCATTGAGCAAAGCTTCGTAGATATCATGGACAATGCGCCGGGCCGCATTTTTGTAGGCTTGTTCAGCACCAACATGAACCGGGTACAAATGATTGTTAATGCCGCCGTCCACCACAATAAAAAGGTGGCCATGGATGGACGCAGCATGGTCAGTACCCTGGAAATGGCGGTGCGCAACGGCTTCATGAAAATCCCCAAAGGCACCTTTGTGCCAATCGCCAACGCAGCTACTATGAAAGACCAAGACGTGGTAGTGGTTTGTACCGGCAGCCAGGGCGAGCCTAACTCGGCCTTAGTGCGTATGAGCATGGGCGACCACAAACATATCAGCCTAAAAGAGCAAGATACTGTAATTCTATCGAGTACTCCCATCCCTTATAGTGGCAATGATGCCTTAATTAGGGCCATGGTTGATGACTTGCTCAAAAAAGGCGTACACGTTTACCGCCACGAGACTTATGTAGTCGATAATGCCGGGCCGCTGCACGTTTCCGGCCACGGCAGCCAAGACGAATATCGCGAAATAATTGAGATGGTCAAACCCAAGTTCTTCTTGCCAATCTACGGCGACTTCACCGCCAAGAAATACCACATCGATATCGCCATCCAGGCTGGCATTCCGCGCAAAAATCTCGGCAACTTCGAAAACGGCGACGTGATTTCGCTCACCAAAGACAAGATGGAGGTCACCGGGCAGGTGCCGCACGGCACAGTTTTAGTCGACCAAACTGGCGCTGTGGTCTCCACGATCGTGGTTAAAGACCGGGTGCTACTAGCCGAAGGAGGCCTGGTGGCCGTGGTGCTGACAATCGACAAGCGGACCGGCTCGCTGCTGACCAGCCCCGATATCATCAGCCGCGGCTTCATTTACATGAAGGACAACGAAGAGTTGATGAACGCCTTCCGCAACGAACTGCGGCGGGCCGTCACCCAGCGCTTTAAACGGGTTGATTTAGACCGCTTTAAGGCCGAGCTCAAAGATTACGTTACCCACTTCCTGTACGAGCAAACCCAGCGCAGCCCGATTGTCATCCCGGTGGTCAACGTGATTGGTGGCCGCTCCGAAAAAGCCAACAACGATATCCATAAACCGGCTGGCGCTGCCCCAGAGCAACCCAAAACACCAGAGGAAATCGCCTTAGAGCAGCAGCGCCGCTTCGCCCAGATGCGCCAGCGCTTGCTCAACCAAGATGCTCGGGTTGATTAGTTAAGCACAGTTTTTGCTATTGACATCTGTCCGTTTGGGGAGTGTAATCAGGTCATTCAGCCAACCCCTAATGTTGGCATTACCAACTCTACAGGGTAATTAATATTAGGCTGAAAATAAAAAGGAGCTTAAAAATCAATTTCCTGGAAATCAGCGGTGGGGACACTGTCTGGTAGCTAGCTGAGGTTCTGGCATCAAAATTTATTTTTGCCTCCACCCCAGGGAACTACCCTGGCGATCGTAGGGATCGTAAGACCTTCATCACCAACTACTGTCGCAAGACAGGGAAGGAGCACCTTCAATGTCAACTGCCGTTCAAGAAAGAACACGACATCAGACTGAACGCGAGAAGGTCGAGAGCTGGCGGCTGCACGTGCTGATCGAGGACGGCTACCCGCTGCCACTGGCAGAGAAGCTGGCGCACAGCGAAGCCGACCTGCACCGTGCCGTTGAGCTACATCGGAAGGGCTGCTCGTATGAGACCGCAGCCGAGATCCTGCTCTAACCGAGGAGACGTGCTCCATTGTCTCCTCCGCGGCAGGCCGCTTCACTCCAAATCATGTTCGCGGTTCGTCCGCGAACCTCTCCAAGGCGTCCAAGCACTTACCGAACAACAAGCGATTCCCTACGCATCAACGGGTGTGTCGCTCCCCGAGCGACACACCCAACCCTTAATTAACATGCCTGTACAAATTAGTTGACACAGTAAGCATAAGCGTGTTATAAAAAGCACGTTAAATTAAAACAAAAAAAGGATAAAATATGGCTCACGAATTAAAAGGTATCAGCCTGAACCATTTTCCAGAAGATAACCAGGTAAAGGTATCAGACGAAGTGGTTGAAGGTCAGTATAAAATCGCCCGGGTAGATGTAGGCAAAGTCGCCTTGATAAGTGTGCTTAATATGGAAACTGGTAATAATACCGCCCACAGAATCACCAGTGAAGAAAGATATCGGGTTCCTGAACGGCATAAGCTCAATCTCGTAGATAATGATCTTGAGGCAGCTTAAACTCTCAGCTTGACAGATTAAGCATAAACGTGTTATAATTACAACAACGGTAAGGTAACTTATTACCTTAGCGCTTAAGGTATAATCTATAGAATGGCCAAAAAAGCAAAAAGGGGCCGGCCGCCCGGTAAAAAGGCCGTCAAAAAAGAAAAAAGCAACTCCGGCTTCTGGCGGGCAATCGCTGCCGTATTCTTAATTATCTTCGGCGTTGTACTACTGTTCGGCGCCTTTATTAGCGCACCGCTGCCGCATAACATCTGGCACGGTTTTTGGTGGGCTTTGGGCGGAGCCACACTAGTAGCACCTGTCGCCCTGATTTATTTAGGCGCTTTAAAGTTCATTAACGAAGAGCAGCGGATCCCACTGCCTAACATGATCGGCACACTGGGCCTGCTGGCCTTTTTAGCTAGCTGGCTGCACACAGCTTTTATGCCAGTCGGCCATGGTGGCAGGGTGGGCGAAGCGGTTGGTAATGCTTTAGCTAATTCGCTTGGTAAATTTCTGGCCAGCCTGGTCTTTTTCTTGCTAACCGTTTTCTCATTCCTGTTTACTTTTGCGATTGACCCACGTTCGCTACTAAAGTTGCTGAACATCTTCAGGCGTGAACCGCGCGAAGAGGGCGAGGAAGACTTAGCTTCACTCAAAACTAAGATGCAGCCCGGTTTTGAGGTACGAGAGGGCGTGCCAGTAGACCACAGCCCGGCTGTCGGCCGCATGGCCAGCCTGCGCGGCGCCGCCGAAAAAGTCGCACCGGCCGCCAATCAGGCAGCTTTAACCACCGCCCGCGACCCTGATTGGCAGTTCCCATCGCTAGAGCTGCTGAGCTCTAAAGAAGACAAGGCTAATGCCGGCGACGTCAAAGGCAACGCCGAGATTATCAAAGACACTTATTCTAACTTTGGCATTGATGTAGAAGTAGAAGGCGCTAACGTTGGCCCGCGAGTGACTCAGTACACTCTGCGGCCGCCAGCCGGAGTGAAACTGACCAAATTAACGGCTCTGGAGCACAACTTGGCGCTAGACTTAGCGGCCACTAGCCTGCGCATGGAAGCACCAATCCCGGGCAAGCGGGCGGTAGGTATTGAAGTGCCAAACGTTAAGCCAGCGACTGTAACTTTGCGCGGCTTATTGGGCAGTCCAGAATGGAGCGAATCTAAAGGCTCGCTGAGCTTTGTGGTCGGTAAAGACATTGCCGGCGCGCCGGTGATGACCGACCTCGAGGAAATGCCGCACCTTTTGATTGCCGGCCAGACCAAGTCTGGTAAATCAGTGATGATCAATACTCTTTTAGCCAGCTTTTTGTACCGTAACACGCCATCTGATCTCAAACTGATTTTGGTTGATCCTAAACATGTTGAAATGGCACCCTACGACGATATCCCGCACTTACTGGCACCAGTTGTATCTGAACCCGAAAAATGTATTAGTGCCCTCAAGTGGGCGGTGGCCGAGATGGAACGCCGTTTAAAGGCCTTCGCCGAAGTAAAACAGCGCGACATCCAGGGTTACAACGCCCTTAAAAAAGAAGAAGGCATGCCGCATATCGTGATTGTGATTGATGAGTTGGCCGATTTGATGATGGTAGCCAGCCGTGATGTTGAAGCCCTGATCGCCCGTATCGCCCAAAAAGCCCGGGCCGCCGGCATCCACCTGGTGCTGGCCACTCAGCGACCGGATGCTAACATCGTCACCGGAATAATTAAAGCTAACGTGCCGGCCCAGATTGCCTTTGCCGTTAAAGACCAAGTTAACAGCCGGATTATCATCGACCAGCCCGGCGCCGAAAAACTGCTGGGCAAGGGTGACATGCTGTTTAAGACCACTGATATTCCGCGGCCGCTGCGTATCCAAGGCGCTTTGATTACTGGTGATGAGACTAATAAGGTTTGTGATTTCCTGCGTGGCCAGCGGGCGCCCAACTATGATAATGAAGTGGTCAGCCAGCCTGTCCAGCTGGGCAAGGGTGGTGTGGTGGCTAGCACCGACACTAGTGGTGACGACGATGAAACCTTGCGCGACGCTGTAACTGTGGTAGTCGCGGCTGGCAAAGCCAGTACCAGCTTACTGCAGCGCAAACTGCGGGTCGGCTACGGACGGGCCTCGCGGCTGATGGATATCATGGAAGAGCGGGGCATTATTGCCATGAGCGACGGCTCTAACCGGCCGCGCGAAGTCTTGGTTAACAGCGCCGATGAAGCCTTTGGCAGCGCCGAACCAGCGGCCGTGGCTGCCGGTAACAATGGCGATGTCTACGACGATATGCCCGACGAGAAATAACTAGTTTCTAAAAGTAATAATTGCTGCGTGGCCTCGGTCGCTTGGTTTCCCAGCGCCCGAGGCTCACGCGATTACGGTCTCCTTCAGGCTGTGCTTGGCCAGCAACTTCAGCTCGTTAACAGCAAAAGTCATAAGCGCAGAGGCGCAGCCAATCGCCGAGCTCACCAGCAAGTACTGCCACCCGAGCACGGTTGTGCACAGAGTGAACAGTCCGTGGCTGGCCAGGAACTGGACGCAGTAAACGGCCGACCAGCTGCCGCCAACGTACGACCAGAAGCTGACTCCTTGGCACTTCCACAAGTAGCGTTGGGCCACGAAGTTCAGCGCCATCATCGGAATCGTCGGTACGAACTGGGCATAAGCCGGATGCAAACCGCAGCCATTGACGGCTCCAATCAGCAAGGCCTTACCTATCAGACCCAAGCTGATGGCCACAACTACGAACTTCAGCCACAGCCAGCGGTCCCTTTCGACGAGTTCCTTAAGCTTATTACGCACAAAAGCAGGCATTTCACCTCCTCTCGACGAATTTTGATAAGACCTAGTCCACAGCTTGCGAGCAGAGTGGACTCTAGGCCAACAGTACTACTAAAAACCCCTCTTAGCAAATAATTTTGTTAAAAATGCTATTGCAATAATACTGTCGGCTTTTTATAGTAAGACTTAAGAGGAACAATAGATGATAAGGCAAAGGAAATGTCTACAGCAGAGCTAAACCAAAGCTTTATCTTTGACGCACCGGAAACTAAATCCGCGCCATTACCCGGCGCGGATTTTTCTTATTCAGATATTCGAGGAGCTATAGGATGGTTATAATCAGGCCCGAGCGGGCGCCGATACCTACAAATGAGCATGGAGTAGTAAGTCCTCCCGAGATGCATACGTGCAAAGGCGAAGACTGCTCAGATAGAAGAAATAATCCAGAGTGTAACGAGACATTACATCATCTACATAGCTCTAAACCATTATATGCAGATGCGGGGATTGAAGCTACGGCTTTTAGAGAGCTTGAGGTTCTTACCGTCTGGATACCAAGATGTGCGCACACTGAGCATCATCATAGGCATGAAATAGATGTTGAAGTTCCGTGTCCCGACGTGATGAAGGAGTGCGTAATTGAAGAGAAGAAGCTCAGAAAGCTCCTTATGGTCCGTAGGGAACTTACAGGCAACGAAAAAATATTGCAAGATCCTGAAATTGGCAGGAGGCAGACAGCAGGACTGCTACGTCGCAAAGAACAATTAATTGGAAAACACACTGACTTATTAACTGAAGTTGGCAGTATTGAGATTATTCCTGAAGAATTAATAACAGGAGCTCTATTAATTGCTGCTCCGAACCATGCTCGTTCCAGAATAATGATGGGTTCGGGCGTGGTACTGCCCGGTCTGATTCGCAAAACTGAATTATCAACTGCACACGAACTAGTAAATATATTTACTGCCAACCCTGAAGAGGCTTTACAAACAGGGGTGAATGCGGTACAATTAGCGGCGTAAACAACTAATTCAGGTCAGTGCATCTCCATGGCGGCTGGCCGAACCCAAAGGAGTTATATTGAACTTATACGAAGTGGCAGTGCTATATCACCCCGATTTAGAAATCGATCTAGAAAAAGCCGAAAACCGCATTAAGAAAATCATCACCGATAACGATGGTAAAATCAGTAAAACTGATAATTGGGGCAAGCGTAAGCTGGCTTACCCGATTGCCAAGCAAGACTTTGCTGTATATGTTTTTTATACGGCCGAGATTCCGGGCGAGAATGTGGGAAAGGTTGAGCAAACATTTAATATTACGGATGAAATCGTCCGGTTTTTGATCACTCGTCCGGATTTGAAGGCAGCTGCCAAGGCCGAGGCGCTGCGGGCCGAAAAAGCTAAAAAAGCCGCCGAGCGCGGCGACCGCGAAGACGAACAAGAAGCTGAAGAAGAAACTGAAACCAGGCGTCCACGGCGCAGTAATAGAATAGAAGAATAAGGGGATATTTGACATGGCACGAAGTTTTAATCAAGTAACATTGATGGGCAATTTAACGCGCGACCCGGAGCTGCGAACCACACCTAATGGCGCCAGCGTCTGCAGTTTTAGCCTGGCCCTGAACCGCAGCTACAAGAATGCCGATGGCAACTGGACCGAAGCTACTGACTTTATTGATATTGTGGCCTGGGGTCCGTTGGGTGAGCGCGTGGCGCAGTACCTAACCAAGGGCCGGCCGGCGCTAGTTAGTGGCCGCCTGCAAAGCCGCAGCTGGGAACAAGATGGCCAAAAACGCAACAAAGTAGAAGTGGTAGCTAATGATGTAACTTTCCTGGGCGGCCCGGGAGGCGGTGGAGCTGCGCCGGCCGGCGGCAACGAACCAGCCGACTCAGCGCCAGCACCCGCTAAAACTTCAAAAAAGGCCGATAAAGAAGAGGACGTAGTCATCGAGGACATCGGTGATGAACCGATTAATCTCGACGACATCCCGTTTTAAGGAGCAATAACCATGACCGAGAAATTACTGCTTAGCGATTCGATTCACTCTTTAAGAACGGCTTACCGTTATGCTCTTGAGGCCGAAGACAAACTGATGGCCGAAGAGATAGATAACTACGCCGTTAGGAGATTGGGCTTAACTGCACTTGAAGTAGATTATGTGTATCTAACAGCAAAATATGAGGAGAATAATGGCAAAGATATTTAAACACCGGACAGACGTAGCTTTTTTTGACTACAAGGATTTTAAAACCTTGCAGCGCTATATTAACCAGTACGGCCAGATAGAACCGCGCAAGCGTACCGGCCTGACCGAAAGCAAACAGCGCCAGCTGGCACGGGCCATCAAACGCGCCCGCCATATCGCACTGCTGCCTTTTGTACAAAATGGCTAACTACTCACCGGCCGGTTTGGTTAAACAAGTAGACGGGCAAGTGAGCCGGATATTGCGCCAGACCGATTTTATCGAAGCCGGTGAAAAAGGCCGCAAAGCCGTGGTTGAGCTAAGGCAGAACCTGGCCGACGCCAAGATATACGCCCAGGATTACGAGCTATCAGAAATGAGACAAGAGCAGCTAGACAATGCCAAACAGGCTAATAAATGGCTGGAAAAAGCCCGCCAACAGGTACTGCGGGCCAGTGAGTTTAATATATTTAGTCCGATTGACGTCGCTCATTTAAGCGCCCAAATCGACCAAGCCAAGGCGGACTTAAAATGAGGTTAGCTCATAAACGCCAGGTCGCAGGCGATAAGCCCATTGAAGTCGCGATGACTATGATTGTCCAAGGCGGTGAATATGTATTCGAGAAACGACCGGATAACCTTGATGCCGGAGCCGCAGGCAAGTTAGCTGCCTACGGCGGGCAGATTGAGTGGGGAGAATTAGCCGATGAAGCAGCTGTGAGAGAAGCCGGCGAAGAAACGAACCTTAAACTCAGTCCACAATCACTAAGATATCTTGGTAGGATATGCGTATGGTCTGATAAAAACCAGAAACCAGTCGAAGTGCATGCCCATGCATTTGAAGTTATGTTACCCTACGATATCGAAGTCAGGCAAAAGGGGAAGGCTGGCGAATCCACGAGATTGTCCTATCCAGAAGTTATAGATCAGCTTGATAGCTTTTCACCGGCCACTTTGGCGACTCTTAAAACTGTATATTTAAATCCTGACCACGAGGAAAAACATGGCTTTATCGATAACTAATCTTAAAAAGGGGACGATTTTTCAGCTGAACGGCGTGCCGCACCGGGTGATGGAGTACAGCCACAAAGTGATGGGCCGCGGCGGCGCTAGTGTGAGCGTCAAAATCAAAAGCCTGATTGATGGTAAGGTCTTGACCAAGACTTTTCATGGCAACGACACAGTTGATACTGCCGATGTTAGCAACCGGCCAATGCAGTATTTGTACAGCGATAATAAATTCCACTTCATGGACCCCAGCACGTATGAGCAGTTTGAGCTAGGAGCCGAGACCATGGAAGATAAGGCTGGCTATCTCAAAGAGGGCGACAATATTACGGCCCAGTTTTTTGAAGGCCGGATTATTAATGTAGAACTACCTAAAAACGTACCGCTTAAAGTTACTTATACCGAAAATGCGGTGCGTGGCGACACCAGCACAGCCATCACTAAGGACGCTAAGCTCGAAACCGGCATAACCATCAAAGTGCCAGCCTTTATAAAAACCGGCGATTTGATTTCGGTCGATACTACCACTGGCACTTACCGAGAAAGGGTAAAGTAATTGGCCGAGCGTGATGAGCATCTAGTGGTGTTGATGCTCGAGCCAATGCCTGATGGCGAGGAATTTGAAGTTTGGCCGATGCATATCACGATCGTGCCGTGGTTTCCGTGCGATGATGAAGATAGGCTTAATGAAACACTCGCCAAAGTGACCCAAAAGCACAGAGCCTTTGAGGTCAAAGCCGGCAAAATCGAGGAGTGGGGTGGCCGGGAGCGCTTTAAAGTTTTAAAAATTGAAGATGATGGCGCGCTTTACCGCTTGCACCGGGACATTTTTAAAAATCTGGAGAAGAATGGTTTTCCGATCCACCAAAAAGAATACATGGGTGAGAAATACGCGCCGCATGTCACTTTGCGTAATTCTTTAGCCGACAAAACCAGATATAAGCCTGGCCAAAGCATCAAGATAAATAAATTCACGCTGGTGCAGCAGGTTAGGTTAAGGGGTTCTGGCCGGATGATAAAGTCGCTGGTGAGGGATTATGAGCTTGGCTAAGCGGCGGTTGGATTTAGAGCTAGCCCAGCGCAGACTAGTAGCTACGCGTTCGCAGGCCGAGAGCTATATAAAGCTTGGGAAAGTTAGAGTGAATAACCGCCTGGCTGATAAGCCCGGGCAGCTAGTTTCGTCGGCCGATAAGATTGAGCTAACCCAAACCGAGCAATATGTTAGCCGGGCGGCCCTCAAACTGGCCAGTGTTAGCCAAAAGCTCGGTTTGGATTTTAAAGACAAAGTTGTTTTAGATGTCGGCAGCAGCACCGGCGGTTTTACGGATTATGCGCTCCAGCATGATTCCCAAAAAGTGATCGCCGTCGATGTCGGCACCGACCAGCTGCATCCATCTTTACGCAGCAACCAAAAAATTGATTTACACGAAAAAACTGACATCCGTGATTTTGTTCCGGCCGAGAAGCCAGACATTGCGCTGATTGACGTTAGCTTTATCAGCTTGCGCCAGGTTTTGCCGGCGGTTGCCAAACTGAGCAACAAACAAACTCAAATTATAGCTATGCTCAAACCCCAGTTCGAAGCTGGCGAGAAAGATGTTAACAAGGGAATAATTAAAAACGATTCGATTCGGCGGCAAATTTTGAAGGACTTTGAACTTTGGGCCAAGGAGCAATTTGTAATCAAAAATAAGGCCGATAGCGAAGTCGCCGGCACTAAGGGTAACCGCGAAAGGTTCTACCTTCTGACTGTCCGCTAAGTGTTAGGGCATTGACTTTTAAGGTGTTTAGTGCTAATTTAGCTGGGACGGTTACTAGAGCACGACGAATAATATTTCTGATAAAGTGAGCTCCGGCTCGCACTACCATCGGAATTTCGTGCACTCATCCGAATCTCGATCCTGAAAATGAAGGATTGGCTCGACAGCGGATGACCCCTGGTAACTGAGAAAAGACAGGCATTCTGGCCTGTCTAGAACCTCTACAGAAAGGACAGCCCCTCATGTCGGGTGGAGTCTGGAAGTACGCGGCCATTTGTGCCGTGGCTGCGCTATTTGCTGCAGTCTGTGCGGAGCAGGCGGATGCTCAGGGTACCGCTGCCGCGACGGCGGCCAACAACTGCGAGTATCATCAACTCGCTTCCGTAAAAAGGAGCCTCAGCTCCGCTAATAGCACCAAACTTCAGCAAGCCTGCCACAAGGCGCAGAGCTCTCTGGCGACGGTCAGATTCTTTACTAAACCAAAGCACCATTGGATGAGCGCACCGCGATTCAAAAAGTGGTGGTTGGTGCCTGACAAGCGGTGGCGCCACACGGTTCGTGTGGCCCGGGCGCAACTCCGACTCCATCAGCGACGGCTGGCGGACGCGGTTCAGGAGATTCAGAAGCTAACCTTCCCGGTCTGGCTGCAGAATGCATTTTTGTGCATCCACCGGTTTGAGGGTGCCTGGACTTCCAATACCGGCAACGGCTACTACGGCGGCATGCAAATGGACCGGCGCTTTATGAGCACCTATGGTCCGGAATTTGTCAGCCAGTGGGGAACCGCAGACAATTGGCCCGTATGGGCTCAGCTCGAAGCGTCAAAGCGTGCCTACCCGACAAGGGGATTCACTCCTTGGCCTAACACGGCACGGGCTTGCGGGCTGCTATAGAGGAATTGGCTCACGGGGTGGGCGCGCGGGAGAAATCCGAGCGCACCCACCCCAGAGCTCTAGTAACCGTCAAAACAACTTAATACAGATTCTCTTTCTCGGGAAGATAGCCCGAGTGTCGGATTGATTCCGCACCCGGCGCGATAAGAAACCCCGAAGGGGTGTCTTATTTCTTATAACATTGCTTGCATGGCAGGCACATCTTTAAGGACGATATAAAACCGTTTATTAGCAATTAAGCCTTTGCGCTCCAGTACAGCAATTTCGCGGCTGGCCGTTTCGCGGCTGGCATTAATGCTACTGGCAATATCCTGGTGGCGCAGCGGTACCTCTATGACCAAGCCATCTTCGGTCTCGCTACCAAAACGGCCAGCCATCGTCAGCAAAAACGATACCAGTCGCTCGCGGACAGAGCGGTATTCCAAATTTAAGATACGCTCGGAGTGGATCCGATACATCTCAGTCACCATATCTAAAATCGGTGGTAGGGCACTGGGATGGCTGTGTAAGAACTCCAAATATTTATTCTGGCCTATCCGCCACAACACAGTGGCATCCATAGCTTGGTAAATAATTTCTCGCTCTTGGCTAGTTAGGGCCCAAATCAGCGGAAAAATCTCGTGCTCTTTGCGGATAATCAGCAGGTTTTCCTCGCCGTATTTGCTAATGTTATAAGCTTTAACTAAGCCTGTCTCTATATAAAAAACGGCGCTAGGCGCCTCTCCTGGCCGGATTATGTACTCACCCTTCTTGTAGGTGAGTTTGGTGCCCCCTTTGAACAATCCCACTAAGGCGGCTATCTGTTTATCGCTCGCCAGCATACCTTAATTATCACATTTTGGGCTAAATTAGCCAATTGTGATAAAAATCTTGTTCAAATAGTAGATTAAATTACTGCAAGGCTGTCGGATTTACCGCATTATTAAGGTGTTAAGAGGAAGGAACGCCTATGGTACACCCAAGCATCATCGAAGCTCGATTAGGAGAGCTAAGGTTTCGCTTCAGCCCATGGTTCCGGCCTGAAGTACAAGAGCTTCAACATATTCTAATGGACCACGAGAAAATTATCGCCCTGGCTTGCGGGCGGTATTTTGGCAGCTTTGCCTTACTGGTAGCCACCGACCAACGCTTGCTGCTAATCGATAAACGAGTCTTCTTTATGACCATAGAAGACACCCGCTACGACATGATTTCCGAAATCGATTATAATTCACAGGTTTACAGCGCCACTGTCACGGTTTATACGCTTAATAAGACTCACAAGTTCAATACGATAAAGTACAAGCGCGAGCTACGCGAGTTAACTACCTACGTCCAGCGCCGGGTTATGGAATTCCGCAACCAACAGCAAATGATAGCTAACCCTGAGCCAGCCCAGCCGCGGCTGGAGGTCCAATCCCAAGTAGCTCAGCCGACACCAGTTGCCGCACCAGCCGACTATTATGTCGACCGCTCCAGCGATGACCGCCACGTTTTACGGAACCAGGTCGGCCACGTGGCCCATTTAGTGGGCACGGCTGCTACCCGCGCCGCCCACCATCACCGGCCCATCCATCCCTATACTCAAGGTTCATTGATGACCCGCCATCCTATGACCAGCCCAACTACCCGATACTAGAACCCCTTATGGTTTGTGCTTGAGCCAAGCCTTGGTGTACTATTAGTTTGATCTCGTTCAAACAAAGAGACGTAAAAACAAAATTAAAAAATGCATCAATCGGAGCCTGCCGGCTGGTTTTGGTCAGCCGGTGCTAATACTTATGTATACCGGCATCACGTACATAGGCGTCATAGTTTTTGGCGCCGCTATTCTAATTGGCTAAAAATACTGGCTGCAGTGGCTTTGACTTTCCTGGCTATTTCGGTGATTAATAACTTTAGGGTAGGCACGATCGAGGAACCGGTAGCTTCGGCTCAAGTCGTGGTTAGCCCGTCTCCTCCGCCGGTAGAAATCAGCCCGGTCGTGGCAGCGTCCAGTGCCACCAGCCAGCCTAATAAATCCCAGCAACTTCTCC
>JAIFWC010000007.1 GCA_019662065.1 Candidatus Saccharimonadota bacterium
AGCATTTTTCACAATTTCAGACAATCCAGGCCACGCCTTTCGCACTTGGATGAAGCACAAGGCGCTGACGAGCAACGGCCTGAGGTGTATGAATAATACTCTGAAGGAGTAGCACAGTCAGCAACGCAGCGATTCGCCAAGAGCATTTAAGCAAAGTAAGCTTTGCTTAGTTTTGTTTAAATGCGGTGCGTAAGGCGTGGGGCATCAAAAAACCCTCGGTTATTACCGAGGGAATTTTGACCCACATTAGAGCTGGTCAGTCACTGCTTAAAGTTGTTCTGGCAGAAAACTGCCGAAAATTATTTTTGTTTTAAGTGCAAAAACTAACAGATATCTGTTAGTTTTTGCGGCGGCGGGTAATTACTGCGTGAGCAGCTGTACCAGCAGCCGAAGCGCCGGCAAAGATACCAACTACATCACCCGCACCGGTGTTAGGCAAAGTTTTTGCCGGAGGTGTTGGGGTAGGAGTTGGAGTAGGTGTCGGAGTTGGGGTGGGGGTTGGGGTAGGGGCCGGGCAGCTAACCTTAGCTTTGAAGCTAACGAACTCGGTAGTCGAACCGTTTAAGGTGCCGATGTTAACACCGCTAGTTGTAACAGTGTCAGGTAGAGTTTTGATAACATTACCTTTGTCATCGGATAGAACGGTTGGTTTTCGTAGCTCTGAGTTTGGCCTGAAGCCAGGTTAACTGTAGTTGTGTCTGAAGTACCACTGGTACCACCAAGGTCGGTAGTAGCAGTAGCTGTGCTTACACCACCGCTGTTAGGCAAAGTAGCCTTTAAAGTAACGTCGTTAAGAGCACCGAACTGAGTATTGCTCAGCTGCATGCTGTACTTAACTACATCGTTACAGGTAGCACTAATGGTGTCGGCATACGAACCATTTTGAGTCAAGTTCTTGACCTGGTAGTTATCACCACCGGCGAGCTGACCAGGGCTACCAGCCAAGGCCGAACCGCTGTATGCAAGAACAGGAGCCACAGCCAAAGCCGCAGCCAATTTAGAAAATCGAATCATATCAATCTCCTTCTTAAAAACTTAAATTTACTATTCGCAAACTAGATAGATACTGATCTTTAAGTGTGTGAGTTCGGCTGCCAGAGAGCTAATAAGCTCAATCCGGCAGCCGAAGGGCGCCTGTCCGAAGACAGGCACCCTCGACTACCTTTCCCTCTCCCCTATCCGGCTGTTGCCGGAGTTCTACGTTCGGATTGGATGTGTGATCAGGAATGTATCCGTCTTCACATCCTTCGCGGTACCGCCAGCAGTGGTAACGATCGCCGTATAGGTGATCGACCCCTGGTTGGCAGACGCGTCCGTCGGTGCGTAGTAGATCACGCACAGCGAGTTGTTGCCGGCGGCCAGGCTAAACGTAATACTTGCCTGGCGTGTGCCGCCGTTGCAGTCCGAGATCGCACCGTTGCCCGGATCGATGGTGATCGAGCCGGCAGTGCTTGCACTGACCGTAATTGGTAGTGGACCGCTGTTCTTTCCCTCCGGCACATCATTCAGATCGATCACGCTAGTGATCGTCACCGAAGGTGGCGGAGTAGTCGGCGGCGGAGCCGAGCCGCACTTGACAGCGGCATTGGCATTCGCCTGAGCATTCGCGCTGGCGACGGCTTGTGCCTTGTTCTGGGCGTCCTGCTGAGAGACGGTAGATGTCGCCGAGCCGGAGCCCGACGCCGATGCCGTTGCAGTAGTCCCATCAGGACATGTCGCCGAAGCCGTAGCGGTAGCTGTAGCCGTGGCCGTGAATGTCGTTGCCGGCGGAGTCGGTGGGGTCGGCGGCGGAGGTGGTGCCGGCGGAGCCGGTCCACAATGCAGCGTGACCCACGACTTGACCTGCAATTTGATCTTCTCGCGAAGCTTCAGCTGCAGGCTGCCCTGGACCTTGCCCCAAGTCGAAGCACGAGCAAAGCCGGAAACCACCGTCGTCAGCGTGCCGCTCACCTTCTGCCCCGAGGGACAGGTGATAGAGACAGGCTTGCTGACCTTCCGATGGAACCGGATGACCGTGCCCTTACTGAAGGGCTTCCAGGGGATGACAACAACCGTGACTGACGGCTTGAGGCGCGGGTTACCGCACCGGACCATCAGCTCGACGGTCTTCTGGCTCACGATGTTGATCATGAGGAAGACCTTGACGTTCTGGCTGCCCTTGTGATCGGCTACCGGCACGACTGTGCCGTGGCCGTTGACGCCCGAGTTTGTGGTTCCGATTGATGCGTGGGGCGCGTAGCCCTGCGCACGAAATTCGGAAGCCGCGTACGACGGACGACCAACCTGCTGGGCAATGGTCGAGGCGTAGCTCGAATCCCAAGCAGCCCGACCCTCGACCTGCTGCAACGCGTGCTGCGGGTTGTTGGAGTCGATGCCATTCGGGAACGGGCGGTACAGCGACACCGAAGTGCTGCTGTGCGAACTGGCGAACGCGTTGCCCGCCAGAACGAAGAAGCCGAGAACCACCATGAAGGTGGCCATCAACTTGTACTTCATCTTGTCCACCTCCTAGGTGGTTGAGTTTGACCGGCGAGACACGTGGCCTTTGTGCCTCGCCGGGTTCGCCGCGAACGGCAGAACACAGTGAAGACAAAAATTATCTTCACTGTGTTCTGCCTTTCAATGCGTGCTGGGAGACACAAGAATTGGTAGTCGGTTATGGTCTTGCTGCCTGCGAACCGGTAAAAGCTCAAGCGGCTATTAAAGACCCATAACTATCTAGTTTGCTTTTATTGAAAAGACAACAAAAGCTGAAGTTCTTTTTAAGGAACTTCATCTGTGACTGATTTTTAAGGTTTCACCTCACCCGCCACAGCTTCCGAAAGGGGTTTCTTATCTGTTGCCCTTCCGTAGAGATTTCCACCTCATCGCATGTGTTGCGAGGATGTAGATACTCTACCACAAGATAGTGGTTATGTCAATGCTTTTTATAATGTTTTTGACGTAAGCACAATAGCTAATAAAAATGAAAAGGCCTCACCTTCCCGAAGAAAAGCGAGGCCGGTATGAACAAGTTTGCCTTGGGTGTGGGCGGAGAGCCGCGGGGGTCAGTCCAGACAGAAGTCTAAACCTCCAGCGCACGCGGACTCTCCGCCCTACTACGGGCACTCAGCCAGACGTGTCGTGCGCCTGTGTTTCTACCTGGCCGGTCTACCCGCATCCGGACTCTGACTCTCTCCACGCCAGAGACCGAACTTGTAAATGGCGGAGCTGCGCGGCAAGGCGTTAGATCGGAGGTGCCTTACCGCGCGCTGTTACCGCCACTCACTGCCCGCCGCAAGAGCCGGGCAGCAAGCTTGAGGCAGGTAATAACCCGGGCGGCGCTAATTTAAGCCGCCGCCCGGGCCGCCGTCAGAAGGCGTCCTCGGTGACGAGGATGCCTCGGCCGTATCGGGGATTCCGCCCACCCGATACGGTCTGGCTAGCAGCCCACTCTTAAGTGGGCTGCTAATCTCTGGGGTTCGCCGTTGCGGCAGCAAACGAACCCAGAGGAGGGAGTGGCGTCAGTACGTGGTCACGTAGTCTAACGTCTACCCTCAAACTCCTAGGAGTCACCCTCTCCCCTCAAGCGCCTGAGATGGCACGATGACTCCTAGGTCGGGGTTATGCTGGAGAGTCATCGTGCACTCCCAGCCCCCGTTCTTTTGCAAACTTGTCGATGTGCGTCCTTGTAACAGAGGCAGCTAAAACAGCGCCTCCCGAGGAACAGCTTAAAAGTATACCATCAATCAATTTTTATGCAATAAGAAATGTGTAAGGAGCTTGGATTAGGCGGCTGGCGGCAATTCAGGGAATTGTTGAGCAGGATATAACCTGGTGACTTGCTGCTCAGCCTCTGGTGTATACTCGGCGTTACTTCGCGCAAAATTAAGACCGGTAATAACTATGCTGTTTCTAATTTCAATTGGTACAGGTTGCGGAGTTTCCCCACTACGAAATACTTCATCACCAACCCATAGAGGGGCACGTGATGGTTCCCTATCCTGATTAAACTGTTGAGCTTCACTCATTGTGGAGAGTTTATCTTAAAAGTGTTTCCAATGGCGATTATACTCCCACCAAACCGTCAGTTCAATAGCCCGGTTTTAAGCCTTGATTTCGACTGATTTGCGGGGAAAACTGAAACCAAAGGTGCTGCCCTTACCCTCAGTACTCTTAAAGATAATCGCCCCACCTTGGGCGACTATTACCTTCTTAGCCATAAATAGGCCCAAACCTGTGCCATCTGGCCGCATCTTCCTAGCATTCCCCGCCCTGTAAAACTTACTGAACAGATGGTGTTGCTCGGCGGTTGGTACTCCAAGGCCAGTATCGGTCACGGTGTAGCTAACACTGTCATCTGTTAGCTCAATTTTAGCCTCTATAGAGCCACCGGCCGGGGTGTAATAGATAGCGTTATCTAAGAAGTTCATTACTACCTGGCGTATCTTGGTATCGTCCAGGTTGAGCTTTGGTAGTTTTTCAGGTGGTTTATAGGTAAGTGTAAGGTGATGATTTTTGGCGGTTTCTTGTAATTGGTTGACTTCACCTTCGACCATCTTGGCCAGGTCTGTTGGTTTGTTCTCTATCACAAATTTGCCACTTTGTAGCCTAGAGACGTTTAGGAGGTCGGCGATTAAAAACACCATCCGCTCGGCGCTATCAAAAGCCTGCTGGATCATCTGTTTCTCGTTTTTGGTGACCGGGCCGACATCACCTTCCAATACCATACTCAGATAGCCCTTGATGGTTGTAAGTGGCGTACGCAGCTGATGGGAAGCCATAGAAATAAACTCGTCTTTGGTATGGTCTAACTCCTTAAGCCGGCTGTTGGCTTTTTTGAGCTGCTGTAGGACCTGTTGATTTTCCTCAAACAGCAGTTTGTTATCCAAAGCAATACCTATGGCCTCGCCTAAGCGTTGCAGTAGATTAAGATCAGACGCGCTAAAATCCAACGCCGGGCCAGTTGAGCCAATCGCCATAACTCCCACCAGTTTTTGGCGAGCTACCAGTTTAGACAGATATATCGATTTAACGGGCCCGTGCTTAAGGTGTTCGGCGATTGGGATGGAACAGCCCAGGTAATAAGCGATCTCTTTAGGTGTAGTGTGCAACAGTGAAACTAATCTGTCTTTATCGTGGCTTTTGTACCACTGGTGCTTGGTGGTCGGTTTGATGTCGAGAAGTATCTCTGACTCAACCTCTATACCAGTGAGTTTTACTCCGTAAGGCTCTAGTTTATCGGTGGCTAGAGCTGAAGCACCATAAATAGCTATTAATGGGTATTCGGTAGTTTTAGCAATTGCGGCAGCAATCTGCTCGCTCAAAACCTTTATAGAATCATGCGATTCGAGCACCAGGCTATCGATGGTTCGTAGTAAGGAAAGCGTGCGGTTGGTGTCGGCCAACTCTTTATTGCGCCGATACATCTCTTGAGTGATGTGCTCAAGATCTTGCTCCAGCTGACGTTTACGGTTGGCCGATTGTGTCAGTTTTGACTGCAGCTGGCTTATGGCCATAGTTTAACCACCAGGCCCTTCTTTAAGCCAACGACTTAGGCAGTTGCCCCTCGGGCAATTTCTTGATCAATGGTTCGGCGGCTTCACGGCAGACTTCTACCGAAATTTTGCCAAATAGTTCCTTGTATTGCTGGACAAGTCTATCAATAACCTTGGCGCCATCGGCTTTTACGGTGACCTTATGGTTTTCCCAATCCAGCTCTAAATTGGGGATATGGGCAGCTTGCTCTATAGCTACCGGTCCGATAATGGTTTCTTGCTGCTTGATAATGCGCTCGACTATCTCAGAATATACATCCATCTTAGTCCTCCCCGCCCGATAGCCCGGCTTTAGGCTTGACCGCAAAGGCTAAAACGCCAAAGGTTAAAAGGAATAAACCAGTCGATAACAACAAGTCGCCCCAGTCGGCATTGTAGTACGTGCCCTTGGTAGTAGTGTATGAAAATACTGAATCAGCTCCGTACATAACACCTAAGCCTGCTAGTACCGCCAGGATTGCCCAGCGATAAAAACCGCCAAAATATTTGAAAGACAGGGCAAAAACCAGGGCCGCGAAAGTCAATGCCAGGAAGTCACCAAATGGATAGGCGATATCTAAGACGGCTTTGAGTACGCTTTCGCCCTCTGGTACCAAAGTACCGCCCCTGGCAACTCGGATCTGAAAGTAATACGAAGGAATTAACAGAGCTATCGGCACGACTATGGCTAGCACCTTAGCCCAGGTATTTTTTCGTAAGCTAAACAGGGCGCCACTGGCCTTGGATAAGTGATACGTTCCGATTATCCAAAAGAAAATGCTAGGCGCAAAACCGATGTCAGCAATTGAGGGGTATGGCGCCGGGACATCTTTGAAGAAATTGTAATAAGACCATATATTCTCGCCGAAGCCCCACAGAAACAAACCAAGTGATATAAAGAAAATCGATTTGCCCAGAGTGCTTTTTAGGCCGCCCCAGATGCTGGCTTTGACCATGCCGATTAAGCCGCCAAAAAACGGCACCAGCCCGAATAAGAACGAATACCAGTAGTTTAAATCGCCGGAATTTTTATGGGTAACAAACAGCGACAGCCAAAAAAGGCTGAGCAACACAAAACACACCAGAAACGTTTCTTGGTATTTATTGATTTTTTTCATTTTTATCCAGTATTTATCTATCTAAAACTTAAGCTTTTTAGCTCCTCTTGTCAACTGATGTACAACTCCGGCTTCGGGAAACCATTAAACGGACTGGACATTGTAACGGTGTAGGCTCCGGCATTTTCGAAGATTAATTTATCGCCTACATCAATATAGGCTGGTAGTTCCACTTCCCGGGCGATGATATCCAAGCTGTCACCAGTTGGGCCGGCCAAGGTGGCGTGCATAGTTTCGCCGCCCGGCTGTTCATTAAAAGGATGGACATTATACTGAGTTAGTCCCTGGTGGATCATGGCTTCGTACAGAGCGTTGTAAATACCAGCATCTAGCACCAGCCAAACTTTGCCGGCCCTTACGGTGCGCGATATTACGCTAGTCACTAAGACTGTCGAGCTAGCCACGATTCCCCGCCCTGGCTCCATGATGATTTTAGGCATGTAGGACAGCATGTGAAGAGAATTCCTGACGTGAGACACAATCTCGGGCAGATGCGGCACATTTTGGTGGTTGTAATAGGCCACCGGAAAGCCGCCACCAATATCCAATACCTCTAAACTGATTCCATCACGGGCTAAATCTTCAATAATCGGCCTAAGCATGGTGATAGCATTAGACCAGCGATTCTCGTTGGTGGCCTGGGAGCCGACATGAAAGCTTATGCCGTAGGTTTTAAGCTCCAAGTGTTTGGCCCACAATATTAAACCTTTGACGGTTTCTATCGGTGCCCCAAACCGCTCAGAAAAAGTGAACACGCTGCCGGTATCGTCAACTATCGTCCGTATGAAAACTTTTGCGCCCGGGGCATGTTGGGCAATCTTGTCTAATTCCTCTTGAGAGTCAGCCGCGAAGCGTTCTATGCCATTGGCTACGGCATGCTTGATATGTTGGGGCGGTTTTACAGATGTGCCGTAAATTATTTTAGCCGGATTGATGCCCAGCTTAAGCAGTAAATCAATTTCATACGATGAGGCGGCTTCAAAACCAGAGCCCAGTTGAGCCAGATACCCCAGGATAAGTGGATCAGAGTTAGCCTTAACGGCGTAATAGACTTCTGACCCATCAAACAGATGAGCAAATGTATTGTAATTATGTTTAAGCACCGAGCGACTGGTGTAGAAAAACGGCGTGGGATAGTCTACTAAACGGACTGAATCAAGAATTTTCTCGTGGTTTGGAATCATGTTTGTTTTTTAATTTTCAAACCTATCGTACCAGAGTGAGTTAATGTGTCCAAACACATATTTTTGCATTCTTAGCCAACCGACACCAAAATTATGCCGGCCACTACGATGGCTATGGCCACAACCTGGGTTCGGCTAACCCGCTCATTAAGAAACCGATAGCCAAGAACTATGGCTGGTAGTGAAAAAGCGCCGCTAATTAATGCCACTACGCTGGTATAAGGTGTGCGGCTAAAACCATAGCTAATTGATAGATACGCCACAGCTTCGCCCAGGCCAATTAAGGCTAAGAATTTAAGTAGGTTTTGGGGGATACCTACCAAGGCTACCCTTCTAGACTTGGCTAAAATTAAGGCCGCCAGTGTCATAAAGGCGTACATGAATAAAGCAAAAGATAGAGCATTACGGCCACCGACAAATTTGTCCCAAAGCAGCGTCCAGATAGCCGCTAGCGAACTGGCGGCTATCATTTCCTTAAGTCCAGGCACAAGATTGATTCTCCTTGAACTCAGGCCTTTTAAGTCCAGGTTCATAAGCAAAATTCCTGAAAAAATTAGTAGCAGGGCGGCTAAGACCAGGCTGTTGGGTTTCTCGTGTAGGAAAATTATCGAGACCAAGGCAACGATGCCAGAGTACGAAGCAAAGATCGGGTTTAACACAATTAACTGGCCTTTGCTAAACCCCTGGTAGACTAACCAATAAACCAGCATTTGCAGGCTGCCAAAAAAGGCTAGGCCAAGCCATAAATTAAATTGGCGTGGAATACTTATAAAGTGGCCAGTAATAGCATATTGGAACGCTACAGCCAGGGCAAAAAATGATACGCCGAATAGGTGTGCCCAGACCAGGCTTTTAATATCACCGATCCTATCAACCGTCTTTTTGGCGAAAAAATCGGCAAAGCCCCAGCCAAGCATACCGCCCAGTCCGCCTAAAATAGCGATGGCTAAAAGATTACTCATATTTATTGCTTAGTATTGTTGTCCAAAAGCCCGTCCGCCGCAAGCCTTGGTATCTAGACTGAAGCATTTTTAAAGTGTAGTATTTAATCAAATGCCTAAAGTTGCGATTATCGAAGACGATTTAGCTATTGCCCAGATGTACCGGATGAAGTTCGAGGCCGAGGGCTACCACGTCGATATCGCCGAAAACGGTAAGTTAGGCTTGGCCTTATGCGAGCAAATGAAACCCGACTTGGTGCTGCTAGATCTGATGATGCCCGAGATGAACGGCGACGAAATGTTAGAAAAGATGCGAGCCACAGATTGGGGCAAGTCGATTCGGGTGATTGTGCTAACTAACGTTGGCGAGCAAGAAGCCCCGGATAAACTCAAAAAACTGCAGGTACGGGCTTATATTGTTAAAGCCGAAATGACTCCCAAACAAGTCGCTGAGTTAGCCCAAAAGGAACTTGCTAGCTAAATATTACCGATGAAGATTGGCATAGTTGGCTGGGGGTTAGAGGGCCAAAGCGCTTTTCGGTTTTACGGCGCTGAGCACGAGTATCTGATTGTTAATGAAGAGCCCAGGAATGATTTTCCAGTGCAGGACAAGCGCCTCAAGATCCAGTTTTTGCCTAATAAAAGAGCGCCGGGCTTAACTGGCAATGTCGCCGACTTGAGTTACTTGGATGGAATTGAAGGTTGCGACAAAATTATTTATTCCGTTACTAATGCCAAAAACCTCGAGAAAAAATTTGGTAAAAACCCGGATTTTTGGTCCAAAGCCACGACTATCCAGCATCTGTTTTTTGAGCAGGTAAAGACCAAAAATATCATCGGCGTTACTGGTACTAAAGGCAAAGGCACTACCTCTACTTTAATTCACGAGATGCTCAAAGCCGCCGGCAAACGGGCTTTTTTGGGCGGCAATATTGGCACACCGGTTTTGGATTTTGTCAGAGACGTGATGCCCGATGACTGGGTAGTGTTAGAGCTATCCAACTTTCAGCTTTATAACTTAACTTACAGCCCGCACATCGCGGTTTGTTTGATGGTTACGCCCGAGCACATGGATTGGCACCCGGATATGCAGGATTATGCCGAGGCCAAAGCCAACATCTTCCGCCACCAAAGGCCAGACGACATTGCGATTTATTTAGCCGACAATCAATATTCTAAAAAGCTGGCTGGCTATTCGGCTGGCCAAAAAATCCCTTACTACCGTCCGCCCGGCGCCTATTTGAATGAATACGATAAAGTAGCGGTTGGCGACACCGAAATCATCGATAAATCAGAGATAAAGCTGCTGGGAGAACACAATCTGCAGAATGTTTGTGCCGCGCTGACAGCCGTCTGGCAAGTTACCCAAGATGTCAGTGCTGCCCGCAAAGTCCTGTCAACCTTTAGCGGGCTAGAGCATCGCTTAGAGTTTGTGCGCGAGCTAGATGGAGTGAAATATTATGACGACTCCTTTGGTACTACGCCCGAAACGGCGATTGTGGCCATGAAATCGTTTGAGACGTCTAAAATTATGATTTTGGGCGGCTCCGATAAAGGCGCCGATTTTGACGAGCTAGCCGAAGTGATCAAAGGCTCAAACGTTAAGCATGCGATTGTAGTTGGCCAAATTGCCGATAAGATTGTTAATTCCCTGAAACAGGCCGGCTACAAAAATACAATTACCGGCTTAAGCACGATGCCGCAAATCGTCCAAAAAGCCCAAGAGATTGCCCAGCCCGGCGACGTAGTACTGTTATCGGCGGCGGCGGCCAGTTTTGGTTTGTTCAAAGACTACAAAGACCGCGGCAATCAATTTAAGAAAGCTGTTGCAGAACTCGCTTGAGCTGAATAATCACTGGCCGAGTGGGCTGAATGACTTCGGCTCGGCCATTGGCTACTTCTTTAATTAGTGCTTCGATCCAGTGATAATGGGTACAGCCCAGGACAATTTGGTCGGCGTCTTGGCTAATAACGTCCTCAATAGTTTTTGCGACTCTATCGTGCTCAACCCTGTTATTTTCAATCATTAATGCCCAGTCGCTGCAGTCTGGTTCCAGAACTTTAATGTCTTGGGCGTATTCTTTTTTAAGCCAGCCATAACGTTGGCTTGATAAGGTCCGGGGTGTGGCGCAGACAGCGATAACTTTAGATTTTGTAGCTTTGGCTGCCGGTTTGATAGCCGGCTCCATGCCTACCATTGGCACCGCAAATTCCTGCCGCAACTGCGGAATTAAATTAGTTGTCACCGTGTTGCAAGCCACCACAATTACTCGGCAATCTTCGTCAATGAATTCCTGGAAAATTGGCCTCACAAAGCCGTGGATTTCTTGGATAGTGCGCGTGCCGTAGGGAACATGAGTTTTATCGTCTTTGTAAATTGTTTTCAGCTCGGGCAGCTCTTTTTGGATTGCCTGAATAACCGATAGAGCCCCTACCCCGCTATCAAAAACCCCGATTTTAACTTTTGGCATGCTGGGCAGCCAGGATGACATTTTCGAACAGGGCGCAGACGGTTAGCGGCCCAACGCCGCCTTTTTCGGGGGTAATAGTCAGGTCGTTACGTTCATAAACTTCTGGTGCCAAATCACCGACAGTTTTGCCTTCTTCGCTGGCCACGCCGGCATCAACCACCACGGCATCTTCCTTAATCATGTCCGGGTATAAAATGGCTGGGCTGCCGGTAGCCGTAATGATGATATCGGCCTCCAGCGTCCGCTCTTTTAAATTAGGGATTTCTCTATCGATCACTTCTACTTTGTGACCAGAATTCTTGAGAATTTTTTCTAATGGTGCGCCAACCAGCTTACCGCGGCCAATTAGTAAAATCTGCCGGCCTTGAAGTTCAACATTGTAGCCGCCCAGCAGCCACATGATGGCCATTGGTGTTGCCGGCTCAAACTTTGAATTTTTACCCAAAGCATCTACGTCCTTGCTGACATCCACTAAGTTTACAATTTCGTCTGTTTTGGAAGGGTCTTCTAGCGGCAACTGGACAATGATCCCATGCACACTGTCATCAATACTTAACTTGTTAAGTATTTTTGGCACTTCGGTTTGGGCTACCCTATGGACATCTACTTCAGCCCCGATATCGGCACCATATTCTTGCTTTAATCGAACATAAGTATCGATAACCGGATCATCTTTAGCCTGGACAATGGCCAGTTTAGGAACAATTTTTTGGGCTTGTAAAGCCCGCACAGCTTGGGCATGCCGCTGCTTAATAAAGCCTGCTAATTCCTGGCCATTCAATAATTTCATAATATGGAGGGCCATGTGGGATTCGAACCCACGACACGAGGCTTAAGAGGCCTCTGCTCTAACCAACTGAGCTAATGGCCCACAATTGGGACTACGGAATATTAGCACGCCCACCCCTGTTCTGTAAACGGTGCTAGAATTATCAAATGGACACGAATAAGCAAGTTTTGCGGCAAAAATTTAGGCAAATTCGGTTAGCCATGAGCCGTGAGGAAGTAGAGGATAAAAGTAAACGGATTTGCCAAAGATTACTTTCAGAGGTTGATTTGGAGATTATAGAAAACCTGCTGGTTTATAAACCGATTAAAAAGCTTAATGAAATTGAATTGGGCTACTTTGTGACGCAACTAAAAGCTAAGCAGCCATTGATAAAAATTGATGTAATTCAACCGCGCCCAGCCCAGCCCCCAAAAGCCAAATATGACTTAATTATCGTGCCGCTACTGGCTTTTGACAAAAATAATCAGCGGCTGGGCAGGGGCGGCGGCTGGTATGACAAGTTTTTGGCGACTCAGCCGCAGGCTACAAAAATCGGCGTCGGCTTTCAAAATGGTTTCGTGGAGCAAAATCTGCCGCACGAATCCCATGATATGCGCCTTGATAAAGTAATAACTGAGATATAATTAGCCCACTATGGTGATGAACAAGCGCTTGCAGACTTGGTCTGGTTTTATTGACGAAACCTCTTAAGATCGTTTTTTACTAAAAATCTTAGGAGGCAACATGTTTAATCTTAAAAAAATGGACTTGGTTGTGGGTTTGTATATCTTTGGTGTAATCACGGCTGAATTCTTAGGTACTAAAACTTTTCCAATATTCAACTTTAGCTGGTTGCACTTAAATGCCCCTGTGGCGATTTTTGTACTGCCACTGCTTTTCACAATGGTCGACGTGGTGGTAGAAGTTTATGGTCGGGCGCGGGCTAAAAGCTTGGTTTATACAGGTCTAGTAGTAATTGCTTTGCTGATCCTGTACGCCGCTTTAGCGACTCATTTGTCGCCATCTACCCGCAGTGCTGCAACTGAATCGAGTTACGATAAGATCTTCTCGGCCTCAATTCGTATCTCGGCAGCTAGCCTTACAGCTTTTGCGATTTCGGAATTAATGGACGTGGCAATTTTTGCCCGCTTACGCGATAAGCTCAAAGGCCGGGCACTTTGGCTACGAAACAATGTCACTAACTTCATCTCGCAGTTTACCGATTCGGCAGTTTTTTTGAGCTTGGCATTTTACGCAGCGCATGATTCATTCGGCTCAAATGTTTCGTTCTTATGGAGCTTACTACTACCCTACTGGCTGCTACGCTGCGGCCTATCAGTGGTCGAAACGCCACTAGTTTACCTGGGGGCTTGGTGGCTGCGCGGCTCCAGCAACCCCAAAGCTAAGGTTAAAGAGGCATGAGGGTCACCGCCATTAAAACTGACCGGATATCTGCCGGCGATACAGATTTAATCAAATTCCTAGATAAAAATCTTGAGCAATTGGCGGAATCGAGCGTACTAGCCATAACTTCTAAAGTTGTGGCGATTTGTGAAGGCCGAACTATTCCTATTACTAAAAAGGTTAATAAAAAAGACTTAATAATCCGCGAATCTGATTATTATCTGCCGAGCTATTTAAGCCAGTATGATTTTACTTTTACTATTACGCACCGGACCTTAATCCCCTCGGCCGGCATCGACGAATCTAATGGTAACGGTCACTACGTCCTTTGGCCGGCCGATCCCCAGAAATCGGCCAATGATATCCGCGCTTACTTAAAAGTTCGCTTTAGCCTCAAAGACGTAGCCGTGATCATAACCGATAGTACGGCCCGGCCGCTACATTACGGGACCGAAGGCGTCACGATTGGCTACAGCGGCCTGGCGGCCTTGAACGATTACGTAGGCCAGCCAGATCTGTTTGGCCGTGAGCTTAAAGTCAGTGTGTCTAATGTAGCTGACGCCTTGGCGTCAGCGGCTGTGGTAGTGATGGGCGAAGGCACCGAACAAACGCCGCTGGCAGTTATCGAAGCTGTGCCATTTGTTAATTTCCAAGCTAATAATCCTACTGCAGCCGAATTGCATAAGTTTTATATTAGCCATATTGATGATGATTTATTTGCGCCGTTTTTAAAAAACGCCGGCTGGAAGAAAGGTGGACGTAATATAGAACTTAAGGATGACTAATAAAAAACCTAAAAACCGAATTGAAATTTTTATAAACCCGGCTGGATTTATCGAGCAACACTATTATGGATATGTTAGTGTGGCGGCCTTATTCGAAAGTCGCAAGGAACTTATGCGTTGTGTTGACCGGCTCAGCCAGCAAAACCAGCCGATCCTAATACTTTCTGATTTAACTGGGATGAAAAAAACCAGTGCCGCGGCGCGCAAACTGGGCATGGAAACAATGAATGAAACTCCGTACCAAAAAGCCGCAATCTATGGGCCGATGTTATCGCAAGTTATGGTCAAATCTTTAGCTTTAGTCGCCGGCAAACAACAGGAGATAAAGGTTTTTGATGACCGGTTGGCCGCCGTAAAATGGCTCAAATCCAAATAGCGTGGTACCCGCGGCAAGATTCGAACTTGCGACACCTGGTTCCGAAGACCAGTGCTCTAATCCACTGAGCTACGCGGGCGTATGGCCATTGTAACAGATTAGAATTGCTTGAGACTTAGGAGTTAACTAGTTTTTTAAGTCTGGCCTGGTCAACGTTTAAGAACCGGGTGCCAGATATAACGCCATCTTTTCTGAGTTGAATTATCTGCATTGAGGCAGTTTCGCGGGTTAGGCTGCACATATCGGCGATGCTCTGGGATGTCAGTGGAATTTTTAATCGGATTTTATCCCCGTGTGGTGCACCAGTTTTATCAGACAAATAAGCTAAGAGGGCGGCTACCTTATGGCGAGCGCTGCGCTCTGATAGCATCTCAATCCGATCAATAAATTGCTCGTTCAAATTGTAAGTGTAGGCTATTAATTCTTCGCCGGTTTTTAGATCACCCTGGATTAAGCTTTGAAGTTTTTTATGGGGCATAACTTTAACCTCAACATCAGTTATAGTCTCGTAAAAATAGCGGGCAACCCCAATGCCTGACAAAAAACTAGTTAGCGGAAAAGCATCGCCAGGCGCATAAATAAAAATTGTCCGGCGGGCGCCATTAACTAGAATGTTTGAGACTTTAACGTAGCCGCTGACTAAAAAGAAAATGCTCTGGATGGTATCGCCTTCGTAGATCAAAATCTGGCCCTTAGCCAACTGGCGGACTGGCACATTGGCAAATAGTTTTTCCATCCTAAGCCGTTTCCTTTAGCCAGCTCAGGGCATCGACCCGGTTAGAAAAAACTCTGATTTTATGTCTTTTACCGGCAATCAGGACCAACGTATTAACTAAAATCTGCACCGCTACATTTCCGTAAATCGCTACACGGTCATATTCGGCACTAGTCATAGCTTTAACCGCCCTTTGGCGGACATGGGCCATCTTACTGCTGATATCGATTTTAGGCACTTGGGTAACATCGACCAAAAACAAGGCTGGTTGTTGCTTGGACTTAAGTTTTTTAGACCACTTAATTAAATCTTCAACCGAGGCGAGAACTGACTCTGGGGTTTGGGTGCCGATAAATTGCTGCTCAACGAAGCCGGCCGGATTAAAGTAAGTCTTGTACTTATCGGCTTTGGCCATGGTTAAAGTAATTATATCCCAGCCCAGTTGGTTTATAAATTTGCTATAAGCGGCAAAATGTTTGTATAAATCTTTACAGAATTTTTTTAGATTGACGAGTATTCTTGGCTCAACCTTATTCTTAAGGAGTTCGGAGGTAAATTAATCAGGGCGCCTTAAAGGACATTGTCCGCTAAGGCAGATGGAGGGTGTGATGCGGCCAAGATTTATCAAACTTATGACAATTTTGGGATTTGTGCCAGCTTTATTTATTGGCGCAGCGCCTATAGCTTTGGCTGATAGCCTCAGTACAACTGGGCCAAACAGTGCTGTGACAGTTAACAGTAGTAATAGCACTTCACTAACTAATAACAATAACGTGACGGTCACTAATACCAGTTCCCAGACAGCTACATCCGGCAATGCGACTGTATCGAACAACACGACTGGTGGTAACGCCACCAGCGGTAATGCCAGCAATAGTAACTCAACCAGCACTAGCGTTTCGATTTCCAATCTATCATCTTTGCCGAGCGGCGGTGGCAGCTCGAGTGCTTCAACAACCGGGCCAAATAGCCCCATAGACCTGAACCTGCACAGCAGGACTACTATCACCAACAATAACAATGTGACGGTCACCAATACCAATTACCAGATAGCCTCGACCGGTAATGCCAAGGTATCTAACAATACTACTGGTGGCAACGCCACCAGCGGTAATGCCAGCAATAGTAACTGCACCTCAACTTCAATCAGCATCAACAACAGCGGCTCGACGGCCAGCACGACTCCCAGCGCCTGCGCCCCAAGTGGCGGCCAAGGCGGTGTTGGTGGTACCACTGGCAACCAAAACCAAGGAGGTGCCGGAGGCCAGGTGCTAGGCGCCTCGATCAGCCTGGCTAATATCGCCGGTGGCCGTGGCGCGGCCTTTGCAACTTTGCCTAACACTGGACTGCACGATGGATTTAACGCTTGGATAGTCACTGCAATCCTAACCATATCGGCCAGCGTCCTGTATTGGAATAAGGTCATAGCTCCCCGACTCAAAAACCTCTAAAATAACAATTAGTTATGAGGCGGCTGCTCAACTTAAAGTGGAGATTACTTCCGCTAGCGGTCGCCTTAGTGATTCTAAGTATTCCGGTGGTCGAAAACATCTGGACACGGCACCAGATTGCGGATGCCAGTAACCAAGCCCGCACTAAACTGCAAACCAGTTCTAAAGTTGCCCCGTTGCAAGGTAGTCCCAGCCGGATTTTAATCCCTAGCCTGTCTATCGATTTACCGGTTATTTCGCAATCTTATTCAACCACTACTAAAACCTGGCCAGTGGAATCGGGCGTTGCCAACTACGCCACCGAGACAGCGCTAATAAATAACTACCATGGCCAGAGCCTGATTTATGGCCACAGCACCCGGGCGGTATTTGGCAAATTGTTAGATATAAAACCGGGCGCCGAAGTATTTGTTTACACTTCTAACGGCCGGCTATTTGAGTACGCCTATTCTGGCAGCCAGGATGTTACGCCGCGCCAAACCGAGATAGTGGCTGATATGACCAAAGCCCCGGCCGGGTTAAAAATGATGACCTGCGACGGACCGTATTTTGAATATCGCCGGCTAATGTCCTTCAAACTTATCAAATCCGCCTAAGCTTGGTACACCCGATAGGATTCGAACCTACGACCTTTGGTACCGGAAACCAACGCTCTATCCAACTGAGCTACGGGTGCTCGCCTCTCCCCTCTTAATTTTGCCAAATACTGCACTGCGGAATTTGACAAAATTGGAGAGACCAGAAGATTATATCAAGTATTAGTTTTTGAGGAGTTATTGCTGTCCGATGGAGCGGGCTTGGATATATTACGTTCGGTCTGGGCAATTGTAGCCTGCAAAATTTGCATAATGCTTTTGGCGTGTTCGCGGCTCATACCCACCCGGGCTACCGACTGGTTGGTATTAGCTGGTCCGGTCTGCATAAAGTTCATGATTACACCGTAGTTGTTGACCACAATATCGACAATATCTGTGAATAAAACTCGGTTATCCGGCGCAGCGATATTTGACTGAGCTTCATTATTCACCATGTGCGTGGCTGGGATCTTTTCCATACCGTAACCGGCCATCTCCCAGATCCGTACTGCTTCGTCGTCTTTAGCCCCAAAGTGACTTATTAAAAGTAGCAATACGTCTTCGGTTGGCCGATTCTTGCCTAGCTCAAAGCTGGCCAGTTCCCTAACATCAATTTCGACT
This sequence comes from Candidatus Saccharimonadota bacterium, assembly GCA_019662065.1. Taxonomy (GTDB): domain Bacteria; phylum Patescibacteriota; class Saccharimonadia; order Saccharimonadales; family UBA10212; genus JAIFWC01. Next base: position 17,927 of record JAIFWC010000007.1, read on the forward strand.
GCGCCCGAAGCTTCGGCCAAACTTTCGTTGGCCCGGGTGCGCAGGTCTTTTAAGTGCTTCCCCAGTGGTTTGTACGGACTCTTATTCAATTCGTTCATCCTCTTCTATTGTACAATAATCAGATGAAGATTGAGGAGAATGTCAGCCTAGCTGCCCACAGTACAATGCGCTTAGGTGGCAACGCTCGATATTTGGCTGATGTTAATAATCAGCAAGAATTGCAAGAGCTAATAGCATGGGCGAAACCATACAACTTGCCAGTGATTATGATTGGCCGCGGCAGTAATATCATCTGGCGCGACGAAGGCTTTAATGGCTTGGTATTGGTCAACAAAATCATGGGCAAAGCGCTCTTGGCCGAAGATAACCATTCGGCGACGCTAAAGATATTTAGCGGCGAAAATTGGGATAAAACTGTCGGGTGGGCAGTTGATAAAAAACTGACTGGCATAGAATATATGTCGTTGGTGCCAGGCACCGTGGGCGCGGCCCCGGTCCAGAATGTTGGCGCCTATGGCGGAGAGCTGTCCGACAGCTTGCTGGAGCTAGAGGCTTATGACAATCAGTTTGGTGCGTTTGTTAAATTACAAAACCACGAGTGTGGATTTAGTTATCGTTCGAGCCGTTTTAAAACCACCGACCGAGGCCGCTTTTTTATAATTTCTATTACCCTAACGCTAAGGAAAACTGATCCGGTACCGCCATTTTACGAGTCGCTGCAAAGATATTTAGACGAACACGGTATCCATAAATACACGCCCAAAACCATCCGCAAAGCTGTAATTGATATCCGTCAAAATAAACTGCCCGATCCCGAAAAAGTTGCCAATAATGGCTCGTTTTTTACTAATCCAGTGGTTGATACCGCTAAATTCGAAGCGCTTAGAGCCAAATATCCAGATATCAAAGGCTGGCCGACAAGCGACGGTCGAATGAAAATCGCCGCCGGCTGGCTAGTTGAAACAGCTGGGTTTAAAGGTGTACGCGACGAACCTACTGGTATGGCCACCTGGCCGGCCCAAGCCCTGGTTTTAGTTAATGAGCACGCCCGAAGAACTACTGACCTACTGGAATTTAAACAAAAAATCCTTTTCAAAGTCGAAGAACTGTTCGACGTTATCCTCGAACAAGAGCCAGAGCTCTTACCACAAATTTAGCCTTACCTGTTTATCGCACCAAACCTATGTCCTGGGTAGCAGTTTGGTCAAGTTTAACCTGCACACTTTTAGTCTGGGCTGTGTAGGCTTTCAGTTTATAGGTTAAATTATAGGTACCAGCTGATAGAGAGGCAATTGTATACATGCCGCTGGAGTTAGTCTTCGTAGTCTTAGTTTTGCCATTTAGTTGATACGAGACGGTAGCCGAAGGCAAGGCTGAACCTGTAGCTGAGTCAGTGACTAGACCGGTTATAGAACCCAGCTTACGTAAATTAACATCGGCCATAGTACTGTCATTAGCTAAAATCTTTTTCGTAATGCTACGGCTGTTATAGCCAGAGTAGGATAAGTTGAGGCCAATGCTGCCAGCCGGCAATGACGATATGACATAGTTGCCATTTGTGTTAGTTAAGACCGAACGCGTGAGGCCATTAGCCGAATAGCTTATTTTAACAGAGGCCAGTGGCACGCCGTAGATATCAGTTGTCCTACCGGTAATCGAACCCAATCCGGCTGCAATCAACGGTGTAGTAACAACTATCTTACTAGAAGCGGCACTTTGGTTACCGGCTGCATCGCGGGCAATCACCCAATAGGTATATGAGGTATTAGGCAGAACCGCAGTGTCATCGTAATAAAGATAGGTACTATCTGAATCGCTTATACTAGAAGGAATCGTAGCTATATATACGCTATTACGATAGATGTCATAGCTAGTGACCGCTACATTATCTATACTGGGAGGTAGATATAGGTTGGTCCTACTAGCCGAAACCACGTTGGCGAATAAACCTGTCGGGGTAGCTGGAGGGGTGGTATCTACGATGCCACCATTATTAGTGACTGCAGTGGTAAGGTTCGAGGCATCAGAGGTGTTGGCCGACGAATCGTAGGCTGTAACGGCGTAAGTGTAACTGTTAGACAGATGCAAATTGGTGTCGTTGTAAGTCGTGACATTACTGTCTACTTGGGCAATTTGGACACCATTGCGGGTAATGTAATAGCCTGACGGTGTCGAGTCGGTCGGCGGGCTCCACGAGAGATCTATTTCAGGAGTTGATACTGCATTAGCGGTAAGGTTAGACGGAGGTGTGACGGTGCTGGCCGGGCTGCCTATCAAGAAACGGCTATTAGCCGCATTCCAGTGTTTGGCTAAGTAATTGGTTGAGGCAATCGACGGACTGGAGTTGAAGTAATCATTCTTATGGCAATCGTATAGATTTTTGCTGACATCGTTGGGGCAAGACTTAGTTGTATAACTGCTAGACGGCCCGTGGTCGTTATAGCACATGATATCCATGCCATCATTACAATGACTAGCGCCGGTGCTATGTGGCGCATCTTTTTGGACAGCGCCTAGGGTGTGCATAAGTTCATGGGCCTCAGACGCCCCGCCCCAGCAGTGCTTCTCGGGGCTGGGATCATTAAGCCCGCTGTCAACCCGGCCAAATTCAGGCGACACGCCATTACTACCATTGCCTTGGCCCAGACTGGAATCCGGGATTACATCGGCTATCCCACAATAAACAGCCGCATCACTCCAAACGATGTATTTGCGATTGGGCTGGTTATATCCTTTTGCCTTTAACTCTTTTTCGGTGTTAGCAAAATTATTATCGCCCTCC
>JAIFWC010000047.1:0-7928 GCA_019662065.1 Candidatus Saccharimonadota bacterium
GCTGATTTGGAAAATGTCTGGCGAGCCTATGGCAGCGGCTGCGATCCGTTCCAATCCACCACCAAAATCAACGTTTGGCTTGGGTAGCTCTTCGAATTTGTCATCGATTTTGCGATATGTCATAAAAACGCTGTTACCGATCTCTAAGAACCGGCCGCAATCGCAATTAGGATGGCAATGTTGGCCATATTTTTTATGGTGTGGTGTGCCAAAATCGTAAAAAACTTCACTATCCGGTCCGCCTGGTTCGCCGTCGCGCATGTTTGCTGGCAAACCCTCGCGGCTCCACCAGTTTTTCCTAGCGTCATCTTAAAAAATCCGGCCGCCTTGCATCCCTTTCTGGCCACCGTCATCTCCCGGTAGGTCTACCTCTTTGACTTGGGTCCCGTTTAGCTGAATAAGGTCCTTCCAGATTTTAGCCGACTCCGTATCTTTTGGAACTCCCACCAGCTCATCGCCAATAAAGCAGGTAACGTAGAGTTTGTCGGGGTCCAGGCCGACGATTTTGGTCAGAAAATCCCAAAACCAGGTTAGCTGGTCCTCTTTAAAGTAGTCGCCAAGGCTCCAGTTGCCGAGCATTTCAAAAAAGGTGGTGTGGCGGTTGTCGCCTACCTCGTCCATGTCCTCAGCCCTAAAGCAGGTTTGGCTATCTACCAAGCGGCGGCCTTGGGGATGGTTTTCACCTAACAAATAGGGAATTAGCGGCTGCATGCCGCTGCCAGTGAATAAAGTGGTGGGGTCATCTTGTGGCACCAGCAGCGCCCGTGGAATTACTTTATGGCCCTTAGCCTCAAAATACTCCAGGTATTTTTTACGAACTTCCTCAGCTGTCACCATTTAATTTTAACAGAGGTATTGGGATTTAAACTACGATGCCGCCGCCGAGGCACTCATCGTCGGAGTAGAAAACAGCGGATTGGCCTGGAGTTAGTGCCCGCACCTCGTCTCTCAATTGGGCCGTCCACGGCGAATTACTTAACTTGTTAAGTAATTTTACCGGAATTAATTTGGCGCGGTGGCGGGTACGGACCATTAACTTTTTACCTGCTGGTTCGCCAGTTATCCAGTGGGCCGAGGTGAATTTAATCTCGTTGCTCCAAAGCCTCTCATCCTGTAAATCGGTAGTTACATACACTTCATTGCGGTCCATATCTTTGCCGATCACGTAATATGGCAAGCCGCCGCCAACATCCAGTCCGTGGCGCTGGCCAATCGTATAAAATAGGGCGCCATCGTGGATACCAATCTGTTGGCCAGCTGGGTCAAGGATTTTACCGGGCTTTTCGGCCACATATTGCTTTAAGAAATCTTTAATGCCGATTTTGCCAACAAAACAAATGCCCATACTTTCTTTTTTGTCGGCCGTGACCAGCTTGAACTGCTTGGCCAGTTGCCTGACTTCGGGCTTAGTATAGTCGCCTAGCGGAAAGACAGTTTTTTGGAGGGCAGACTTATCAACCCGGTGCAAAAAATAGGTTTGGTCCTTATTAGTATCCTTGGCCATGAACAACCGGCCGTCTTTAGCCTTGGCGTAATGCCCGGTAGCAATTAAGTCAGCACCATCGGCTGTAGCGGTATCTAAAAATAGTTTGAACTTAATCTCCTGGTTGCACATAATGTCCGGGTTTGGGGTAAAGCCGGCCTTAAAACCATCGAGCATATAATTAACGACCTTTTCGCGGTACTCCTTTTGGAAATCGTAAACCTTAAAATCGATACCCAGCTGCACAGCTACCCGCTTGGCATCCTGAAAATCATCTTTCCATGGACAAGGCATACCGGGCAGATCTTTAGTCCAGTTTTTCATGTAGGCACCCACGACGTTATAGCCCTGCTGTTTTAGCAAGGCGGCGCTGACGGAGCTATCGACTCCGCCGGACAAGCCGACATAGACCGTTTTCATCTGTTACAGTTTAGCAGATTAAGTTGTTTCTTCGCCGGTTCTAAAGCGGCGGCGGATGGCTTCGAGTTGATGCTTCTGCCCTATCCAATAAGCCACAAAAACCAGAATAAATAGCACAATAATTGGCAGCCAAGCGATTTTGGTTTTTTCGTTGGTGACAATGCTGCCAGAAACATTTTTAGCCGCCTGTTGGATTGGGCCGTTACCTATCCCTACTAACTGCAGGAAGGCCAAATTAGCATTGTTATCGCTGGCTTTAACCAGCACGTTAAAGATCCCGGCCTGGGCATAGGTGTGGTGCAGGTTTAAGCCGCCCGGCGCCTGCTGGCTCATCAGGTCCTGGTTAGATTTATCACCCCAGTCGATACTAATCGCATACGGGCCACTGCCGCCGCTGAGGGTTACCGGCCAATTTAAGATACTGCCTGGATTAGCCCCCCGCTTGGAATACTGGCTGGTTAGTGAAATTCGCGGACCAATCGATGGCAGCAAAGAACTAAAAGTAACAGTCACTGTGGCCGATGGCGGCCCAGCTTGGTTTAAATCATCATACTCTCTGGCAACTAAGTCATTCCGGCCATCAAACAAATCGATTTGTAAACGATAACTCCCGTTCTGGCACTGCGCCGCGCCAGAAAAAACATTGTTTTTATAGATTTCAACCAAAGTACCGTTAACACAAAAACCCGAAACTGTGATTGGCAGGCTACTAAAGCTTTGGCCGTTGCGCGGCACATCAATCGTAGCGGCTTGCGAAGGTGGTGGTGCTGATACTTTACCTTGTACACCAACTGAGCCAGATTGTTGGGTTAGGGCGCCAACTGCAACGGGCCTAATGCCCGCAGCCAAGACCAGCAGCAGTGTGATTGCCAGGACTTTTTTGAGCTTGCCGCTAGCCATTTTGCCACCCAACTTTGTTTAGCGCCGGAAGTTGTGCTTTCTGTCGCGGTTGTACCGGTTGTAGGCTCGCCAGGCTAGGTAAATCAGTATCAGTAGAACTATTAAGAAGCCTACGGCGAAGGCCGGCGGAATGTACCAAAAACTTTTGGTTTGAGTTAGCACCTGCGAGCCACGGCCATAGCTAACACTGGCAATTGCGGTGTAGCGCCCGATCTGCTTTATGCCCTTGATGTTATTGGTGAATATACGCTCGCTGTTGGGCAGAATATTGCCTGGTTGCTTTGGATTATTGAACTGGTAGCTGACCACTGTTTTCTTAAACATATTATGGACTTCAACTGTCCCAAACGGCTTCACAAAACCATTACCAAAGTTTTTGATCTCCACCCCAATCTTATCGGGTGAGCCAAAGAAGAAGGAGCCGTCGTTAGCGCCGCGGTAAATATGCAAGGCGCTAAATTGGACCTGCTCCCTAATTTTGCCGGGGACGGTTATCAAAACGATGGTGCCAACACTAGCGGTTAGGGCTACCTGGCCTGGACCGGGTGCATTTTGGCCGGCTGGTACGGCCCGGTAGCGGATAATCCCAAAGTAAGCTCCCGGTGGAGTACTTTTAGGGATTTGCAGCCCAATAATTACATTCTTTTGCTCACCGCGCTTAAGCGGAATATCGTCTAGGTTAAATACAAAATTGCGGATACTGTTTGGTGAAACATTGTTAGTGTTAGTAATTATTTTGGGATTGCCAGTAGCGTTATCGGATGTAAAGTCGTTTACAAAGCCTTTGGCAGTAACATTATCTACCGTAATGTTTTTTAGGGTGATATTTACGTTAGCCGAGCCGCCCTGTTTAATTGTAAATTCAGAAATGGTTGGCGAGATACTAAGGCCGCTGCCACTGGGTACGCCGTTGGTAGTTTGAGCCTTGGTTAGAGGAGTTAAGCTAAAAACTAACAGCAAACAAATTACTGCTGCAACTAACCTATTTATTTTGAGCATTCAGCCTCCGTTATTTTGGGATTTCTCTACGGTAGTATAACAAAGCCAACTTTAATTTAAAACTGAACGGTAGCGATATAGTCTACGGTGGTGACATATACGCCAGGAGTCTGCTGGGACGGAATATTAACTAGGTAAGACACCGTCATTCGATTGTAGTTACTGGGTAAGCTAGCGGTAGTAATGCTATCGCCTGGCACAAATAAAAATCGGTTAGGAATGTCGTAATTAGCGGTTGGTGCAGCTGTGCCCAAGCCTATTGGATCTTGGCCAACAGCTGGTATAAGGTTAGCTCGCAAATTAATACCAAACTGACCGGTGCCCGGAAAACTAGGGGTGGGATTCGATAATGATGGAATAATGTGGTTACCAGAGGTCATAGTGGTGCCATCGGCAAATATAATGTAGCCGTTTGGGTCATTGGTGGCCGTGGCAAACTGCGACTGGCCAAAACGGGCTTGGGAGCTCGATAGCGTGCCAAGGTCGATACTATCGCCACTCATCGCTGAGCAATCCGGGGCTACCGTAATTCCCACACTCTCCCGACATTAAAAATGCTTTGGGTAGCAAAAGCCACCGCGCCGGTATCCTGCCATGGCCCACTACCATCGGTGGTATTGTGGGTTGAAATACGTACATAAGTAGCCGTTCCGGCAGATGACGGGTTGGTTACATTATCAAAGGTATAACTACTCGATGTAATATTTCCGGCTGACGCTGGCCGCGTCAAAACAATTGTACTGGCTGTGCTATTGGTATTATCAATGCTAAATCCAGTATTGCCGGTTTGGCTGGCCAAGTTAGCGCCCGATAAATCTAACCCGGCCGGGGCGATACAAGTCCCATAAAAACTCGGCGTGTTAGAGCAGTATTCAAACAAAATTGACCCGATGGTAGAGTTAGTTGGCACATCAAACTTAAATGAATAGGTGGCTATGGCCGAGGGGATGGCTGTAGAAATAACCACGGAGCGGTTAAACAAGGTAGTAGCCGAGGATTGGTGATTAATCAGTGTGTTCACCAGAATTAAAGCTACAACTATAACCAAGAACAGCCGGCTGTAGCGTCTGTTATTAAACATTACCTTTATATATTAGCTAATTTTGGGCAGATAGCCCTAATAGGTTGGTACGGCGATAAAGTCGGCTTGAACACTATAACTTCCGAAGGGGGTAGTGATAGTTGGACTAGCTGCAAATTTTAACATCAAGGCTTCGTCATCCACCTGCTTAATGGTGCTGCTGGTTGAGCTGGCAATCGTTATGGCACTACCGCTCTCGTCCCAGGCATAACCATTACCAGAGTCTGCGGTATTACAGGTAGTACAATAAACGTTACCGCTTTTCCCAATGTAGTTGGTCTGAGGCGCCAAGTCGTTAGAGTTGCTGGCAAAAACACAAGTGTAGCTAGTAGTGCTGCCGCAGTTTACTCCGGCAATTGTCATACCAAATTTTTCCTGGCCTGCCGTAAATGTACCCTGGGTACCACCTTGGGCATTAATACAGGAATCGGTGTTAACTGTTCCACCGTTGCAAGACGCACCGGATATCCTCAGAGTCCCAAGATGGTTGGTGCCACTGCCGGCTTGGATAGCCCGGTAAGCTACAGTGGCGCCGTTTTCGGCATTAGTTCTAAGCATGGCTACACCGTTTTTACTATCACCACCATTGGTACTGACCGGAGAGACATTGATGGTTGAGGGGTCTAGGGTACCGATATCAACCGAGGTGCCGGTAACACCGCTGCAGTCGCTGGCAACACTCGTGGTGTCATCATCGACTGTCGTGGAACCGATACAAAACTGTAGGATTTCAGCGACCCGGGCATTGACCGTCAGCGTTTGGACGACGGCCGAGGCTACCGTACCGGCATCTACCGATGTAGTCCAGCCGGTATCTGAGTAGGTTGTCATACGGATATAAAAGGTTGAATTGGCAGTAGTTGGATTGGTTTGGGTGTTCCAGGCAATAGTTTTGGCGCCAGTTTCAGCCGTGGCTTGGGTACGTTTTATGCACAGCACATTGTTAGCCGGTGTACAGCCGCCACCACCGGTAGCGTCCCGAGTAAAGGCTGTAGTACTGCTAAAACCGTTAGTGCCTTGCTGGCTACCCTGGTTAACGTTCTGGCCAGTTGGCGGCGTACAGGTGCCAACAGGTGTAGTGCAAGCATTGAACTGCATAGACTGGACATTGGTGTTGGAGGGTAGTGTAAATGCATAGGAATAAGTGACGCTGGTTGCACCAGGTACGGCCGAAGATATAGTCAACGAACGTAGGGTAATCTGGGCGGCATCGCCCTCTTTAGTAGTCACCAATGTTAAGGCTGGCACCATTAAAGTGATAGCCGCTAACAGAAAGGCTAGCCTCACAAGAGGCTTTTTGCTACTAAAAAACCGGTGGAACAAGTTTGTTTTCCCTTTTTTCACTCTTTATTGTTAAAAATAACGCTCATACAATATATAGCATGAGCGTTATTTATTCACAAGAGCGGTTGACTGGTTTTCCACAGCCAGATTGGTTTCAGTTCAAGTTGAGCTTGGATTTAATAGGTCGGGACAGCGATGAAATCACTCTGGGCGGCATAGGGGCCGAAAGGCGTAGTAATCGATGGTGTGGCCGCATACTTTAAAACCAGGGCTTCATCGTCAATCTGTTTAACCGTGCTGGTGGCCGAGCTAGCGATGTTAACCGCGGTACCGGTTTCATCCCAGGCATAGCCGTTGGTTGTGCCGTAGGCTTCAGTGCTACCGGAGGTACCAGCGCCTAGATAATTGCTCAGTGGTTTTAGGTTACAGGTGTTACCGGGAGGCGTGCCGTAAGTACAGCTATAGGAGGTGGTGCTACCGGAGTTAATGCCGGCAATGGTTAGGCCAAACATTTCGGTGCCGGCAGTAAAGGTCGTTTGGGTAGTGCCGGCGGCATTGATACAGGAGTCGGTAAAGGTGTTGGATACGGCATTACAGGTGGCACCACTGATCCGCAGGGTACCCTGGTGGTTAGTGCCAGATTGTTGGATGGCGTCATAGGCAACCACCGTACCATTACCGGCATTGCTTCGAACCATAGCCACTCCGTTTTGGCTGTCGCCGCCATTAACCGTGACTGGCGATACGTTAATCGCAGATGTGTCTAGAGTACCGATGTTTATAGAAGTGCCAGACAAAGCTGTGCAGTCGTTGGCAATGTTGGTGGTAGTGTCATCAATCGTGGTTGAACCAATGCAGAAGTTTAAGACTTCAGCTACGGCCGCGTTGGTGGTCAGGGTTTGCACCACTGCACTGGCGGTAGCACCAAAGTCAACCCGGCTAACAGCTGTGTAGTTGGTAGTGGTGTAGGTGTGTATGCCTACATAGAAGGAAGTATTGGCGGTCGAGGGGTTAGTTATGGTATTGAATATAATCGTACGCGAAGTGGCAGTTTGGGCAGTAGTATCTGTCCGGTTAGCACAGAGCACATTGGCGGCTGGCGTACAATCGTTGGCGCCGGTGCCGTCGACTGCGAAGTTAGTTGCCCCCTGCCAGCCAGACTGGCTGCCAAAGGCGGCGCTGGAGAAGGATAAACCAGCCGGCGCCGAACATGAACCGGTGTTACCGGGATAGGTAGTCACAGCGTTAGTGCAGGCGATAAACTTCAGACCTTGGACTTGCGAGGTCGAAGGGATTGTAAACGTGTAGCTATACGTAACGTTGGTCTTACTTGGTACACCAGACGAAATTGTTAGCGAACGGCTGGTTATCTGGCCATACGCCCCGGCTTCGCTTGGTACTAATAAAGGTAATAACGAGACAAAGCCCAGTACTAGGCAGGCCAGCGTTAACGGGAGTTTGTAGAGATGCTTCTTAGCAGAAGAACGATGTTGTTTCATTTTGAGTTGTTTTTTATTTTGGGAACTTAAGCTAAATCTACAGCATCAAAATACTTATGTAAACAAGATTTTTATAAAAGTTATCCACAAGGACTGGGATTAGGCTTTTAGAATGTCGCTACGACGGCGAGGTCGTGGATCATAGTGTAACTTCCAGCCGGAGTGAAAGCACCACTGTTAGCAATGTAAGAAATTGTGTAGCTGGTTAAACCCCAGCCACTGCTGCCAGCCGGCGTCTGGGCTACAGTATCGCCGGAGTTAT
>JAIFWC010000047.1:7980-11002 GCA_019662065.1 Candidatus Saccharimonadota bacterium
CGCGGCGACACCAGTGGCAAAAGTGCCATTAGGTTGGGGGGACGGATCAGTACCAAAATTAGCCGGCGAAGTATTGTGTACTAAGTTAATCCCAAATTGCTCGGTACCAACCGTTGAGCTGCCCAGGCTAGTCATGGCTGTTAAAGTATGGGTTTGGGTGCCACTGGTATAACTCGGCGGCGAGCTTAGTGTCTGGACGGTGTAGCCGCTGTCAATATGAGCCCTTACATGAAACAGGGCGGTGCCGGTCTTGGCGGTTGAGGTATCGAGAACTCCTAGATCAACTGTGGAGGTGTCGATCTGTAATTCTAGGAATGGCTCGTTGGGTGTTAAAAACCCGGAGTAAGCCTGATAGTTGGCGCTGCTGGTTTGGCCAACGCCCAGGGCTCCAGCGCTAACGCTGGCATTATAATTAGCCGATGACTGGTTAGTATCGCCACCGGCACCGAAAAAAACCTCGTTGGCCTTGTAGTTGGTTGAGTTATATTGGGCCGAAGCCAAGCCGCTGAATAATATGGCTAACAGGGGGATGAGCGCCAAAAACCATAACCGCTTCATTAGCTTGGAGTATATCACGCGGGTACTATCTAGTTTGGAAGCTGCTGGCGATGTTTAAGATACTGTTGGGCTGCGGTGACAAGCCAGTATCTTTATAAGTAATTACAAACTGCACCGGTGTGCCATTGGGACGCCTGAGGTGCAAACGGTAATCACCATTTATCTCACTAATTACCACAAAGTACTGGGGCGAATCGGGGTCGCATAGCATGGTGGCGTTATTAACCTGCAGCTCTTTTACCTTGTGTAGCTCACCTTTGGCATATTGGCTAACGCAGGGACTAGAAACGTTGGTTGTTTGCAAACTATTATTATTGACTATCCGCACCGGCAAAACTCTCGGCGCCGCCAGGTATAGCGGAATTGGCACCTGGTTCATATAGATGACCATCTCGTGTTCCAGTACGCTCTTGCGAAACTTATGGTAGGTAAACTTAGTGGTTGTGCTGTTGTTTTTATCCAGCACCCACTGGCCAGTATCCTGAAATTGAAAATAATCATTGATAGTTGTACTTTTATTGCCGGTTATTTCGCTGTTTTCTACCTTAGAAACCGCTGGCGTACCCTGGTTGCCACGCAGGCCGGAGTAAATAAAGTAGCCAACCGCTGCAAAAGCCGCCAAAAATAATACTGTAATTAATAGCTGCCGCCGAAAATTACTGTAGTGCGAGCGTTTTACCGGCCTTTTATAAACGTAGCCCCTAGCCATGCCTAACCCAATTCTGCATCAGTGTTATTGTAACAAACTGGTTACGGCTATATTATTAGTGCAGATTTAAAAAATCAAAATGCCCAACGATAAACCATCCCCACCTGAGCCGGCCGCCGCCGAGCCACCAGTTACTCCAAGTTCCCTGCCGCCGGAAACTGATAGTTTAGAGCCGGACGCCAAACCTCAGGCACCAGTATCTGCAGCCGCCAAGCCAACTAAAAAATCAGGCGGTTTGCAGGCTGTTCGTAACCGGGTAAACATTTTTACAATCGTGTTTGTACTTATAGTTTTAGTCGGAGCGTTAGTAGTCTTTATCAGCCTCAAGCCAGCTAAAAAGACCAACGAAACGCCGCTGGGCAAACTATCTGACCAGCAACTGACGGCCCTAAAAAGCAACTCGACTTTGGTGGGCGACCCCAAACAGACCCTGGATATTCAGAGTAATACTATTTTTGAGGGCCAAGTCTTGGCCCGTGATGACTTAAGTGTCGCCGGCAGTTTAAAAATTGGCGGCAACTTGTCACTACCTTCGATCACAATTGCCGGCACCGGTAATTTTGCCCAAGTAGGCGTTACTGGGCCGCTGAGTGTTGGCGGCGACACCAATTTGCAAGGCCAATTAACTGTCCAGAAAAACTTAAGTGTTACTGGTTCGGCCAGCTTTGGCAACTTATCAGTAGCTACTTTAAGCGTCTCGTCATTGCAAGTTAAGAATGATTTTGCCTTGTCTAAGCATATTGTGACGTCTGGTGGCACACCCGGCCGGAGCCCTGGCGCGGCTTTGGGTGGTGGTGGTACTGCCTCTATTAGCGGCACTGATACGGCTGGCACGGTTAATATCAATACTGGCAGCAGCCCACCGGCTGGGCTGTTTGTAACTGTCAGTTTTACGCAGCATTACGCTGCTACTCCTCATGTAGTTATTACTCCGGTTGGCTCAGCGGCCGGCGCCCTTCAGTACTACATTAATCGCGACGCTAATGGCTTTGCGATCGGTACCACCAACTCGCCGCCGGCCGGTAGTAGCTTTGCTTTTGACTACATTGTAATACAATAAATACTTAACTTGTTAAGTATTTTTAGACATCTAAGAAAATCCGTACAAAATCAGCTTTAACGTGCATAATGCCACGGGTAATCGGCAGGCTGAAATCAGTCTTACCTTCGGTTCTGACTGTCACGTCACCGGATTCTAATAATGAGACGAAGTTGTGGTGTTGTGGCAAAATATCAAACGGTCCCACTTTATTAGAAGCCGTTAAGCTGTTGGCTTGGCTATCATAATACACTTTAAAGGGCGCGTAAATTTTAACCCGCATGGTGTTGCTTTCAGGCTGCTTGGTCTTGGTTGGCTTGGCCATTGGAATTTAAGATCTTTTCTACTCCCTTAAGGGTGTCTTCGCGGCTGGAGTATTCACCCTTTTTGTTGGAAAATAACTCTGACACAAACATATTTTGCGAGAAATATTGGATTAGTTCTTTAGCTTTGGCAAAATCGCTGCGGTCGGTTGGCGACAGTTCTGATTCACCAATAATGGCAATGATGTTTTTGAGTGATTCGTGCTTTTGCAGAAGTGATTGGACCTCTACGCTCAAGTTATAGTGGCGCTCACCAACAATATCTGGGCTCAGCAGGCTAGATGTAGTCTTAATTAAATCGACTGATGGGCGGATACCCTGCTCGGCGACTTTACGTGACAGCACAATCGTGCCATCCAGCTCATGTTGAATCATCAGCACTGCCGGGTCAGA
>JAIFWC010000048.1 GCA_019662065.1 Candidatus Saccharimonadota bacterium
AGAGCTTTACTTTGATAGAGAGCGCCAGAGATTTAGGGACTTGGACGTTAAGCACGACCAACCTTTCGAATAAATTTTGTTATACTGATGATAATGCTTAAGGTTGCGAGGGGCTGGATAAGACGCTGGCCGGCCGGTCATGTTATATTTTTTTTATCGGCACTCGGATTGCTGGGATTGAAGCTGTCATCTATAACGCCTGGTATTTCAGGCGCTGAATCTGCCTCGCGCCAATCTTCGACTAACCTCAACAGCCTTCTTGATAATCCGCTAAACGCACCCTATCGATTAATCGAGCATTATTTGATAAAGCTATGGCCAGATAATGTCTTTAGTTTGCGTCTAACTTCAGTTATTCTTGCGGTTTTAATAGCCTGGTGTTTTTATAAGCTGGCTGTTAACTGGTTCGGTCGATTAATTGGACTGTTTGGTAGCTTGATTTTCTTATCAACACCTTTACTCATAATCGCGGCGCATCAGGCTTCGAGTGAGATTATGTTCTTTTCGCCAATTATAGTGATGTGGTTGTTTGCCTGGTTAGCTAAAGCCGAGCGGACCCAGGTTTTAGCTTGGCTAAGTTTGTTAGTTGCCTGTGGTTTGTTAGTCTATACACCCGGTATGCTGTGGTGGGTTTTAGGCGCTGCCATAATTAGCCGTAAACGCTTAATGGCCGCTGTTGATCCCACTAGGATGTGGGCTAGTGCCGCTGGTCTTGCTTTGGCAGCCGGTTTGGCTGCACCGCTTGTTATATCGACCGTTAAGCATTCGCACATTATTAAGCCGCTACTGCTTATACCTTCGAGTTGGCCGGTGCCCTTGACAATCTTTAAGCAACTTGGCTGGATGGGTCTAGCAATTTTTGTTAAAACACCTTCCCACGCATTACTAATACTTGACCGGTTAGCTCTAATTAGTGCTCTGGTTATAGCTTTGGCAATTTTTGGGATCTATGCCATGGCGTCGGTGGCTAAGTCCAAGGCTGTGACTTTAGCTTTGGGGATTGGCTTTGCCGTCATAGCCGCCGGTATCAACAACAACTTATATTTATTGGCTTTAGGCTTACCGGCTATTTTGATTTTTGCCAGTGCCGGCTTGCGTTATTTATATATAGAGTGGCGCAGTATTTTTCCACGCAACCCAGTACCTAAAAGCTTTGCTTTGCTACTGATTGCAACCGTTACTCTCAGCCAGTTGTATTTTGGCATCCGCTACGGACTTATAGCTTGGCCGCGTAACTCTGCTACCCGCAGCGCTTATGTGCTAAAATAACAGATGAAACAGGGAGTTATCTAATGAGTAAATTCGATCAAGCTAAGCTAGTTATGAAGGCCCGCAAGCTTCAGAAAGAACTGCAAAATGAGATCATTGTTGTCGAGGCTGGTGAAGGCGCAGTCAGTGTTGAAATTAGTGGTGAACAGAAAATTAAAAAGATTAATATCGACCCGGAATATGTTGATTTAGACGACATCGGCCAATTAGAGGGGTGGGTAGAGGAAGCCGTCAAAGAAGCCATCAACCAAAGCCAGAAGCTGGCGGCCGAGAAGATGCAGCCGCTGATGGGTTCGCTGGGGAATCTAGGCCTTTAGCCAAACCAATGTCAACGGTCATCCCCAAACCACTGGGCGATCTAATCGACTCTTTGGCCCAACTGCCAGGTGTTGGTCCCAGAACCGCCGAACGCTATGCTTATTATTTACTGCGAGCCGAGGCCTCTAAGGCTGATAGCTTGGTGCAATCGCTAGCTAAGCTCCACGCCGGTATTAAATATTGCCCTAAAACCTTTGCCTTGATCAGCTCCGACCAAGAGCTCAGCCCAATCTATACCGATCCTAAACGCAATAAGCAGCAAGTGGCGGTGGTAGCTGATCCATTTGACATTGTGGCCCTGGAAAAAACCAATAGCTACAGCGGCACTTACCACGTGCTAGGCGGCCTGGTTTCGCCAATCGATAATATTGGTCCCCAACAGCTCAAAATTAAAGAGCTAATCCAAAGGATTGATGAAGATAAAGTAACTGAGCTGATTTTAGCTACTAATGCCAGTGTAGAGGGCGAAAGCACCGCCCTGTTAATCACCCAGCAAGTGGCCAATCGACCAGTTAAGCTAACTCGCTTAGCCCGCGGTCTACCAGTGGGGGTCGATTTAGAATATGCTGACCAAATTACTCTGACCCGGGCGCTTGAGGGTCGTCAATCACTCTAGAAAACGCTAGAATAAGGACAAATGACAGATAACGCGGATGTTCTTAAACTTAAAGAGTTGCTAGCTGATGCCGTTAAGATAGTTGTGGTGCAGGCCGATAACCCAGATACAGATAGCCTGGCTAGCGCTTTGGCGCTAGAGCAAATCCTGGAGGATCAGGGTAAAGATGTTAGTTTATACTGCGGAGTAGATATCCCTTCCTACCTTGAGTACATCTCTGGAGCTGACCGCGTCAGTAACGAACTGCCAAAGCAGTTCGACCTAAGCATCATTGTCGATACTGCCAGTAATGCTCTACTGGAGCAGCTGGATAAAACCGGCCAAAAAGCTTGGTTAGCGGCTAAGCCATCAATGGTTATCGACCACCACGCCACAGCGCCGACTATCAGTTTTGCCAGGCTAGTTATTACCCGGCCGGCCGTGGCTACCGGCGAAGTCCTCTACGAGTTAGCTAAGCAACTCGATTGGCCGCTTAACACCCAATCCAAGGAGCTACTGGCGATGGCAATTTTAAGCGACAGTTTGGGCCTGACATCAGAAGCCACTACCGCCCGTTCGATCCACATTATTGCAGAGCTAGTCGAAGGTGGTGTGGCGTTAGCCCAGCTCGAGAGTGCCCGGCGCGAATCAATGCGCCGCGAAGCCGAATTAGTTCACTATAAGGGCCGTTTGCTGCAGCGGGTTGAATTTTTAGACAATGGTAGAATAGCGGCTATTACTATTCCGCAAGATGAAATTGACACCTACAGCCCGCTGTATAATCCGCCGATGTTGGTACTGGATGATATGCGCTTAGCCAAAGGCACCCAAATCGCGGTAGCCTTTAAGGTTTACAAGGATGGTAAGGTAACAGCTAAAATTCGCTGCAATTTCGGGATTGGGATTGCTGATAAGTTAGCCGAACACTTTGGTGGTGGCGGGCACCCGTACGCGGCTGGCTTCAAACTACAAGACGGTCGCGACTTTGAGGCTCTCAAGCAAGAATTTATAGCGACGGCTTCTAGGCTGTTAGACGGAGTTAGAAATAAAAGTCTATAACACACTATCGCGCCAGGTAGAAGATTTTCAACCACTACGCCCGGATTTGGTTAGGTTGTATACCTGCGGGCCGACAGTCTATGATTATGCCCATATCGGAAACTTACGGGCATATGTATTTAACGATACGTTGCGGCGAGTGCTAGAAGCAGCCGATTACCAAGTTAAGCACGTAATGAATATAACCGATGTCGGACACTTAGTGAGTGACGAGGATGAAGGCGAAGATAAACTAGAACGTGGTGCCGCCCGCGATCAAAAATCGGTACAAGAAATCGCTGAGTTTTACATCGAAGCCTTCGAAGCAGATATAGCCCAGCTTAATATTCTACCCCCTAATGGTTATCGCGGCCCGCACGGGCCATATGCCCTGGCCACCGATTTCATTGAACAGCAGGTTGAAATAGTCAAAATTTTAATTGATAAAGACTTTGCTTACCAGACCGAGCAGGCGATTTACTTTGATGTGTCAAAACCCCAAGATTATGGCAAGTTAACTGGCCAAAAACTGTCCGATAAAGAAGTAGCCGCCCGCGCCGAAGTGGTTACTGATGCAGCTAAGCGTCATCCTCAGGATTTTGGGCTTTGGTTTTTTAGGACTGGTCGGTTTGCAAATCACAGTTTACACTGGCCTAGTCCTTGGGGAGATGGCTTTCCAGGCTGGCACCTGGAGTGTTCGGCAATTATCCACGCGACACTTGGCGAGCCGATTGATATCCATACCGGCGGTGTTGACCATATTGGCACCCATCATACCAATGAAATTGCCCAAACCGAGGCTGCCTTTGGTATCCAACTAGCTAAATATTGGATGCATAACGAGCACCTTTTGGTTGACAACCAAAAAATGTCAAAGTCTAAGGGTAATTACTTCAGGCTCCAAGACATTATTGATCATGACTATGAACCGCTGGCCCTGCGCTTGCTATTTTTACAATCACATTATCGCAGCCAAATGAACTTTACATGGGAAG
>JAIFWC010000008.1 GCA_019662065.1 Candidatus Saccharimonadota bacterium
GCAATCCCGAAATCGCCATCTCATCAATATCGGCCACGTTCCAAGCCGAGACAATCATCCGCCGCGAATTAGGATTTTTTTTGATTGTCTCAATTACATCCTTAATTTGGTCTATGTGCCGGCCATCTGGTGTCGGCCAGTTGCGCCACTGGTAGCCGTATACTGGCCCTAATTCGCCGTGCCACTTGGCAAAATCTGGGTCTTTTTTAATTCTTTCTGTAAATTCGCGTATACCATTATTCCATTCCAGGCCGTTTATCTCGGGAATCTTTTTACTCTGCTTAAGTAAATAGGCTTTATAAGGCCAATCATCCCAGATGTGCACGTCGTTATCAACTAGGTATTTAATGTTTGTGGAGCCCTGCAAAAACCAAATCAGCTCGTGAATAACTCCTCTCATGAACAATTTTTTAGTAGTCATCGCCGGAAAGCCTTGGCTTAAGTCAAATCGCAATTGGCGGCCAAACACCGATATAGTTCCCACCCCCGTACGGTCGGCCTTTTTAACGCCATTGGACTTAATGTCCCGCAGCAACTCCAGATATTGCCTCATAAGTAAAATTATTATATATCGCTTATTGCCGGCTTGCGTGTTGTATTTTACTCCTGTTAAGCTTAAGGGCAATGGACTCTTTTTACCGGAGCCTCAAACAAACGGGTTTCGAGGGCGAAATCGATAATTCCGACCAAACCCGACAATTTTATAGCCACGATGCATCGCTGTTTGAGTTAGTGCCTCAAGTCGTTGTATTTCCAAAAAACCCGACCGATATCCAGCGACTAGTAAAAGCCGTTAATGAAAACCGCGGTGAGGTCCCTGGCCTGAGCCTAACGCCCCGCAGCGCTGGCACCTGCATGTCTGGTGGCGCGATTAATGACTCTGTAGTGGTTGATATGAATCGCCACTTTAACAAGATCGAGGCGGTTGGGCATAATTCGGCCCAGACCCAACCGGGTGTTTTTTACCGTGATTTCGAAAAAGCCACCTTAGCTAAAGGTGCGTTATTACCTAGTTTTCCGGCCAGCCGTGAATTAGCTACGGTTGGCGGCATGGTAGCTAATAATTCGGGCGGCGAAAAATCACTAGAATACGGCAAAACCGAAAACTATGTCACCCAGCTGGACGTAGTGCTGTCTGACGGCAAGACCTACACCTTAAAAGCCCTTGGCCAACCAGAGCTAGATGCCAAAAAGGCCCAAAGAGACTTTGAGGGTGAAACCTATCGTAAGTTGTTTGAGTTGCTCGACAATAACTACGACCTGATTAAAAAAGCTAAGCCCAAGGTTTCTAAAAATTCCACCGGCTATAATTTATGGGACGTTTGGAACCGGGAAACCGGCGTGTTTGACTTGACTAAGTTGTTTGTGGGCTCCCAAGGTACACTTGGTTTAATTGGCGATATCCACTTTAGCTTAATCAATGATAAGCCACACTCTGGCGTGCTTGTGGCTTTCATGAAAAAGAAAAATATGGTTAATTTGGGCGAGCTAATTAATACTGTGGTGGCCAAAAAACCAGCCAGCTTCGAGGCGTTTGATAATTATACTTTAGAGCTAGCCATCAAGTTTTTTCCTTATTTTCGAAAAACTTTAGGCTGGAAGGGTTTATTTAAGCTGGCACTGCAGCTGATCCCCGATGGCTTTTTGCTGCTGCGCGGTATCCCCAAAATGGTGCTATTAATTGAATTTACCGGCCAGACTCCGGAAGAAGTTAGCCAAAAAATTAAGCTCATGCACCAGGTTCTCAAACCCTACAAACTAGAAGCGCTGGAAGAGGACTCCACCGAGGCTAAAGCCTTCAAGTTCCGCATAATCCGGCGCGAAAGCTTCAACCTGCTGCGCAAAAAAGTCCACGATAAACACACTGCCCCGTTCATAGACGATATGGTGGTGCCACCGCCCAAGCTGCCGGAATTCTTGCCGCAACTACAAGCCATTATCAAAAAATACAATCTTATGGCTACAATTGCCGGGCATATGGGAGATGGTAATTTCCATGTTATCCCGCTGATGAAGATTGAAGAGCCAGCCGAGCGGGCCAAACTAGAACCAGCCATGAAAGAAGTTAACGAACTAATCCTAAAATACGGCGGCAGCTTGTCGGGCGAACATAATGACGGCTTGATTCGGGGCCCCTGGCTAACCCAAATGTACGGACCCCGGATAGTCGATTTATTTAAGCAAACTAAGCAAATCTTTGACCCGGCTAATATTTTTAATCCCCATAAAAAAACCGATGCGACTTGGGAATATTCGATGTCGCATATCCGCGATAAGTTTTAGCCCATGAATTTAAAGCGCCTCAAAAGTTATGTTCTGGCCGAGATGCTGTTTGCGGTGTTGATGATAGGCATTGGCTGTGCGATACCGCTAATAATTCGCAACAACCCGGAGCTGAAGCATCGTGATCTCTTGTACGCACTAGAAGTCTTAGCAACTGGTGGTTTGGTCCTGCAACTTGGCATCTATATTCTAAATACTAGTCGCAAACCATTACGGCTCTATTTATTAGTATCCTTACTAGCCACAGCCTTAGGCCTAATGGCCGCTTGGTAAGCGCCGATGTGGCTTTAGCGGCAGGTTATTGGTTAAACGGACTGAGCGCATCAACTATTTGGGAATAGTCATTAATCCCGGCCGCCGGGATCAAGGCGCTTTGGCCATAGCTAGTGGTGTAGCTTCTTAAGTAGTTAACCTTGTTTAAGTCTCTAAGGCTTAGCGACTGCAAGTTACTGCTCGGGATTGAATTGAACAATCCAAACAGTGGGCGCGCTTCGCTAGCGCTCAGATCGGTTTTAACATTATTGGCAGCTGCGTTTAAGATCTGGCTGTTCTTGCGGGGATTTAAGACAATTTTCCAGTTAAGTTTATCCTTAATAGCAGTTAGTACCTGGCGTTGATGCTGGGTTCGGTCAAAATCAGCCTGGGCAAAGCCATAGGAGTTATAAGCATCACCGCGGGCCCGGGTTAAATTGAGGGCTACTTGGCCGTCAATAGTTTGCTGGCCGTTAGCTAGCTCAAGCGGGCCACCATCTACCGGGCTAATATTAGGGTCATAGAGGCCCCTGGGATCAGAGCTCTTAATATTAAGGCTGATGCCACCTAGTGCATTAACAGTTTCACGGACCGAGGCATAATTAATCAAAGCATAGTAATTTATGGGGGTTTGAAAGGCCTTACTGACAACCTGCTCGAGTAAACTGATGCCGCCATCGTTATAGGCCTCATTGATTTTGGCGTAACCAGAGCCAGGAATATTAACATATAGATCACGCGGGATACTTAGCATATAGCCGGTTTTAGACTGGGTGCTCAAGCTCAGCAGAATAATCGAGTCAGTCAGACTGGCTCCAGGATGACCGGGGTCATCAACTGAGTAGCCGACTAGCAAAATATTGACCCGGCCATTATCAGTTTGCTTGAGGGCCGAAGAGTTCAAAAGATTAAACAAATTGCCAGAGCCAAACATTTTGTTGGCGGCCGAGGAAATATTTCGGGCATCCCAAACCCCAACTACAATGATGGCCCCAAAGATAATAGCTAACAGCAGTACGACCAATCGCTTCCAAATCGACCGCGGCTTAGTGGAGGTTAGAACAGGTTCTGGATAAGCCGAAGCTGAGGTGCGGTGCGAGGGTGAGTATGACGAGACTCGATTGGGTAGAGCTCGACCAGTCTGAACTGCTGAGGTGGATTTAGGGATTTTCCTTTTAGGCATGACTTCTAAAGTTTAACTTAAGCCGCAGGCAAGTGAACTGTAAAAGTCGAACCTTTATCCGGCGCACTGGCCACATTTATGTGGCCATGGTGGGCTTGAGTGATTTTCTTGGCGATGGCCAGGCCTAGGCCGTAACCGCCACCGCCGCTGCGGCTTCGGGAACTATCAGTCCGATAAAATCGATCAAAAATATTGGGCAACTCAGTAGCCGCTATCCCTTGCCCCTGGTCTTTAATCCGGACTTGGAATTCTTTGCCATGACGTGATAGCTCGACATTTATAGTGGTTTTAAGCGGGCTATACTTTATGGCGTTGTCTATTAAAATCGAAAACAACTCGGTTAAGCTATCAGGATCGCCACTAGTCTTGGCATCAACTAGTTTCTGGCTGATTTTAATCGATTTAGATTCGGCGGTTTTGGCTTGGCGCTCAACTGCTTGGTTAAGGGTGTGCTTTAAATCAACCAGCTCGGGGTTCTTAATACGCCCGTCATTGTTGGCTAGCCGCAATAAGCCTTCAGACAGATTTTTTAGCTTAGCAACTTCCTCAAGGTTACTTTTAAGTAAATCAGTGGCTTGCTGTTTGGTTAACTTAGGGTTGCGCAACGCAACTTCGTTCTCGGTCTGGATAGCGGTTAATGGCGTGCGGAGCTCATGTGAGGCATCGGCCGCAAACCGACTCTGGGATTTGAGTGAATCTTCGATTGGTGCCAGCGTCCGCCGGGCGAGCCAGTAGCTGGCGGCGCCACCACTGACTAATACCAGCAGGTTGAACACAAGTAGGTTGGTTTTTAGGCGGGCTTTGTCTTGATTGAGTTGCTGCTCGCGCAGCGAGTAAAAATTATTAAAGTCATCTGGCGTCAAAAAATTATTAAAATAACCAACCTGGTGGTTAACACCTCGTTCCAACTCGGCTGATGATACACGGTACAACAGCCCGCTGAAAATCAGGCTAATTGCCATCATAATTGCCAAGTACCAAAGGGTTAGTTTGACTGCCGCCGAGTGAAACATCCTTAGGCTGTTTTATCCGCCATTTGATAGCCAAAGCCGCGGTTGGTATGGAGCAATGGCTTGTCAAACGGCTTATCGATTTTGTTGCGTAAATATCCCATGTAAACTTCCACGGTATTAGGCAAGACGTCCGAGTCAAAGTCCCAAACATGAGCAATAATATTGTCTTTGGATAGGATTCGCCCAGCATTGCGCATCAGATATTCTAGTAGGGCAAATTCTTTAGCGCTGAGCTCGATTCTTTGATTATTGCGGCTAACCTGATAGCTGTGCGTGTCTAAGCTTAAATCACCGACAGTGATGGTATTAGATTGGGCCTGGGCTGGCCGGCGCATCAGGGCTCTAATTCGAGCCAGTAGCTCTTCGAAAGAAAACGGCTTAACTAAATAATCATCAGCGCCCGAGTTCAGGCCTTCTACCCTGTCCCTGATCTGGTCCTTGGCAGTTAACAGCAGAATTGGTGAGTGGATGCCTTTGTCTCTGACCTGGCGAGCAATGTCTAGGCCTTCGATGCTGCCGGGTAGCATCCGATCGATAATCATTACATCATAAGCTTCGTTGAGGGCGGCACCGAGGCCGCTGTCGGCATCGTACTCGACGTCTACGGCGTAGTTTTCCTGTTGTAAACCAGCTTTAATAGCTCCTGCAATCTTGTGCTCGTCTTCAACCACTAATATCCGCATGTTTCCATTTTACTGCATCTAATCTGAAAATCGGCTGAGTTTATAGGGGTGCTACAATTATTTTAGATGGCTAAAAAGGGTCGAAAACTGACTAAGCTTATCGGAATTGCCGGTGCATTGCTGTGTCTGGCGGTTTATATTCACTCGCCCAGTTTCCCGACTCCCGATAAACTATTCATTTTTTTGGTTTTGGTATTTATGGGCTTCGGCCAGGCTTGGGCTTTATTTAAGCGGCTTTTCCCTTTTGTGCTCGTGATACTTGTGTACGAATCTTTTAGGGGACTGGCCGATCAGCTCAATACTCATGTAGACTATTTATTAGCTCCTCATTTCGATAAAGCTTTGTTTGGCAATCTGCCGACAATTTATTTGCAAAATCAGCTATGGCAAGGCCATACCAGCTGGTATGATTATGCGCTTTATATCCCTTACTTACTGCATTTTATATTACCGCTGGGCCTAGTAATTCTGGTCTGGAAAACCCGTGAAGCCCAATACTGGCGGATTGTATCGACTTATATAGTTGTGGCATTTGCGGCCTTCTTGACTTTCTTTTTAATACCTACAGCCCCGCCGTGGCTAGCTTCGCAAGGCCACTATATCCCACACATTCAGCGAATTTCTAGCGATGTTTGGTTTGGGCTTGGGCTGCATAACTTTCCATCAATTTATAACCACATAACCCCCAATCAGGTAGCCGCCATTCCGTCACTACACGCCGCTTGGGCGATTTTGTTGCTGATTTTTGTATATAAGCTGTACGGTCGCCGCTGGGCAATCTTGGCGGCTATTTATCCGTTATTAATTTTCATAGGTACAGTTTACGAGGGTGAGCATTATGCTTTTGATGTGATAGCTGGTGCGGTCTACGCACTGGTTGGTTATAAAGCCACACCTTATCTAATGAACTTTGCCAGGCGCTTATCAGATAAGACGATGCAAGGCAGGCTGCAGGGGTGGATTAATCGACTATGACCCCTGGCGGAATTACTACCAAAACAGTAAAATAATCATAATGAGAAAAATCAAAAACAAAAAATTGCTGGGCAGTTTGGTAGTAGCCGGAGTTTTAACGGCACTTGTTTATTTGGCGTGGCCAACAGCTTCTGGGTCGGTTGCCCAAACAACTTCACAGCAATCGTCCAAAACTTTAACTACTGAGTCTTCATCCCTGAATAAACAACAGTACCCAGTTGATACGGCCAGCAGCCTCTGGGTGGTGGTTAACAAAGGGCGGCAACTACCCAGCATCTATGCGCCAGCTGATTTGGTAGTACCGACTGTGTCATTGCGCTTATCAGCAAGCTCATCAGAGATGCGTGTCAGAGCCGATACCGCCAGGGCTATAGAGTCGATGTTCGCTAGTGCTAAGCAAGAGGCAGTCAACCTAATGCTAGCCAGTGGCTACCGGTCTTACGCCGCGCAGGAGTCGGTCTACAGCGGTTATGTTAAGACTTATGGACAGGCGCAAGCTGATACCTTTAGCGCCCGGCCAGGCCACAGCGAACACCAAACTGGATTGGCGGCCGACATTGAACCACTTAATCGGCATTGTGAGTTAGACATCTGCTTTGAAGCCACACCCGAAGGCCAGTGGCTGGCCGTCAACGCCTATCAGTATGGCTTTATAATTCGCTACCAAAAAGCAATGCAGAATATGACCGGTTATCAATACGAGCCCTGGCATATTCGATTTGTTGGCCAAGCCCTGGCTGCCCAGCTACACACTAACAACCAGACGCTAGAACAATTTTTTAACCTACCGGCCATAACCGACTATCCGGCTCAGAGCTTTGAGTTAAAGATCTAATGGAATCAACCAAGTCTAAATTTAGTCAAAAAACCCAAAAACGCGCCAAGGCTAAAAGCCGCGCTAAGTTGAGTTGGTTATTAGCGTGTGCCGGTTTGGCTGTGTGTGTACTGGCTGTCGGCTTCATGGTCCGCGCCACTACGCAAAGTATTGCGAAAGAACATGGTCAGCTTGATGAAGCCCAAACCTCCAGTGGTGAGATATTGCATGCGAGTTTAGATTTACGGCTAGCTAAGAAGGCCAGCTACCCCTCATCGACCATCACTCTGGTTAAAAATCTAGATAGCGGCGACGGACTAAAGCGGCAAATAATTAGTTTTAAGGTGCCAGATGACAAGTTGACCGAATACGCTTTGCTATATCTGCCAGATAAGCCCAAACCAGTTACTGGCTGGCCGGTTATTATTCTTTGCCATGGCTATATTAGCCCCAGCCTGTACGATACCACCGAGGGCTACACTGGCGATATGGAGTTTTACGCCCAAAACGGCTTCGCGGTAATTAAACCAGATTTTAGAGGTCAAGGCCTATCGACAGGCCAAGGCGAGGCCACTAGTGCTTACTACTCTATGGCCTATAATACCGATGTCATGAGCCTAATTAGTGCGCTCAAACAGACGAACTACCTGGACCAAAACGATATCAATCTTTGGGGCCACAGTATGGGCGCCTATATTGCCTTGCGAGCTAGCGTAATCTCTAATGATATCAAAAATGCCATACTGCTATCTGGTCCGATTGGCTCACTTAAACAAATCTACCTATCTTATGTACCACCTTCGGATGAAAATAATCCAGCAGCGCTTCAGGTGCGTCAGGCAGCATTTTCTAAGTACGGTACGCCCGGCGAAGACACTAAATTTTGGCAAAACGCCTCGCCAACCACTTTTTTGAATACTAGCGCTGTCAATTTTCAAATTCACGTCGGACTTTTGGATCCGCTTGTGCCAATCCAGCTATCTGCTGACCTAGATGATGATTTAAGTGCCTTACACCACACCCACGAATACTATACTTATGCCGATGGTGGCCACAGCCTGTTAGCCCCGCGGCAACTAATTTGGAGCCGTTCGCTAGCTTTGTTTAAAAGGTCCTAAAGTTTACCTGGGGCTAAACAATGATTTGCCGCGCCTAAAAAGTAGCGATGACAAACCGACCGGGTTAGCCAGCTCCGGCCGCTTAGTCCGCAAATAGCGGTAAGCATAGGTGCCGCTAATCAAAATGGCTAAGGCTAAGCTGGTAATTGCAAAATTCTGCAGAGCATTAGTTTTAACTGGAATAAAGAACTTAAAGCCCAGCACAATAACTGAATGGAAGATATAAACAAACAGGCTGTTTTGGCCAATGGTGACGAACAAGCCTTTAGTCCGCCGGTTAATCGAGGGCTCATGGCGTCTGACTAGCGTATAGGCTACTGCCGCCCAAACATAGAACATCGCTAGACGAAATGGCCCAAGAGTCCATTTATCGGTATAAATAAACACCCACTGGGTAAAACTATTCCAATGTAGAGTAAAGTGCTGCCAGCCGGCCGACAATGAGCCGTAGTGGCTATTGAGCTCCGACAATACATAGACTGTAGCGTAACTAATGATGAAGGTTATAGCAGTTACCACAACCAGGCTGCGCCTGATTATTTGTCTGGTTTTGGACTTTAAGCCAGCCCACCAGCGGTTGATCTCATTCCAGTAAAAGCCAACTACTATACCTCCATTAAACAGGGTTTGCCAGGCTAGAGTAAAGTTTTCGCCCCGCAGCAAGTAGGCACCAAAAATCACGGCTAAAACTAATTTCCATCGCCCTTTGGCGATGAAGTAAAAGACAAAGGGAGCTATCAGCATTAAAATCGCAAACCGGGCTAAAAAATCAGCCCAACCATATTCATAGCGCAGCAGCAGCGTCCGTTTAATAATATCGGACCAATCCAGAGGGCTGGGTAAGCCTTCTTTTATATTGAAGTGGTTAGTCTTAACGACAATAAATGCAGTAGCTAATGTTAAAATAATCGAGCCAATATATAACTCGGCGGCCCGGCCCCACATTTTTTTAAAAACATACCTCATACCATTAGCTAGTTTGCGACGGTAAACCATCCCGACTAGCAGGCCTGATAAGAAGAAAAAGCCTTCGGCGGCCGAAACATACAACCGGCCACGGCCGGTAAAAAAATCCCAAAAATCGGGCGGCAGTTCTATATGTCCGACCAGAATTAGCAGCAGTAAAAACCCCCGGATAATATCAAATGACAAAATCCGCTTAGAGGTCGGCGAGCTGGTAGCCATGTCTTCGATAGAAGTCTTAGGCACCGAGATACTCCTTAGCCATTTTGTTGAGCTCACCAAGCTTAGGTTTGCTATTTTTGGTACGTGGAATCGAGTCAACCAAGATAATGTTTTCAGTCCGCCAGGCAAAAGGTAGATTGCTGTGGACGTAATCTAAAATTTGAGTGGTATCCAGATCGGCTTTGACAAAATAAACCAGTTCGTCATTGGCTTGGTCGGGGTGTTGGACCCCAAGCACATAAACTTCTTGGATGCCAGGGCTTTGGTGCAAAGCCCATTCGACATCGCGCGGCGAGATGGTATAACCAAAGCGTCTAATACGCTCCTGGATCCGCCCCTTTAAGATAATCCGGCCATTTTCAAATTGGCCAATGTCGCCAGTACGCCAATGGCCATCAGCAGTGTAAGCTGCCTTAGTGGCCGATTGGTTTTGCCAGTAACCCGGAAAAACCCCCTCGGATTTGATTGTTACCTCGCCCTCTGGGCCGAGTTTTAAATCAACTCCGTCTAAAACCCGGCCGGGTGAGCCAGGAATTCGCTCATTAAGTAAATTAGAGGCGATGCGGCCAGTTTCGCTCGAACCATAACACTCTAGAATGGCTTGCCCAAAGCGGTCTTTAAACTGCTGCCAAACTGGTGGTGGTAGGGCTGCGCCGCCTGAAATGCAAAGCCGGACAGCCGACAGGTCATAGTCACCTTCAGCTGTAACCAGAAGTGAATATATTGTCGCAATATGGGTAAACATAGTAATTTGGCCGCTAGCCAGCGCCCGGAGGGTTTTTTGCTCGTCAAACCAATCCTGCAAATATAAACTATTTCCATGGTAAATTATGCCCGATAGACCCATAACGATCCCGTACCAGTGTGACAGTGGGAGAGAAATCAATAGGCTATCATCTGCCGTCCAGTTCCAAATTTTGGAGCAAACCTCGATGTTCCAGATGTGGTTTCGGTGTGTATAGGGTGCAGCCTTAGGCTGGCCGGTAGTACCGGAAGTAAATACCAAGCTGGCAATTTGTTGGCCAGCCGGCAATCGAAGTGCCTTATAATCTTTGGTCTTAGCGTCGCTAGTTTGACCCATATCTCCAAATAAGATCACTTTAGATTGGAATTTGGTCAGAAGTCCAGAATAAGAATCATCAGTAATGATTAGCTCGGCTGGAATCTGATTTAAAACAGCCTCGATCTCCAGGCGCTTAAATGTTGGGTCGAGTGGCATGGCAATGTGCCCAAGCTTTAAGATAGCCAGATAAGCTTCAATGAACTGCCAACTATTTGGTAGTAGCAAACCGACCACAGTTTGGGATTGGCGCTCATCTAGTTTTTGGTATAGTTTTTGGGCAACTTGGTCGGTTTCTTGCTGGAGTTGCTGCCAGCTTAACGTCCGATCATCACAGATAACCGCCGGCTTATCTTTGAGCTCGGCGGCATTAATATCAAGGTAGTCCGTAATGTGAGTCGGCTTAATGAGTACTCCTTTTTAACTACTAGCGTTAGCTAATATTATACAGTTAAAGCTGAGTCCAATCTGAGACTAGTCTTTAGGATTAACCGCGTGGCCACCGAATTTAGCGCGCATTAGGGCTAATAGCTTGGTAGCGTAGTTGACTTGGCCAGTTTGGCTTTTAAGCCTGACATCAAAGGCAGCTTCAATTGCCGGCAGCGGAATCTTTAGATCTTTAGCGGTTTCGAGTGTCCAGCGGGTTTCGCCGGATTCGGCCACCACGCCATCGATGCCTTCCATTAAGGGGTTTTCGCGTAGCACCTGGACAGTTAGTTCATTTAATTTTGACTCAATGATGCTGCCGTGCTGCCAGACCTCGGCCGCCGCTGCCAAGTCGATGTCTTTGTAAGGGCCGTCTTTAAGCATCCGGTAGCCCTCGGCGTAAGACTCCATTATCCCGTATTCGATGGCGTTGTGGACCATTTTAACGTAGTGTCCGCTGCCCGGCTTGCCAAATTGGCGCCAGCCATAAGGGGCTGCTAGGGCGTCTAGGATCGGCTTTATGACGGCTACGGCCGCCTTATCGCCACCGACCATCATGCAATAACCGGCTTCGCGGCCTAAAATGCCGCCACTAGTGCCGACGTCAATAAAGTCAACCCCCCTGGCCTGGGCGACTTCAGCCCGCTGTCGGCTGTGTCGGTAATCGGAATTACCGCCGTCGATTAAAATGGCGCCGGGGGGCAGAAATGGCAGCAGCTCGTTAAATTTGGCTTCGATAATTTCCGAAGGCAGCATCAACCAGATAATCACGGGATCCAGTTTGGTTAATAACGTTTTAAAATCGGGAGCTGCCTCAGCGCCTAGCTTAACGGCCGCATCAACCGGTTCGGGGCTGCGGTTCATAACTACTACTTCTTGGCTGTTAGCCAAAAGCCTGGCCACCATATTACCGCCCATTCGGCCCAGACCATAAAAACCGATTTTCATATTGTCTCTCCTTTTAAGTCATTATATACGGCCGCCTGGGGAATTTGTTTGATAATTTGGGCCGGTTGCACATTAGATGACAAGTTTTTGGTTAAGTCATCGAGGGCTTTGGCTTTGGAGTTTCCAGTCGCAAAGACTATCGCCTCATCCATTAACTGCAAGCCTAAAGGGCTCAAGGTTATCCGCTGATAATCCGGACCTCGATAGACAGTTACTATTTGTCGTGAATCCAACGCTGGGCTGTGCGGTAATATCCCTGCTGTGTGGCCGTCGGCGCCTAATCCTAAAAGCGCTATTTTGTATGGGGTGTTTATGGCTGCACCCTTAATAAACTGATTGAAATTTTCGGTGGTTTGCTCGAGACTCGAACCATCCAACACTGGATGAAGCTGGGCACCAGTGAGCTTAAATCCTTGAGCGATCAGCTGTTGCCAGTTGGAAGCTTGGTGCCCGGGTGATCCATATCGCTCATCAACCAGCGAAACCATCAATCGATTTAGATTAAGGGCAGACAAATCCTTAGCGGTCTGCACCGCCACATCAATTGCTGAGCCGCCTGATAATAGCCAAAGCACGCTCTGCCCGGCTTCTAGGCGTACCGTAATTTTTTCGGCTAAGATTTTACTGACCGCTTGTAGATTACTGAATTTATAAAACTTAAGCATATTGCCCATATTACCTCTGTTAGGATTATATCAAGTAAGCGACTTCACCGTTTAATTGTTAGAAACTTCTCACAAAACGCTCAAGCTTTTTCACAGCTTAATAGTATAGAACTACATACACTACTAATCACAATAACTTAGGGGGAGGTTATGAAGAAACACAACTCGCTAACAGGCTCAACCAAAGATAGCGTAAAGAAATATTACATATTAACCAGACCGGCCAGGCTGTCAGATTTAACTCTAGATGAGCTTGATGATAGCAATGATGAGTATGGCTGGAGAGAGAAATCTCGGCAACTGCAAGCTCGCCGTTGGCGCAAAATCCGACACCAACTCGCCTGATATCGACCGGCTTTAAACCTTGAAAACCTGTTCAACCGTTCTGCGTGAGAGTGTCGAGCCTCGCGAAGAACTTGGTTGATATAAAAAGTAGCGATTCTTACCCGGCACTGGGCAAATATATCTACCCAGTTAGTGTAGAGCCCGAGGAATTTAAGGATCGCTCTTTTATTTAGTATTTTCGGCGACTACAAAGCCCTGCTGTACGTGATCGGGAAAATAACCATTATATTCGGCAGCCAATGACTCAAACTCTTTTTTTATCTCTTTATTAACATATTCGCTTATATCACTATATTTTAGCTGCCGCTGAGTCTGCTCATGGCGCATAAGAGGCACATAGCTAGCTATGACTTCTGTAAAGTCCTGCCACCCCTCATTAGTTGCGGGGATATAGATAGTCTCATCTTGGTAAACCGTAGCCACTCTTTTAAACCGCTTGCCTTGATCAACCGATTTTTCTAGTTGGATAAGTGGGAAATGATGATAAAAATTCTCCTCGGGCATGACCGCATCATGGGCCTTGGCCACCACCCTTGCAATATTAAAGGAGTTGAATAAATTATCAGTCCCTCGGCTAGAAAATATTACTGTCCCACCTGGTTTTACGACTCTATGGACTTCAGAAAATAGCATGTGGGGCCGTGGCATGTGATAGACCAAAAATAAGCCGGCAGCCGCATCTGCAGAGTTAGTCGCTTCGTCTAACTGCTCAGCTTTGCCGTATTTTAGCCATAAATCAGGGTGTTGATATCGCCGACGTAGATTTTCTTGCAAAATCTCATAGTTTTGAGCAGCTGAATCAATGCCTATGATATGGCTCCGGCCTCGATGGCCAGTTTCCAGAAGCTTCTCAATAAAGTAGCCATTACTTGCACCAATATCCAGAATTCGACCGCCTATAGTATGGTCGAGCATTGAGGCGGCTTCCAACCAGAGGTCCCTTGGTTGTAAATTGTTAGCCCAGTCCTCTGGCCTTTTGGCATATTTAAGGTATAAGTCTCGCCTAATGTCGGCATTTAATGGCCAAAAATCGTTGTATTGGTCACGGTTCTGCCTGTAGACATTCCTAGATAAATATCCCTCGCTCACATCTATTCAATAACACAAAACTGCCTGTTTAGCTATAGTCTAAATGGTTTAATGATGCATCCTATACTGCTATCCTAATAGGACAATGTACAGACTTAAGATGTCTGATAATTTAATGAATCTGCTGCATACTGGCCGCCACTATAAGCTGCCCAAAGGCCAAATTATCCAGTCAACTGATGACCGACGGGTCTTTAACCTTCTGAAAAGTGGTTACGTTAAGCGCTACTTAATTGCTAACGATGGTTCGTTAGGGGTGCAGGTTTTGTACGGACCGGGCGATGTCTTTCCGATTACTCTGGCTTTCAGTATCATTTTTGAACAAACCATTAATGAAAGCCCCGAAACTTATTACTATGAAGCCGTTACACCAGTCGAAATCTACACAATCGATGAAACCCTCTTAAAAGAATCAACCCAAACCAATCCAGAACTTTATAAGGACCTGCTGGCGATATCCGGTAAACGGCTTCACTCTACACTACATGGGCTAGAGAATCTGACCCTCAGTAATTCCTACAAGCGGGTGGCCCACCAAATCCTCTATTTAGCCCAGCGGTTCGGTGAAAAAAAGGATAGAGGTACCAAAATCCGCATTCCTCTTACTCATCAGGACTTGGCTGACATTTTAAGCCTGACCCGCGAAACCGTTTCGACCTGCATGGTCCAACTGCGTGAAAAGAAACTAATCTTAACCAATAAAGAAATTATTGTTAAAGATATGCAAAAGTTGGAAAAAGAAGCCTATAGCTAGAGGTTATAGGAAAAACTTGGCCTAATACCGGCTTTGCCCAACATCTCTAGTGCACTTTCCAAACGAGTAACGTCTGCAATAACGTAATTTACACCTAACTCTTCGGCTTCTTCGCGGTTTAAATTACCAGTCAAAGGCACTATCGGCTCGATGTCGCTATACAGGGCTGCCAGCACATCGTTTTCTGAATCACCTACCATTACCGTTTGTTCGGGTTTAAATCCAAGCTTCTCCATTATTAACTGGGGCGTATGCGGATCGGGCTTAGACAGCGCGACATCGGCCAGGTCTTCGGCGGTGACAATCTCTTTGAACAAGGCCGGGTCAATATTTAGTTTTGGCATTACCTTTTCAACTAAGACATCGCGGTCGGCCGCCGTGTCAATAGCTAAAGTAAATCTAGTAACCAGCCTGCCCAGTAGTTCAGTTGTGCCCGGAATTGGGTTTAGTCGCTTCGGAAATATTTCCGATAAGTACTTTTTAGAGAACTTAACAGCCCCCGGAAATAGCTCAGGGTGTTCTTTAACCAACTCCCTGACAATCTCAGACGATCTGGAACCCCATTTTGAGTTTATTCGGGACTGTTTTTCTTCTTCGGAAAGCTCAATTCCAACATCTTTTAGTGTTTCGAAATAGACCTCACGGTAGGCTTCGGTTGAGTTTTGGTTAAAGACACCGTCAAAATCAAAAATTATGAGGCCGTCTCGACCTTCTCCGCTTGGCATCAATAGTTATGTTTGTTTAAAAATATTACAGTCATTCCTCAAGGAGTATACTCATCTTAATAAAATTGACTGTAAGGAAACTTACGGCTTAGCCTTAGCTCACCGCTTTCTTCACGAGTGTGGCAATTTTAGCTTCTTCGGCGACGGTCAATTCTTTCAGGGCAAAGCTGATTGGCCACAGGTTGCCTTCGTCGAGTTTCGCCACATCATTAAACCCAAGTGTCATGTACCGCTCGCCGAACTTCTTGGTACTGCGGAAAAAACAGACTATCTTATCGCCATTTGTATATGCTGGCATCCCGTACCAAGTTCTTGGCAAGAGGGTTGGTGCGTTGGCTTTGATGATAGCATGGAGCTGATCACCCATGGTACGATCTGGTTCTGGCATCGCGGCAATTGCCTCGAGTACCGCAGCCTCGCCCTCATCTTTGTTCGCTGCCTTCTTTTTACTGAGCGGCATATTAAGTTTCCTTTCGGTCGCAATATAATGGTTGTTATCAGAAATTGGCTGGGACGGTAGGATTCGAACCTACGAATGCCAGGACCAAAACCTGGTGCCTTACCACTTGGCCACGTCCCACCGCGAATGTGTGGTTTTATTGTATCAAAAAATTACATCTGTTTTACAGATAGGAGTCAAAACCATATAATATATGCAGACACATGCCAAGAGTTCAGAAAAATATGGCAGATTACCTTCTGCCCTTAAATATTAATGGCCTGGCGGGTCGGATGCTTAAGCTACCAGCCCCTAAAGGCAAAAATCGTGAGATTCTGTTTGTTTATGGCCACCATACTAGTTTGGAACGAATTTATGGGGTAGCTGAGCTCTTAAACAAATACGGCGCGGTAACTGTTCCGGATTTGCCAGGGTTTGGCGGTATGCAAACTTTTTATAAAATTGGCCAACAGCCAGATCTGGATGCAATGGCTGATTATTTGGCGGCTTTTGTAAAATTGCGCTATCGAAATAAGCGCTTGACCATCGGTGCTTACAGTTTAGGCGTGATGATCGTGATTAGAATGCTTCAAAAATATCCAGAACTAGCCAAAAAAATTGACTTACTGGCTAGCATTGCCGGATTTGCCCATAAGGATGATTTCATCTTTAAGCGGCGGACTATTTGGATATTTAGAATTGGCACCGCGTTGTTTTCGCGACGATTGCCGGCAGCCTTTTTAAAATATTTTATTTTTAGGAAAATTTTCATAAGGACCACTTATTTATTCGTGGAGCGGTTCTTTATCAAACAGCAACACTCTAAAATCCAAGGTACTGACGCCGAAGAGAAAAGACGACGGATTGATTTTGAAATTCACCTTTGGAAATGTAACGATCCTCGTACCTACATGAAAATAGCCCACGAAATGTTCACCTTAGACTTAACCGGCAAGCATATTAACCTGGAGGTTTACCATGTTAGCGTCGATGCTGACCGCTACTTCAACAACACTTTAGTTGAACAGCATATGCGCACTATCTTCCGTGATTTTCACTTAATTAAGGCTGATGTTCCAAGCCATTCTCCGTCGGTAATTGCTGATGCCAAGGATGCGGCCCCATTTATTCCACCAGCTCTGCGCAAAGTTTTGAACGCCAAGAAATAAAGTATAATCAATCTAAGATGAAAATTGGATTGGTCTGTCCGTACAACATGTTTGAGCGAGCCGGAGGCGTGGGCGAAGTCGTCATCAATCTCAGAGCTGGCCTAATCAAAAAAGGCCACGAAGTTAAAATTATTACACCGCGCCCTAGTAGTTTTGAGGGCGACACCCCCCAGGGCTATATTCTGCTCGGTACTTCGACCAAATTTAATGCCGGTTTGGCCACCGATGGCACTTGGACATTTAACATCGATAGTGACGAGATCAAACAGGTGCTTGAGACCGAAAAATTCGACGTGATTAACTTCCATGAGCCATGGGCGCCAATCTTAGCCCGTCAAATGCTCCAGCTATCGGATGCAGTCCATGTTGGAACATTCCACGCCAATCTTATAGATAGTGCAGCGGCTAAATCTCTAGTAAACTTGTTTTTACCCTATGGCCGTGGCATTGGCGAAAAACTTGATTTTATTACGGCGGTGTCGCCGGCTCCAGCCCAGGTTTTACTCGATAAAGACCCTGGACACCGTTTGGTTAAAAATATTCGCTATATCCCCAATGGCATCGATCTTAAACGTTACCAGACAAAGCCATCTTTGGCTGTCAAGCATCCCAAAATGAAGACAATCTTATTTATTGGCCGCTTAGAGGGTCGTAAGGGCCTCAAATACCTGCTCAGAGCCTTTAATGAGCTGGCTAGGCGCAATAAACATGTCCAGCTGTTAATTGCCGGCAGTGGGCCGGATGAGCAAAAACTACGTGATTTTGTTAAAGAGTTAGAGATTCCGCGGGTGACCTTCCTGGGCTTTATCAGCGATGAAGACAAAATTCATCATTTGCACCGAGCCGATGTGTTTTGCTCGCCAGCCACCCGCGGTGAAAGCTTTGGCATTGTGCTGCTTGAGGCCATGGCGGCTGGTTGTCCGGTGGTGGCCGGCGATAATGTTGGTTATCAGAGCGTTATGAAAGAAACCGGCGCCATATCTTTAGTAAACCCCAAGGATACCGTTGATTTTGCCCGACGCCTAGAAATTATGCTATTTGATGAAAGCTTGCGTAAATTATGGCTAAGCTGGGCCAAGCGTTATGTTAAACAATTTGATTACAAGCGAGTAGTCGACCAATATGAACTAGCATATAAAGAAGCGGTTAAAATTCATGAGCGAAAACCGAAAGCTAAAAGTCGGTTTAGTCTTCGACGACAGTTTAGACAGCACTGACGGCGTTGCCCAGTACGTTAAAACTCTCGGTAGCTGGTTAAGCGGCCAGGGCCATGCAGTTTGCTACTTAGTCGGGCAGACAAAGCTAGAGTCTTGGCAAGGTGGTCGAGTTTATAGCTTAGCCAAAAATCAAACGGTTTATTTTAATGGCAATAAGCTGTCGATTCCGTTACCGGCTAACCAAAAACGTCTAAAACGGGTCCTGGGTGTAGAGAAATTCGATGTGCTGCACGTAATGATGCCACATTCGCCGTTTTTAGCCCAAAGAATCATTAAACATGCCAGTTCTCAAACCACGGTGGTTGGCACCTTCCATATCTTTCCGGCCAGTAAGTTGGCGGAGTTGGGAGGCCGAGTGCTGCGGCTGGCTTATTTCAATAACTTAAGGCGATTTGATGCCGTTGTTTCGGTTAGCCCGGTCGCCCAAAACTACGCTAGAAAGACTTTTAGAATTGAATCTCAAGTCGTCCCTAATCCAGTTGATGTCGCTAGGTTTGCTAAGAAAAATTCTAACTTCATAAACGGTCGAGTAGTTTTTTTGGGCCGATTGGTCCAGCGCAAAGGTTGCAATCAGTTACTAAAAGCCTTTGCCCTGCTATCGAAAGATCCCTTCCC
>JAIFWC010000049.1 GCA_019662065.1 Candidatus Saccharimonadota bacterium
TCATGCAATTTATCTATTTTGTCGCTTTTACCGCTGTAGCTGACTATGTCCTGGTGGACGTTTTGGCTGGTTTCGCCGATTTTGACGTTGATTACCGCAGGATTGGCAGCAAAGGTTTCTATCAGGTTTTGGATTTGGGGGCTGAGAGTGGCACTAAAAAAGAAAGCCTGGTGGATCGGTGGTAGTTTAGACAAAATTTCGCGGACATCGTTGATAAAACCCATATCTAACATGCGGTCGACTTCGTCCAGCACCACCATATCGCAGCCACTTAAGTTCAGTGTACCCTGCCCCAAGTGGTCTTTAATCCGCCCAGGCGTGCCGATAATTAAGCGCGGCCGGCGTTTAAGATCGGTAATCTGCCGGCCCATCGGCGTGCCGCCAATCAGCAGCGCACCGTACAGGCCGCTGCTTTTAGCCAGCAGTTTACACTGGCCTTCTATTTGGATGGCCAGCTCGCGCGTCGGCGCAATTATCAGGGCCTGGCTGGCAGGGTTGCGCATCAGTTTATTTAAAATCGGCAGCGCAAAAGCCGCGGTTTTGCCGGTACCGGTGTTAGCAATACCCACCACGTTGCGGCCTTCCAGCCCCAGGGCGATGGTTTTATCTTGGATTTCGCTAGGTATGGCGTAACCTTTGGCCGTAATGTTGGCCTTAAGTAACGGGTGCATGGCAAAATCAGCAAATTCGTGAGTAGTTTGATAGTCACTGCTAAGTGTTGGTTCGGCGGCTTTTATAAAGCGGGCCGGGTCAATGGTTTGCTTGCTGGCTTTGCGGCTGGGGCGCCTGGGCGCCGTAAAGGCGCGGCCGGGGGGTCGGCGGCTAGACTGGTAAGCGAATCGATTTTGAGACATAAAAAAATGAATCCTTGCTTTGTTATTAGTTAGTAAGCTCTTGCTGTAATGAAGCCTGATTGCTAACTAACAAAACCGGGATCCATCTGAACAATATTTATATTTTAGCACAAGTTCTTTAAAATTGCCAATTCGGACATTCAAGCTTAGAATTAAATAACTATTATTAACAAACTTGAGCTTTTTGGGTGTGATATTTTAGCTTTATGATGAACGAGAAAGAGTTCTTGATAGGTAATGCTGGTCCTAACGAGCAGTATGTAATCGTAAGTAGAGCACTAGGCAGAATTTTAATGCGCGATGAGGTCGCCGAAATTATTGGCGAACTCGGCTCAACTGCCAGAAGTTCTCCTTCTGACGTTTCAATCGAAATAACTCCTCCTATCCCGGAAGATAAGCTGCCAAAGCTAGGCGAAGCCCTGGTAGAGCTAGCGTCTAGCTTAGACCCCACTCCTCCCCTACCAACTTATAAAATAGTCTAAGGTCTGACTTAGAGAGGTGTAATTACTAGCTGGCGGTTGCGGGGGCCATCTAGCTCGACCAAAATAATTCTCTGCCAGGTGCCTAAAACCAGCTGCCCGTCTTTAACCGGCACCGTTACGTTTGGCCCGATTATAGAGCTGGCCAAGTGTGCCGGCACATGCGCCGGGTTATGAGGGTGCCGGTACTTCAGCTTAGGAATCATTTCCCAAACTGCATCCAGCAAATCCAAATCAGTCCCCGGATCTAAATCAGCTGTCGTTACCGCGCAAGTCGTATGCGCCACAAAAACACTCACCACTCTAGCGCCAGGTTTTACCAACTCCGCTACCTGGTCGGTGATATCAATGACCTGGCGTTCCTGGTCTGTCTTTACATCAAACTTCATCGGCTGGAATCTAGCGAGGGTTGGGCTGGAGCAGGCTAACGCGGTTGCCTTCGGTGTCTTCAATCGACACCCAAAGTCCCACACCGGGTATCATCTGCGGCTCCATGGTGCGTTGGCCGTCGGCTGTCATCCCGCCCAAAATCTTACCTCCGGCTTTTTTAACTTCTTCTACAGCCTGCTTAATGTCATCCACCGATATCACCACCGACGGCGCTAGCGAAAGTTGATTTTCAGTTTTTTGGTAAAACCCGCCGTTTATATTGCCGGGGGTTTTCACCATGCCGTCTTCATCTGTTTCGGCTGTCTGGGCCACTACATAATTGCCCATTTCCGGACCCATCGGCTGGGCTTTCCAGCCAAAAGCAGTTTCGTAAAACTTGACCATACGGTCTTTATCGTTATAACCCATTTCAAAATGCACCACCGGACTCATTTTCATGATAAGAACCTCCTTTATTATCTTTCTATTATAGCCCTAGATATTTTTGAGGTTCGATGTGAGAAATTCCTTTCTGTTATCTCTCTACTAATTTACAATGAGTCTTAATCATGGCTTTACCTCCGACTTTTAATGATATGCGTATACGGGCAAAGGAATTTGTCAATGAGCACCAAGATGACTCTAGCGAGCGTGGCGAAGCCCAAACATTTTGGAATGATTTCTTTCAAATCTTTGGCATAAAACGACAAAGCGTAGGAATTTATGAACAATTGGCCAGACGACTAGGAAAAGCTGCGGGCTTTATAGATATGTTTTGGCCAGGGGTATTAATTGTCGAGCACAAAAGCAGAGGAGAGCCGCTTGAGCCAGCATACGACCAGGCAACGGACTATACGGCCGAACTATCGCCTGATGACCATCCTAGGTACATCATAGTTTCGGATTTTCAGAATATTAAGCTTTATGATCTACAAACGATCGGGAAACAAGGTGAGTGGACTATTAGTCTTGAAGAGTTGCCACAAAAGCTTGACTTGTTCGGATTCATAGCAGGATATAACAAGCAAGAGTATGTCGAGCAACATCCAGTCGACATAAAAGCAAGTAAGCAGTTAACGAAAATTCATAATGAACTTAAGCAGACCGGGTACGGGGGTCAAGACTTGGAGATACTTCTAGTCCGTTTGCTATTTTGTATGTTCGCAGAAGACAACGGGGTGTTCGATAAAGGAATTTTTTATGATTATATCTATAGTCGAACAGAAGAAGATGCTGCCGACCTAGGACCTAAGTTGGTTCTACTGTTCGAGACGCTTGATAAACCTATAAATGAGCGCCAGACTACTCTTGATGAATACCTCCAAAGGTTTCCTTATGTGAATGGAAATCTATTTAAAAAACGAATAAGTACACCGACTTTTAACCATAATATGCGTCATAGTTTACTTGACGCAGCTAGGAATAATGACTGGAGCCAGATTAATCCGGCAATTTTTGGTGCAATGTTTCAAAATGTAATGCAAGAAAGCGGTACTGAAAAAAGACGTGAGCTAGGGGCACATTACACCAGTGAGATTAATATACAAAAAGTAATTAAGCCTCTGTTTTTAGATACATTACGAACTGAGTTTGAAGAGTCCAAGCATCAGTTTCACGTCCTCTCTCATTTTCATGACAAACTAGCCAGTCTCAAATTCCTAGACCCTGCCTGTGGATGTGGGAATTTCTTAGTGGTGGCTTACCGTGAATTAAGGCGTCTGGAGTTGGATGTATTGAAGATTTTATATGGAGAACATCTCGGTGACCCAGAAATAAACTTAAAAAGTATCGTTAAATGCAATGTGAATCAATTTTATGGGATAGAGTTCGAAGAGTTTCCTTCTCAGGTTGCTCAAGTGGCATTGTGGCTTACCGATGCCCAAATGAATAATGAAGCGCAGGATGTCTTTCATAAACCTCTGGTCCGACTTCCACTGATTTCGTCAGCAACAATAATTCATGGTGATGCTCTAGAGCTGGATTGGCAAGAAGTACTCGGAGGCAAGAAAAATATTATTATTCTCGGAAATCCCCCATTTAGCGGTGGTAAGCAGATGACTCAATTCCAACGCGATCAAGTAAAGTCGCTCTTCCCCAATGGAACCGGAGCTGGAGTCTTGGATTTTGTAGCGGGTTGGTACGCCAAAGCAATTGAATACATCAAAGGTACCGATATCAAAGTGGCGTTCGTATCGACTAATTCAATAGCTCAGGGTGAACAAGTCGGCATTTTATGGAAGTACTTACTTGAGTATGGTGCAAAAATAAATTTTGCGCACAAGACTTTTAGATGGAGCAATGAAGCGAGTGGTAAGGCCGCTGTATATTGTGTAATTATAGGCTTCTCGCTTGAGGATTATGGCCCTAAGAGGCTTTACGAATATGCAACTCCT
>JAIFWC010000050.1 GCA_019662065.1 Candidatus Saccharimonadota bacterium
AGCCATTTATTCATGGATCTATTTACCAAAGAAGCCATACCCCTGTTGCTGCCTTTACCTGTTAAATTTGGCATTCCGCCTCTAAAAGCCTTCCGTTTAACCACCGGTAAATTGGGTGAGAAATTAATTTTTCTGGCTATTTTAGTTTTTGATGTGTGGTTTTGCTCGGCCAATTACCAGCATTTGGTTAAAATTTTCCACCACATCGCCTAATACTCAGATTTATATCTCCAAACTGTAACTATATTCACAGCCTCAAGTAAGTCAATCGGGCAAAATAGTCACGTAAGGGGAGGTTATGGCATGAGCAAACATATGTCTGCCGATGAGAAACTTGGCGTAAATCCAGCCGGTAAACTTAAGTTGCGCCGGTCAATTGTTAATTTGCCAAAAGGCTCTGGGCCTCTTAAGCGTACCAACTCTAATAACCAATATAAGTAGGGATCATCGAGATGATTAGCTTAGCCGCCCAACCGACTATGAACCAGCTTTATCGCTTGATTGATAGGGTGCCGCGCTACCCGCTATCAATTCAGCGACTGCTTAAGTTGGCCCGCGACACTGGCGCGCCTGCAGAAGTGGTTAATTTTTATAAAACATTTGCCCAAGACCAAGTTTTTGATAACAAAGACGACTTAGCCGGTCGCACCGAACAGCTGGAAATTATACAGCGCGATGAATCGGATATGCCCCCAGAAAAACCAACAGTGCCTGTCGAAGACTAACTGTTAGGTTTGGCGATAATTCTGGCTTGAGCTTCGTAAATTATCTAACTGCTGCCACTGGCGGCTTATAGTTTAATGGAGTTTGTAAAACCTAAGGAGGTCGGAATGATCCTAACCATTGTCGCTATCTTAGTTCTGCTCTGGTTGCTGGGCTTTACGGTAGTTCACGTGGGTGGCCTGATTCATCTGCTATTGGTGGTGGCTTTAGTGGTGTTTATCTGGAATCTACTGGTCGGCCGCCGTAGCGTTTAGAGCTAAGAAGCCTTTCAGCTAAATAATAGCCGCTACTACCGGCAGCTATGCCTATTAGGATGCCGCCGAATATATCGATTGGTGAATGTACATGGGCAGCCACTCGTCCGATACCAACCAGCAAAGCTAGCCCAAAAGCTAGTATTCCCAGCTGGCGCCGGTAGTAGATTAAAGCTGCGCTGATTGTCGTAGTTAATACGGTATGCTCTGACGGAAAGCCGTTATCTGGGTTGTGGTCGATGAGAGCTTTAAGGTGATGCGATATAAACGGCCTGGGGTCGTAGTACAGCCTTCCAGCGATTTTATCTAAAACCACGGCAACTCCGCCGGCGACTACAAAAGCAATTACTAGAGCCTTGCGGTGTTTAGGGCTGGCTTGGATGATGGCTAAAAAATATAAGGCAACTACAGCTAAAAATAGGTATTTAGCGCAAAATATAATGAGGTTATCCATCTTTAAACTATAGTATCACCTGTAATTTATAGGCATGAGAATTACGTGGTAATATTAAGTATAGATAAGAGGTAAAAATCACATGAACCCAACCGAGACACCAACCCAAACTCCGCCGGCACCTGCCGCGCCACCAACCCCAGAACCGGCCTCGCCCGCCCCGGCGGCCGATAGCCCGGCTGTACCACCAGCCGCAGCGGTTGGCCAACCGCCAGTTACACCCTTACCACCAGCCGCATCCGCTAGTGCCGGTGGTAAAAACAAAATGCTACTTTGGGGCGCTATTGGCCTAGTTGTTTTGGTAGTCGTTATCTACCTGCTTGTTAAATAGCCGCTTTATACCGAGTACTCATTATCTTCGTGGCGTTTTTTAAGTTCACCCAAGCGAGCTATAAAAGCCTGCGATGCGCCTTCTATACCCAAAACCTTTAAGGCGCCAATTAAAACGTAGAGTTTATCAATTTCAGCTTCAGAGACGCCGGCGGCAGATTCGGCTCCTTTGAAAAATAATTCAACTTTAGCCACCAGCCACTTTTCTTCGCTGGCTTTGAGTTGCTTGGGAGCCAACTCCTCTGGTTTTTGGCCGGCTTGGGGGCTGACTACCTCCAGCGAGCGGGCCGAGCGGTCGCGTTTTTTAAGGTGGCCACGTTCGATTAAGCTATTAACGTGCAGGCTGACAGTAGCTACAGATGTGTGGCCAGTGCCGGCCATAATCTCGCGGTAGCTGGGACTGTAGCCATGCTCGGCAATAAAATCCTCAATAAAAGTCAATAGTTCCTTTTGCTTCTTGGTTGGCCGAAGCGTTTCGGCTGGTTCAGCTTTGGGGACTGAGCTCATTTGGCAATACTATGAAAGGCACTGTGACCATGCGCTCTGTGGACGACTACTCGCGCCGGGGTAATAACTGTTTTGCGGCTCTTGATTTTTTCCGGGAAGACCCAGTAGCGGTACCATACCCAGTTCCAACCTGTAAAAAACGCTGAGCTGATAAACTGGCCAATTGCCGGTGTAATACCAACTTGTTTTAAGCCATACAAAATAAAGTAATTCATCACAAAATCGACTAATGTAATGGTGATGTAGCGGCTGGTAACCTGAGTTTGGTGGCCTTTGAGGGCTTTATTATTAAAGACCCAAAACCGTTGCAGGATAAAGTTAACAGCCCAACCAACCACATTGCTAACGATTGTCGACCACCACAAATTCCAATGCAGCACATAGTAAAGGTAGTCGAGTATTAAGTAACCAACCCAAAAATAAGCGCCGCCGCTAATTAAGTATTCAATAAATTGGATGGCGACTTTACGCCGATTTTTGGATGTTTTGGCCATTTTTACGTTTACGCTTATCTGTAAT
The DNA here is from genome assembly GCA_019662065.1 of Candidatus Saccharimonadota bacterium. Taxonomy (GTDB): domain Bacteria; phylum Patescibacteriota; class Saccharimonadia; order Saccharimonadales; family UBA10212; genus JAIFWC01. Next base: position 2,788 of record JAIFWC010000050.1, read on the forward strand.
TATAGCAGGCGCCAGGGCGATTGCGGCCAATCCCCAGAATGCGTAAGCCAGCGTGTCATCCGACCAGGCGTGTGACAGTAAGTTAACAAAACTCAGGCCTATCAAGCTGGCGAATAAAGCCAAGGCTAATGGGTCGGCTCGTTTATCAAACAGCAGTTTGCCTAAGGCCACGCAAATGGCTACAAACAGAAATACTCCAAGTACGCCGGCCTCTTGGGCGATTTGCAAATAATAATTTTCGGCAATCCTAGCACGGTGATTGTAGACAGACTGCGGGCCGGCGGTACCAACGCCGCTACCCAGTGGATGGTGGGCCACGTCTTTTATAGCTGCTTTAGCGGCAGCCGAGTGGCCTTCGTTGGAACTAACGGCAATTTTGGAATTGCGGTCGGTGTGGAATACAGCGTTTTCAAAACCTAAATTATTTCTCAGAGCCAAGGTCAAAACTGCCGCAATCACTAAACCTGCGCTTAGGATCCAGACAATATTTCTTCTAATTCGAGTCGATTTGAAAGCTAGCCAAGCGCTAGTTAAAAGCGCCAGCCCGGCGCCAATCCAGGCGCTACGCGAAAAACTAAAGAACAATGCCAGCAAGAACCCGCCGGCCAAAATCAATTTATCGCGCCGCTCGCGCTTTTCTTTAAAGATTAGGGCGGCTATGACCGCGATAGGTACGAGTAAATACGCACCCAGTGGATTGGCACCGCGCAGAGTCGAGGCTACCCGGATATGTTCAAGGTTATGATTAATCGTTTCGTATGGGAAAATGGTCGACTGACTGTAGCCAAAATGCTTCAAAAAGTCATACGGCAAAACTAAATATTGCAAGATGGCAAAGGCCGCCACTAATACGGCCGGTGCCAGCAACAGTTTTTGCCAAGCCCGGTGCAGCCAGCCAGACTTAGCCGCCAGTACCATCACCGCTAAAAAGAAAACCAAAAACCGCAAGTCCACCAGCAAGCCATACCACATGGCCTTAGCGGTGACGTCGTTGAGCTCGAGCGCTACAAAGCCGCAAGCCAGCAGCAAAAGGCTATAAGCAACAATTAACTTGCTGAGCCACAACGACCAGATTTTTTTGAGTAGTGGCCGCTCGACTACCAAAAAGTACAGAGCTCCGAGCGCAATTGGTAGCAGCAAAAACTCCTTCCAGAGTCGCAGCAGTGTGTAATGATCTAACCCACTCGATAACCAGACAGTTAAGAAAGCATGGAATGGCAGCAGAATTAATATAGCCACCAC
>JAIFWC010000009.1 GCA_019662065.1 Candidatus Saccharimonadota bacterium
TTGCGAGAGAATAAGGCCAAATAAGCCAAGAGAAGTAGTACAAGACGCTACCATCGAGCTTGAAAGTGGTACGGAAATGGACTTATCCGGAACGGGGCGTGTTGAACTCGCTCACTTAAAATCAAGAGGCGAAATTCTGGGCTCAATAGCATTATTTGAAGGTTCTTTGGAGCTCCAACCAAGTGGTCTTAGTTTGTCTGGTGGACTTGTTAAGACTAAAGGCAACTTTGTCACAGAACGTTTACTAGTTCCGGAAACTTGGGAGTTAATGGTAGTCCCAGACCAGCCTTAGTACGATGCCTGGCTTGTTAAGTATTTCTAAATAAAAGAGCGCCGCGGGCGCTGCGGATGGTTACGCGCTTTGCCCGCCTAATTGGCGGGCGCCCCTTGGCGCTGTGCCCGGACCGGACTGCCCGGGGCTTTTTCTTGAGGAGATTCACCATCGTCCCGGATCGACCTCATCCGGCCAAAAGATGAAGAGCAGGACGGCGATGACGATGATGATTAACCATCCCCACCATGGCATCTTGTGCTTCTTTCGGACGGTGGGTTACTTGCGGCGGAAGCCGATGGAAGCCATCATCCTCTGCCTTCTGGTCTGGCGCTTCCTGATGAGTACTTGCTTCTTGCGACGGCGTTCGCGTTTCTTTACTTCCACGATCTCGGCGCCAGCTAAAGCTGCTGCTAGTACCGCCAACATCAGAAAGATTTTTCTCTTTCGTCGTCTCATGGCGCTCCTTGTGGGTCAGCGGATGATGCGGCCATCGAGTCGCACTATATCTAATTCTTTGCTCTCGATAGCCAATTTCGGCTCCTTTCAGGTGCCCAAAGCGCCTTTTGGCGGCTTAGGCCTTCGTGTCAGTAGCCGGACGAGTAGGTGCCAGGTTGCCCAGCCGGCAATTGTGCCAGCGATCAGATAACCGGTCCAGCTCCATGACAGCTGCCAATCCCGCAACCAGGCTATGATTAGCGGAATAGCGATCAGCGGCCAGAACGAGGCTACGCCAATAACGATGTGAAAGCCGTAGTATACTGCCAGCTTTTTCACTTGGACCCCCTTCGGGACATGTCGCGGTCGTGATAGATATAGCCGCCTCTCCTAACCCTTGTCAGCCGATTGAGAATCCGGATTGGCCAAGGCAGGTAGGCAATGGATATGAAGGGCCAGGCGTAGTTTGGCCTAAGCTTCCTAAGTTCTTTTACCAATGAACTCTCCTCGAGTTAGAAAGAGCTAAACTTCAGTTCTGCTTGACATTGCCGAAATTTCTAAACCATATTTTACCACAATACTAACTCTTTAGCAACAGATGGATTACTTGACATTAGATAGGAATGCCCGATAATTATGCTTAAGTTAAACCAAAAAATGGCCCTAACTAATATAAACAACCGAACACCGCTTATAGGTTCATTGCTGAGGCATAAGAACCAATTTTCTAAGCCGCAACTAGCGGTTTTTGTAATTGTTTTTGGCATAATCGGCTACATAATTTTTAAATCATTTGCCATCGGGCCACTAGTGGCTAGCCTGGAGGCCGAACAAATGGTTTTGCCGAGCGGCGCTTCTATATTAAATGATTCAGCCGCTTCTTCTGGGCGCGACATAATTTTAGCCACTAACGGTACAGCCAATGGCACCGTAAATTTTCCTTCATCAGTTAATTCATTGACAATTGTGGCTAAGGGCGGCCAGTGTTCTGGCGCGCCGGCTATGACTGTTTCGCTAGATGGCTCTAATGTACTAGCTAGTACCGCAGTGTCTAGCACTTCTTGGACTAGCTATTCGGCCAACTTGGCCAATACTATTGGGACTGGCAACCATAACTTAGCCATTAGTTTTAGCAATGATTACACAAAGACCCACGGTAATAAAATCCAGTGTTCGCGTGACTTATATGTAGATATCACTAATTTTTATGGGCCTAACCCACTGCCAACCCCAGCGCCAACCGTCAGCCTATCGGTCAGCCCGTCAAATGTGACGGCCGGCCAAGCCTCAACCCTGACTTGGAACTCGGCCAATGCCGATAGTTGCACGGCTTCTGACGCCTGGTCTGGACCCCAATCGACTCAAGGCTCTACCTCTACCGGTGCCTTAAACCAAACCAGCACCTATACCTTAAGTTGTAGCGGTCTTGGCGGCAGTACCACCGCCAAAGCTGTAGTCACTGTCAGCAGTGGCAGTTGTTTGAGCTCAACTACCGCCTGGCAAAATAATCCATTATCTAGCCAAAGCGGCACCTTTACACAAGTATTTAGCCTAATACCTAATGCTGCTAATATTGATGCCGACATAGGCTTCTCGGCCAGTCCGGCCGGAGCCTACACTGATTTAGCAACAATAGTCGAGTTTAACACTAGCGGCAACATTGTGGCCCGTAATGGTGGCGGCTACAGCGCGGTTACACCACTGGCATATAGCGCTGGTGTATCCTATTCAGTCAGAATGGTGGTTAATGTGCCAGCTCACACTTATAGTGTATATGTAACTCCAACTGGTGGTTCCGAAGTAACTATCGCCTCTAATTACAGCTTTAGGACAGAACAGTCTGGCGTTAGCCAACTGGGCAACTGGGCAACTGTATCAAGTATTGGTAGCGAAAAAGTCTGCGGACTGCCGGTGAACACCACACCTCCACTTCCGACTGAGGGCTCCGGCCAAGTTGGCTGCGTCGGGCCAAGCTGCGCTGGTAAGTTACCGGCGCCAGATACCTCAAAAGGTACTAAGTACTATATATCCAACGGCGGTAGCCTGGGCAACAGCGGTACTTCGGCCAGCAGCCCATGGCCCTTCAGCCAAGCCAGTGCCTCGCTATATAAGCCGGGCGACAGTGTTAATTTTGCTTGTGGCCAAAGTTTTGGTTTCTTAAATGTTAATGTTTCGGGTACCAGCGGTTTACCAGTTATCTTTCAGACCGATGGAACCTGCGGCCAGGCAACTTTTGCTGGCATTGACGTACCCGGCCGCAGCTGGGTGACACTTTATAACATCAAATCGTATGTTACTGGCTACTTAAACAGTAGTTATCAGTCCTTTGGAACTACCATTGCGCTTGAAGTCGATGCTCCTAGCAGCCATGTAACTGTTCAGGGTAGCGACTTATCAACCAGCAAAGGAGTCGGCAGTGATGCCATTGCAGCAGGTAACACTAGCAATAGTAATATTAGTTATTTAACAATCGATAGCACCAATATTCATGATGCTGGCGATACGGCCGTATACCTCTACGGCACCAATAACTTGGTGCAATACAGCAAGTTCTATAATAATGGCGGCAAATGCCCGACTGGCTGCGGCACTCACCACATCTACATGAAGGCCGAAAACTCCACCTTTGCCTTCAATGATTTTGGAACAGTTAGCAGTGGTCAGAGCCTTAGCTTGCGCCGCACCAGCTCTACTATTTATGGTAATTTGTTCCACGATAATGATTATCCGTTATCATATTTTGCCGAGGTATCAGGCGGTGGTACCACCTTGATTTACAATAACCGCTTCCAAAACACTAATGGTTATATGATATGGATCGATGGCTCAGACAGCGATTATCTCGGGGCACCAAATATTAATTTAGTTTGGGCTAGTAATACGATTCAGGGCAACAGCTCCGACTACCTGTTTCCGATTTATAGGAATAAAGGCACTTTTAAGGCTTACAACAACATTGCTATGGGCAGCTGGGTCGGTGCCATCAATGGTGGTAGCGCTAGTGTGAGCCAATCTAATAATCTTTGGTTCACAGCTAGTGGTATTGGTGCCGGCCCAGACTATTTACTCCAAATCGGTAGCAACGCCATTAATACCGGTACAGTTAATGTATCTGGCTTAAACTACACCAATGATTGTAACGGTAAGCCTCTAAGTTACTGTTTAGGCTCACCGGATATTGGCGCCCGTGAGTCTAATTTGTAAAAATTATTACCGCTGTTCTAGCCCACGGGCATAGTATTAACACGCCTGCACCACTCTGGATTTGTTATAGGACGGTACAGAGCCTAATAGGTGTTTTTGCTTGACAGCGGCCTGTAAAAATCCATAATTGAACTTAAGGTTAATTAATCGGGAGAGGGTCAAAAGTATCCATTAAATCTAAGCCATGCAAGAACAAGAAAAAGCTAAGACCGCTCAAACCAACAATAAATCATCCTTACTCAGACACACTTCTAGATTCTCTCGGGCTCAGCTAGCCATCATAATTTTAGTATTTGCAGCCGTTGGCGGCTATATTTTGTGGCAGAGCTTTGCGGCCGGCACCCCAGTATCGAGCTTAGAGGCCGAGCAAATGATACTGCCAGCTGGCGGCAGTGTGATTACCGACGCTAATGCCTCTGGCGGCAAGGCTGTGGACTTATCGACTAATGGTTCGGCCACTGGCTCGGTTAACTTTGCCTCGGCCATTACTTCGCTGACTATTACTGCTCGTGGTGGGCAGTGCCAGGGCGCACCCCAGATGGTCATAAGCCTTGATGGAGCCAGCCTGATTAATACTTCGGTTAGCACTACTTCTTGGACGGCTTACAATGCTACGGCCAACTATGCGGCCGGCACTCATAGCCTATCGGTTAGCTTTCCTAACGACTTTACTAAATCCAAGGGTAAAAGATCCTGTTCCAGAGATTTATACTTAGACGTGACTAACTTTTACGGCAATGTCACACCGCCGCCGGCCGCACCAACCGTCAGCTTAAGCGCTTCGCCAACTAGTGTCAGCGCCGGCCAAGCCGCCACCCTAACTTGGAATTCATCTAATGCCACCGCTTGCGCCGCCTCTGGCGCCTGGAGCGGCAGCCAGCCGACCAGCGGTAGCACCAGTACTGGTGCCCTAAACCAAACCTCTAGCTACACCCTAACTTGCACCGGCAGCGGTGGCAGTACTAGTGCTACTACCTCTGTTGCAGTCACTGCGCCAGTAATTCCGCCGGCCCCAACCATTTACTTCAATCCGCCCAGCCAAAACTTTAGCGTAGGCTCGACCTTTACGATTGATATCAGGGAAAACAGCGGCTCGGCCACAGTTAACGCCGTGCAGGCCAACTTTTCCTATCCTAGCGATAAGCTGACATTTGTCAGCGCCGACGCCAGCGCCAGCCCATTTACTACTGAGGCCCAAAATACTGGCAGCAATGGTCAAGTTAGCTTAGCCCGCGGTATAATTGGCAGCTTAAGCGGTGACCAGCTAATCTCTAAAATTACCTTCAAAGTTAATGTTGCTGGAGTGGCTAACCTATCGTTTGTAAATGGCACCGCCTTAATTAGCTCAACCTCTAACCAAAACATCATTGGCTCACTAGCGGCTGACGGCATCGGCGTCTACACTCTACAGTAGACAGACAGTCCAAATAAGCACAAAAGCTTTAACTATTTTACCGTAACCCTGATAGCCTAGAACCCTTGTGTTTCTACTTGCCGTAGTTGGAAAGTAGAATCGATAAGTCAAAGATATTGACGATACCGTCTTTGTTGATGTCGGCTACGGCGTTAGTGGTGTTCCAGTTGCTGAGCAAGATCGATAAGTCAGTGATATTGACCGCGTTGTCGCCATTTAAATCACCGGGCTTAGCGGTTACTGTCGCCGCCGTCAGAGTTGCAGCCGCTGAGGAGTTGTTAGCCGCATCGGTCGCTACCAAGCTGTAATTGTAGCTGGTGGTGCTAGTTAAGCTACTATCGGTATAGGTTAGAGTGCTGCCGGTTAAGGTCGCGATCAGTGTGCCATTCCGGCTGAGTTTATAGTTAGCTACACCAACGTTGTCAGTTGAGGCATTCCAAGCCAAAGTAATGCTAGTTAGAGTGTTGGCAGTCATGAGCAGGCTAGTTGGAGCAGTTGGCGGGCTATTATCAACAACTACACTAACTGCTGCACTAGTAGTTATATTAGCGGGGCTGGCGCTGTCGTAGCCTTTAACGGTTAAGTTATGTGAGGTATTGGTAGCTGTGGTGGTGTTCCAGCTAAAGCTGTATGGCGAAGTTGTATCGGTAGAGTTCAAAACTGCATCAACATATAGCTCAACTTTACTAATACCGGTGCCGCCAACATTATCGGTGGCATTAGCACTGACCGTCGTAGTACCGCTAAGCGTTGCTCCACCGGCTGGCGCTGTAATCGAAGTGGTTGGTGGGGTTTGGTCGGCCAAAGTTATGGTCGTCAGGGCTGTAGTACCAACATTATTAAACGAGTCATAAGCCTTGGCTTGGACGGTATGCGAGCCCAAACTGACGCCCGTAGTACTCCAAGCATAAGTATAGGGACTGGTGGTCAGGGTGGTTTTTAGAGCGCCATCTATATATAGCTCAACCTTTGTTACTGAGCTGGCGGCATCGCTAGCGGTAGTGGTGATGGTAGTGGTGCCGGGAGCTGAGATTACAGCATTGTTGGCTGGAGCTGTTACCGAAACAGTCGGCGGCGCAGTATCAGTTGTGTAGCTGCCGCCGGCCGTAGCTGCCAGCGAACCTAATATATCTTGATTGGTGGTCGAGCTAACTAAAGCTGTGCCAGTAGTGAACGGCACGCTGGCTGTGCCGCCAGTAGCTGTAGTTGTAAAGTTAATAGTTGCTACCAATTGGTCGCCGGTAACTGCTGAACAGCCACCGCAAGTACCAAGTGCAATATTTATAGAACCCGAACCGCCGGTAGTTTGGGCGGTAGTAGCGAAGGCAGTACCAGTGGTACTGATACTGACAAAAGTTAATAAGCTAGTGTTATAGCTCAAATTAGCCTGAACAGCATTAACAGAAGTAGTGCCGCTATTTTCTCGGACCTGGACGCTAAAGCTGGTACTGGCGCCCAAAGTTTGGCTAGCCGGCGTCAAATAAATAGTCGGCGGCGGCGGTACCGCAAAAGTGCGCCACAAAATGTAGCCGCCGATTACTGCAAATATTAGGCCGAATAAGGCTAAGTCACGTAAACGGAGTGGACTTTTGGCTGTTAGTTTTGAGCTTGTATTTTTATTTGGCCGTAGCCTATTAAGAAGCATAAGCTTAATCCTTGAACCTAAGTATTAGTCGAGTTTTTAAAAATGTCAAACAGTTTAAATAAGATCATCCCTGCAGGGTTGACTTAAGCGCTATCGCAAAGCATTATTTATATAAGTATATAAAATGAAATATTTAACAAAAACTAACTTGTTAGCCAGCGTCGGCCTGATTTTAGTAGTACCAATAATAGTTGCCGTTCGCTTAGTGGGTGCTGCCGGTACGGCTACGCTATATCTCTCACCAGCTAGTAACACCTATGCCCAGGGCGCGCGACTAAATATTGATATACACGAAGATAGCGGTAGTGATACTGTTAATGCCGTCCAAGCCAATCTGACTTACTCAAATAGCTTAACCTTTGACGGCATCGATACTTCGCCGGACTTCACCACGGTTGCTGAATCGACTGGTGGGGGAGGTAGCGTCAAAATTGGCCGCGGGACTTGTGGTCCTTGTGGACCGGTGACAGGCGATAAGGTGGTAGCCACTGTGCATTTTATTGCTAATGCTGCTGGTACAGCCAACGTTAACTTTGCCGCCGGCACAGCGGTAGTCCGCTCTAATGATAACCAATCCGAGGCTCTAACTCTCAATAATGGTACCTACACTATATCTTCGCCGGCTACCATGACTTTATCACCGGCTAGCCAAAGCTTTATCAAAGGTACTAGCTTTAATGTGGCGGTCTATGAAAATAGTGGTAGCGACCAGGTGAATGCCGTTCAAGCCAACCTTAGCTATCCGGCTAACTTGCTAACATTTGTCAGCATTACCCCTAATACTTCGGCTTGGCCAGTGGAGGCCGAAAACACTGGCAGTGGCGGCTTAGTTAGAATCGGCCGAGGCACCTTTAGCCCTATCACGGGAAGTCAATTAATAGCTACAGTGAAATTTACTGCGGCTAGCGCCGGTACGGCCCAAGTGGCCTTTGCTAGCGGCAGTGGCATTATCCGCTCCTCTGACAATACCGCTGAGCCATCAATTAACACCGGTGGTAGCTATACTGTAACCACTACAACCTCCAATCCGCCAGCTGGCGGCTCTGGCTCCGTCACCAGTTCCACTTCGAAACCTAAATCTAGCTCGACCTCACCGCCTAAAACTACAACTGCCAGTCCAGCCACTCAAAGCTCACCGGTTACTACTCCGCTTGATACTGATGGACCAGTTATTTCTAATGTCAAAGTCATTAATTTATCGCTCAACACAGCTACCATCAATTGGCAAACTTCTGAGCCTGCGACTTCCGAAGTCAGTTATGGATTGAGTACAAAACTTATTCTAAGTAAAGTTGATAAAAACCTAACTACTAAGCACTCTCTAGCTCTTGATTCTAAGGAGTTAATTGGTCATAAAACTTACCATTTTGTGGTCAAGAGTATCGATGCTGCCGGCAACGAAGCGGTTAGTAAGGATATGACATTCAAGACCAGCAACAGTACATTTAATGGCTCTAAGATTGTTCTGATATCACTCGGAGTGATTATGATTGGTGCGCTGGCATTAGCGGCAATTACCCGGTTTGGCGGCCGTGGTGGCGGATCGTCGTCAACTCATGGTACTTATACGGAACCCAAGCCAGTAATTGTTGGCGGCGGCGGTGGACAAGCGCAACCAATAGTGCCGCCCCAACCTAAAGCTCCTCCCAAAAAACCAGCCACTATTATCGCCGGCGAGGATCCTCAAACGCCCGGTGAAGTCATTGTACCCAAAAACTCCCCAGCTGATAGTCCGGCCAAATAGGCTAGAGTTACGAGGACGGCGATTTTATATCATCCCAACCAAGAATTTGACGGCGTGGCTTGGGCGTCAAAATAATCAACTATCTGCCTGGCTATATCTATCTCTTTTTTATCGACTGACAGCATTGCGCCGTGGGCTAAACCGGCCAAACGCGCCTTACTGACACCAGTTTCATAGGGATAGGCATAAGTTATACCTTCTGGCGAAACACCGTTCAAGCGCCGCGAAATAATAGAGTCTTCCTCTGAGCTCTCGACTTTGATATTCACCCAGTTACCATTATCTCTTGGCTGAAATTCCATGTCTTCAATTATACGCGCAAATGGCCGCCGCTTTTTATAAGGGAAAGGTAGTATCGCCGGTTCCGCTGATAGGCGGAATCTGGATTTATTCCAGAAGGCGCGTTGAAGGAAAACCGTAGGTTGTCCTTCAATTTAAAAGCGCCGAGGGCGCTGCGGATAAACCGCGCTTTGCCCGCCTAATTGGCGGGCGCCCTTGGCGCTATGCCCGGTAGTGAGCTTTCGCGTGGCTATGCTAGCGTCCGCGTACGCGGATATCGCGAAAGTTTACTACCGGGTGTGGTGCCCGGACCGGACTGCCCGGGGCTTTTTCTTGAGGAGATTCACCATCGTCCCGGATCGACCTCATCCGGCCAAAAGATGAAGAGCAGGACGGCGACGATGATGATGATTAACCATCCCCACCATGGCATCTTGTGCTCCTTTCGGATCAGGCGAGTTTTCCGCGCTTCCAGCGCCACCACGCCAAGAAGTACTGACGTCGCGTCTCGCCGAATTGCGGCTGCCAAATCGGACGAGCTCCGCAAACACGTTCAAGCCCTTCATCGTGATATGCCTGGTCTGGAATGATGCCAGACCCAACTCTTTGGACTGTTCTCACGGTGCTCCTTTCGGGTCAGCGCTTTTTGCGGCGTTTTTTCTTCTGTTTCTTGAAGCCCTGTTGGACGATTGAGTCCTTCAGTGCTTTCTTGGACTCCCGCGGCGTTTTAGCCATTTTGATCCTCTCGGTTCAGCGTTGAAAGGCGGTGAACCGCCCGATTGAGACAATTAGGAACACCATCGTTCCTACACACAAGGAGATGACGATTGTCTGCGGCGCCGAGACTCCGAAAGCCAGAAACGTGGCCCAGAACATCAACCACGCCCCATTGAAGCAGAACTCTGCGACCTGGTCATCAAGCCGGTCGCTGAAGGGCAGAACCAACTTTTTCAAGAGATTCATTTTGCTCCTTTTTGGTCAACGGTGTCTAAAGAGCCGGCCGAGATTCCTGATAAACAAGTGGACACTGGAGCGCTTCGTGGCCTCTGGATCCTCAGTCCACTCATCAAGGACTTTACCACTCTCGTCCACCAGTTGTTTGTACTCGACGCCGTGCCGTCTGACAGTTCTGATCATGTTTTCTCCTCACAGGAAAGAGCTAAACCTCAGCTCCTTTGACGGCTAACCGAAATTTCTAAACCATATTTTACAATGTTCATAACTCCTTAGCAACAGAGGAAAGTCTCAGGATTTTGATATCATAAGCGGTATGCGGACAGTGATTTTGTATCACCCCAACCAGGAATTTGCCGGAGTGGCTGAGGATTTTAAGCGTGATTTTGAATCCCGCCACCAAGACAAAAAAATCGGGCTAGTCAGCCTGGAAACCGTTGAGGGCGCTGAGATGGCCAAGCTTTATGACGTAGTGCGCTACCCAGCCATTTTGGTAGTCCGGGATGACGGGGCGTTACAAAAACTCTGGCAGGACAGACCTTTTCCATTAATGGATGAAGTCGCAGCGTACTCCATTAATTGACTTTTGGTGATAGCCGTGCACAATTAAGCTCAAGAATTAGTAAAACAGGCTAATCATGCCACCACTAGAAACCGAAGATATGTCTAAAACTAAAACCAAACTATCCAAAAAGGATTTACTCAAACACGCCAGCTCGCTATCCAGGGCTCATTTATTAGTAGTCGTGGCTGTTTTTGGCCTAGTTGGCGGTTATTTCCTTTACCGTAGTTTCGCCGCCTCCCCCCTGGTCGCTAGCCTGGAAGCCGAACAGATGATCCTACCGACTGGTGGCAGTGTCGTGACTGACACTGGTGCCTCGGCCGGCAAAGCCATCCTGCTATCTACCAACGGCACGGCGACTGGCTCAGTTAATTTCCCCAGCCAAGTCACTAGCTTGACTGTCGTAGCCAAAGGCAGCCAGTGCCAGGGCGCCCCGACTATGAGCGTGTCCTTAGACGGCGCTAGCCTCCTGAGCGGTACAGCTGTTTCTACTACCACCTGGACCAGCTACTCGGCAACTCCGTCCAACCCGATTAATTCCGGCACCCATAACTTATCTATCTCCTTTGCCAATGACTACACTAAGAATAAAGGCAACCCTAGAAACCAATGCTCTAGAGCCCTTTATCTGGATGTCACCAGCTTCTATGGCCCAACTCCAGCCCCGATTCCAGCCCCAACAGTCACCCTATCTGCTTCTCCCACATCCGTCACCGCCGGCCAAGCTTCTACTCTTACCTGGAATAGCACTAACGCGACAAGCTGCACAGCATCAGGTGCCTGGTCCGGCCCCCAACCAACTGCCGGCTCAACCAGCACCGGCGCCTTAAACCAAAACTCCAGCTATACCTTAACCTGCACCGGGGCAGGGGGAGCGGCTAGTGCCAGTGCGACAGTAACAGTGACAACTCCACCACCCCCACCACCACCCCCACCATCTTCATCTGGTATCTTAACTGGCGCCCATTGGCCCAGCACCACTGACTTTTCAACCATTAAGAATGTCGGTTATGGCTTTGCGGTTGAAACCTTTAACCCAGGTGATTCAGCTGGCTTAAAGGCCAAACTCGATGCTGCTGACGCTAACGGCTTAAAGCTCATTATTGGCATGTATCCAGAGCCTTATTCGATGGATTCATCTGGTAACTGGACAATTTCGGCAGCCGGGATTCAGTCCTTGAACCAATTAGCCGCCCGGTCGTCCTCTGTCTTAGCCCTGTTTGTATACAATGAGCCACTATATATTAGCCCGCTAACTGGAGCGTCGGATTCTTGTGGAGCTATGTCAGCCGCCCAGCTGCGTGGCCTACGGACCAAGATCCAGTCGGTCTGGGCCGGCGCTAAAATCTACCACGATCTGGGCCAACCAGCCCAGTGGGCGCCAGGCGGCACGCTTTATAACAGCTACCCTTGCATAGGCAGCAAATACGCCGACTTTAGCGGGGTTGCCGACTATGTTGGCGTTTGGGATTACCCGTTCAAATCAACCGGTTACCAAAAAACCCAGGCTCTGGCTAGCTTAAGTCGTGAATCTAGTTACGTGATTAACTCCATGCGGGCCATTCCGGTATGGCTCGATCAAGGCCACTCGGGAGTGGAAGGGCTAGTCTGGCCGACACAGGCCCAGATACTGGATTGGAATTGTTCTAGCCGAGCCGCCCTACCGGCCGGCAGCCTGATATCCTGGTATGTCTGGGAGCAATCTATTTATCCGGACTACCTCAAGAAACATCCCGAAATGTGGTCGTCAACCACAGCCTCGGCCTGCTAGATAAATATTAGTCGTTAATTTTCGAAACATCGTCCTTGAGGCCATAGTTCCAAAAAACTATGCCTTTCATGGCACGAAGCTATATAATTACTCCTGATATGGCGGAGAGTAAGAAGCATTTCCTTGCTGAAATTGAAGAGCATCTGCTCAAGATTTGGCAAAAGGAAAAAACCTTTGAGAAAAGTCTAGATAATCGCAAGGGCGGGGAACTGTTCAGTTTCTATGATGGCCCGCCGTACGCTAACGGCACGCCGCACTACGGCCACTTGGAACAAACCACCATCAAGGACACGGTTACCCGATATAAAACCATGCGCGGCTTCTACGTGCCGCGGCGGGTCGGCTGGGATACCCACGGCTTGCCGATTGAGTATGCCCTGGAGAAAGAGCACGGCTTTAAGGGCAAGCAGGACATCGTGGCCTACGGCATCGCCAAGTTTAACCAAGAATGCCGCGACAGCGTCTTTAAATATAAGGATGTCTGGGAAAAGATGTTCCACCGCGTCGGGCGCTGGGCGGACTATGACAATGCCTATGCAACCCTCGATGAGAGCTACATAGAGAGCGTCTGGTGGGTTTTTAAGACTATCTACGATAAAGGCTATGTTTATAAGGATTTCCGGTCTTCTCCGTACTGTCCGCGCTGCGCCACGCCGCTAAGCAACTTTGAGCTCAACCAAGGCTACCAAGACAACATACCGGACCCCAGCTTATACGTTAAATTCAAGCTCAAGGGCCAGGACGCCTATCTGTTAGGCTGGACTACTACTCCTTGGAGCCTGCCTGGCAACGCCGCCATTGCCGTTAAGCCCGATGCCCAGTATGTTTACGTAAAGCTAAAAGATGATGATGGTAAGGAAGAGGTGTTGATCTTGTCCCGTGACCGGCTGGAGGCCTTAAATGTTGATGATTATCACATCCAAAAAGAACTGGCCGGCCAGCAGCTGGTGGGCCTGGAATATGAGCCTTTATTTGAACTCAGGGACAAGGGTGACGAAACTAAAGATTTATACAAAGTGTGGGCGGCCGAATTTGTTAGTATCGAAGATGGCTCGGGTATTTTGCACGTGGCGCCAGCCTTTGGCGAAGACGATCTGTCGCTGGCCAAAGACCATAACCTACCGGTGTTTTTGACGGTCGATGAAAATGGCCATGTGGTCACCAACCAGGGGCTGCCAGAAGAAATTGCCGGCAAGTTCTTTAAGGGTGCCGATGAGCCGATTATCGCCCACCTCACCCATAAAAACCTGGTTTATTCAGCCGAAACCTTCACCCACACCTATCCGTTCTGCTGGCGCTGCGACACCCCGCTGCTGTACTACGCCACCGATAACTGGCTGGTTAGAGTTACAGATTTTAAAGATGCTTTAGTCGGCAACAATATGCAGGTCAATTGGACACCGGGGCATATCCAAACCGGACGGTTTGGCAAGTGGTTAGATAATGCCCGCGACTGGGGTATATCGCGCAACCGTTTCTGGGGTGCGCCGCTACCGATCTGGGTAACTGATGACGGCGAAGTGACGGTTATTGGCTCGGTCCAAGAGCTTAAAGAAAAAGCGGTCAACCCGGCTAAAGTCGGCGATTTACATCGGCCGTTTATTGATGAGGTCGAAATCAAGACCGACAGCGGCAAAATCGCCAAGCGCATACCAGAGGTGTTTGATGTCTGGTTTGAAAGTGGCAGCATGCCTTACGGCCAAGATCATTACCCCTTCGAAAATGCCAAGGAGTGGGAAAAGGGTTTCCCAGCGACTTTCGTAGCCGAGGCGATTGACCAAACCCGCGGCTGGTTTTACACCTTACACGTGCTGGGGACCGCCTTGTTTGATAAACCGGCCTTCCAAAACGTTATCTGTAGCGGCTGGATTGTGGCCGCCGACGGTGAAAAGCTATCTAAGCGCAAGAAGAACTACGCGCCGATGGACGAGGTGTTTGACCAATATGGCGTGGACACTATGCGCTATTTTATGGCCAGCTCACCGCTGATGAATGGTGAAGACACTCGCTTTTCGGTCGATTTTCTACGCGACACCCAGCGGCAGGTGTTCATGAGCTTTAATAATATCTACAGTTTCTACAAGCTCTACGCCGATGTCGATAAATGGCAGCCTAAGAACCCCTTAAAAGAACCTAAAAGCCAGAGTTTGTTAGACCAGTGGGTACTGGCCCGGCTAAACCAAGCAGTGGCCGAAGTTACAGCTGGCATGGAAGAATACCGCTTAGATAAGGGCGCCCGGCCAATCGCTGAGCTGTTAGATGACGTGTCCAACTGGTATGTCCGGCGTTCGCGACGCCGGTTTTGGAGGAGCGAAGACGATGATGACAAGGTTACCGCATATGAGACATTGCACTATGTAATCCTGCGCACAGCTCAACTTTTAGCCCCGTTCGCACCATTCCTGAGCGACCATATTTGGCGCGATTTGGTGCAGGGGACTGATTTGCCCAAATCGGTCCATTTGAGCGACTGGCCATCTGTTAATGAGCCATTAGATACTAGCCGTATAATGCTAGAGAACATGGCTAACGCCCGAGTCTTAATCACCGAAGGTTTAGCCCAACGGGCGGCAGCTGGCATCAAAGTCCGCCAGCCTTTGGCCAAGGCTACAGTCAGGGGGCTGGAGCTATCGCCAGCCCTGCAGCAAATCATGGCCGAGGAGCTGAACGTCAAAGAAATTATCAACCAGGGGGGCGGTGAGGTCAGCGTAACTATGGATACAGAAATGACTCCAGAATTGAAGGCCGAAGGCCTAGCGCGCGACCTGATACGCCAGGTTCAAAATGCCCGTAAAACTGCTGGCTTTAACGTCGACGACCGTATCCACTTGAGCTTAAAAACCTCATCCAAAGAAGTAAACGACGCCATAAACCAGTTTAAAGACCTGATTTACACCGAAACCCTGACCACCAGCGAGCTAAGCGGTAAAGGCGAACACACCGAAACCTTCAAGCTAGACGGCCACTCAGTCGAATTACATATCTCGAGAGTCAGAGGATAAGCCGCTCACCACATTCCAAAAAAGCATGGTGCGAGCTTCTCTCCACTGGCTTTGAGGTACATTTTGACAGGGGCGGGCTAATCTGTTAAGCTCTCTAAGTTATGGCAGAAAAAGTGGCCAAAAAGGCGGTGATCTTGACAGGTGGGCACCAATACCTTGTATCTGAAGGCGACGAGCTGGAGATCGAGCTCTTAGAGCCGGCCCAACAAACTACAGCCTTTGAGGCACTGCTGGTGATTGACGGTGAGCGCGTATCAGTTGGCACACCGACTGTCACCGGCACTAAAGTGACTGCCGATATCCTCGAACAATCAGTTAAAGGCGACAAAGTGGTAGCCATCCGTTATAAGGCTAAAAAGCGGGTCCGCAAGGTCCGTGGCCACCGCCAAAAACACACTCGAATTAAAATCAAAACCATCGCTTAAATTATATCTGTTTTTAAGGTGTGGATAACTATGGCCAGCTGGCCGCTTTTTTGATTGACTCTGCCAACAGGGGAGCGTAACCTGTTAGTAGGCTTAAACAAAACCAAAAAGCCAAAACAAAACTAAAAACAAACAGGGTATCAGCACTAATGAGGCAATTTGCCTCGCGCACGCGCGCGGTCAATATATATCTTTTGACCCCCTTATTGGGGGTTGCTGTGTTTGTAGCAGTTTTGGTTTCGGCTCTGGCTCCAGTCGCCCACGCGGCCACAAGTAGCTCAAATTTAAATTTCCAGGCCCGGCTGTTAAGTAACACCGGCTCGGTAGTACCCGACGGCAACTACAACATCGACTTCAAAATTTACACAGCTGATTCGACGACCGGCAGCGTTGGCACTTGTTCGGGCGCCTGTGTGTGGGAAGAGACCCGCAAAAATTCCAACAGCCAGGGCGTCCAGGTTATCAACGGCTACTTTTCGGTCAACCTCGGCAGCGTGACGGCCTTTGGCGGCGGCATCAACTGGGATCAGCAGCTGTGGCTGACCATGAACATTGGCGGCACTAGCACTGGCGCCAGCCCGACATGGGACGGCGAAATGCAAAATAGCGGCCATAGTATTGCACTAACGGCACTGCCATACAGTTTTGTGGCCGGCCAGCTGGCGCTAACTAGTGGCGCTAACCGTGGCACCCTAAGCTTTGGCAGCGTGACCAACAATCCTGGCATTACCTTGCCTAACGCCAGTGGCACGGTTTGCCTGCAAAGCAGCGCCTCGTGTGGCTTTATCCAAGGTTCCGGCACGGCTTTTGTGCAGAACGGCAACAGCGGGCTAGGGGCAACGGCTGTATTGGGTACGACTGACTCCCAGAGCTTGAACTTCATAACCAACAACCATACCATCCAAAGCATTTCTACGACTGGCGCAGTGACGTTTGAGAACTTCAGCGATTCCAGCACCGCCTTCCAAGTTCAGAATGCCTCAGCCTCAAGCTACTTCAATATTAATACCTCTGATGGCTACGTGATCGACAACGGCACCGATAGCCTAGGTAATGCTATCCAGAACCCTAGTTTTGAATCGAGCGGCACCACGGACGCTACCGGCTGGTATACGCCCAGCGCCTCTCAGGTGCTTACCAATAGCTCGGCTAATGCCCGTAGTGGTAATTATGAGCTACAAGTCAGTGGTAACTCCAGCACCCACGCTGTGACTACAAAATGGTTTGCCGTGCATCCTAGCGACACGATTTACGCCGAGGCCTATGTCAAAAACTCGGCGGGGGCTAATGGCGACGGGGGAATTTACTTGGAATTTGCCGATAAGGACAAGGGTAATGCCACCTATAGTAATGCCGACACGGGGTTGCCGGGCACTAGCTACGCCCTAAAATCCATTACTACCACCGTGCCAGCGAGTAAATATTTTGTTCGAATTGCCGCCAGTGTTAAGGCAACTTCTAGTACCGGCACTTTCTACTTTGATGACTTTTACCTGAAGCTAGTCAACCAACAATCACCTCTGTTAATTACTAATAATAGTGCCACGGCCTTCCAAGTCCAAAACTCCTCGGGCCAGACGGTGCTGGGAGTGGATGCCAGCTCTTCTCCCACGGCTGGCGCCAAATTGTTAAGCTTGCAGAATAATAGCGCCGAAAAATTATCAGTCGATAAAGATGGTAATGTGACGATAACGGGCAACCAAAGCATTGGCGCTGGCAAGCAATATCAAATCAACGGTACTCAAATTAGCTCGGCTAATTTGAGCAATGATTCGGATATCGCCAAACTGGCTGGTACTGGGCCGCAGATATTTACGGGCAATAACAAATTTACTGGCACAGTACTCAGCCAGACCACCTCGGCCACGGCCTTCCAGGTCCAAAACGCTACTAATACTATTTTTGCGGTTGACGCTTCGGGTAATAAGGTCATTTTAGGTACGGCTTCTGCCTTGACCGGTAAAATCCAGTTTCAAGGCAGTGGTGGAGCCGGAACATTAACTTTGGTAGGGCCAACCACGCCCGATACCGGCAATTACACCCTGACGATTCCAGCCATTACGGCTAATGCCAATATCTGTACCGATAATTCGATTTGCTCGGGCTATGCCAGCTCATCAAGCCTCACTACTGGCTTAGCTGGTAAGCTCAATAAAAATGCCGTGGATACTTCGGCGGCGGCCGTGACGGCGGTGCAGGGCAACTTGTACGCCTTTACTAACAACAGCAGTGGTATTGCTTCGGGCGTGCTTAAGTTGGATAACGGCAATAACACCGATAACGCCCTTTATATAACTGGCACAACCGACTATGCTAGCGGCAAAGCCTACATTGTGGTCAACAACACCAACGGTACCCCAACCGGTAGTTTGATTGACTTGCAGTCTAATGCCACTAGCGAATTTAGCGTTGATGCCAGCGGCAATGTGACGGCCGCCGGCAATATCTCGATTGCCTCCGGCAAGGTATACCAAATTAACGGTGTCCAAATCTCTACTTCGGCGCTGTCCGATGGGAATGTGGTCGCCAAAACTAATGCTACGCAGACATTTAGCGGCGATAATACCTTTTCCTCGGCCTCTAACTCGTTTACCGGTAGTGGCTCGGGGTTAACCAGTCTTAATGCCTCTAATGTTAGCTCCGGAACCTTGAACGACGGCCGGCTGAGTTCGAATGTAGCGCTACTGAACCGCACCGCCCAATCGTTCACTGGTGACAATACCTTTGCGCCAACGTCGAACGGCGCTGGCACAACTATCAAGCAGACTTCTGGTACAGCGACTTCTGGCAGCGTGCTGGACGTGCAAACGGCCGATGGCTTGAGCCACTTCCTTCAGATAACTAATGCCGCGGCTAACGAGGGCAATGTGACTTTGCAAAGTGTCGGCGCGACCCGTGACCTCACGCTTGGTTCGGGTTCGGGCACACTTAAGATTGCGGCAGCCACTGGCACTATCCAGCACAGCAATACCAGCCTGACGATTGACGTTAATAGTGGTTCTAATTCAACTTTGACCATAACCAATGCCGGCGCCGGTATAGCTTCCTTAGACGTAGAAGGCAGTATAAACATTGGTGGCAGCCAGGTGTATAAAGTTAATGGTACCAGTGGCGTAAGTAACACTTGTTCGAGTAATACATTCTCGCAGAACCAGGTAGTTAATGGGGGAATAACCACCAGTGTGAGTTGTGCCAGCGCCGTAACATCGATTAGCAGTGCCGGCGGTTCGATTGCCAATGGCGCCAGTATTTCGGGCAATGCCTTAACCCTGGGCTATGCTGACACCAGCAACCCTGGTCTGGTCAGCAATACTACCCAAAGCTTCAATGGCAATAAGACCTTTACAGGTACCGTGACAGTTCAAAATAACGGCTCCGGAGCCTTTCAGGTTCAGAACACTAGTGCCCGCACTTTACTGGTTGTAGATGAAACTGCCAATGTCGTGACGATCGGCAATAGCACAGATGGTGCCCAAGTTACACTTGGGGCTACTGGTAATGCCAGCGGGACTATCCGCAAAAGTATGATTGTAACTGGCACCGTAACGGCCAACGACCTGGTGGAAATTGATATTTCAAACGCTGGCCAAGTCCAGCAAGCTGCATCTAGCTCTACCAAAGTATTTGGCGTAGCTTCGTCAGCCGTGGGTAGCGGCTCGGCCCAAGATGTTGTGATCAGTGGTGTTTATCAGGTAAACGCCAACTCCAGTGGCGGCACTATTGCAATTGGTGATACCTTGGTAAGCTCATCCACGGCCGGGCAGGCGACTAAATCCGGCACTACCACGGCTTCTGGTTCAGTAGTTGGCCTAGCCCTTTCAACGCTATCGAGTGGTAAAGTTTGGGTGTATATCAACCTGGGGCTGGGCGGCTCAGATAACCTACAAACGGTTTATAACAAATCGACCGGCAGCACCACACCAGAAATCAAAGTTGATTCTACCAGGGGTGGGCTCGACATCCAGGACGCTGACAGTACCATCTCAGCCAGCTTGCTGACAGTTAGAGCGAGTAATGGCAGTGGCCTAGGCACAGCTATTTTGGATGTCCAGAGCACCGGCACTATCTCACTGGGTACTGCGTCACAAACAACCACTATAACCGTTGGCCAGTCGACAGCCAGTAACACTATAAATGTTGGTGCGGCCACTGTAGCGACCGGTAATACCCAGAATATCCATATTGGCGATTCAGCTACAGGGACCGGTAAAGATGTAATTACTATTGGTAACACCAACGGGGCATCGTCTCTAACGCTTTCGGCTGGAACGGCTGGCATTTCTCTAGCAGCTGACACGACCTTGTCGGCTGGTAAGCTGCTAGTGATTGGCACTAATGGTAGTGACCTAACCTGTACCAGTGGTGGCATATACTATAACACCGGCTCAAACCGGTTTAAGGGCTGCGAAAACGGCACTTGGGTTTTCTTGGATAATTATGCCGACGTGCAACACTTCACTAGCTCTGGGACATGGAGTAAACCGACTAATGCTACAGCTATCCAAGTAATTGTAATTGGCGCCGGTGGTGGCGGTGGCGGTGGCGGCGCCCGCAACGGTGGCCAGGAACGAAACGGTGGTGGCGGTGGCGGCGCCGGCGCTTATGCTTCGCAAGTCTTTTCGGCGTCAGATATACCGTCGGGCAGTGCAACCGTAGGTGCGGCTGGCTCATCAGGCGCCGGCGCGGCCAGCTCGGCCACTGCCGGCAGCAACGGCGGTGCCGGCGGCACCAGTTGTTTCTCAAGTGCCGCCAGTTGCGGTGGCACTATGTATACCCAAGCTTTTGGCGGTGGTGGCGGTGGCGGTGGAAACCAGGCTGGTACGGCCGGTGGCGGTGGTGGCGGCGGTGGTGGTACTGCGGCGGCTGGTTCGACCGGTTCGAATACCAGCAATACTGCCGGGACCGGCGGCAACCCAGCCGGTGGCGCTGTTAATACAAATGTAGCCGGTGGTTCTGGCGCCGGCGGTGGTTCTGCCAACTCGGCTGCGGGAATAGCCGGCAACGCCGGTGGTGCGGCTGAATATGGTGGCGGTGGCGGTGGCGGTGCAGCCGGCGGCAACGCTACCTCTGGTAACGGTGGTAGCTCTGTGCATGGAGCTGGCGGTGGCGGAGCTGGCGGCAGTACCAACAGTGGTAACTCTACGGGCACTCCAGGCACTGGCGGTTCGAGCCAAACTAATACCAGTGGTGGCGGCGGTGCCGCCGGCACTTCCGGTTCAGCCTGTGGTAGTGGCGGCACCGGTAGTAATGGTAGTGCTGGTAGTTCAATCAAGGCCGGTACCGGTGGCGGTGGTGGAGGTGCTAACGGTGGCGGCGGGGCGGCTGGTTGTGCCGGTGGTAATGGCGGCCAAGCCGGCGGTGGCGGTGGTGGTGGCGGTTCAGGTTCGACCAGTGCCGGGGCTGGCGGCACAGGTGGCGCCGGCGAGGTCTGGATTATCAGCTGGTAGCCAAAAAGTTATAATAATATAAATGATGGACTTTGGCACAAAGCCCGAACCTATGAGACCAGAAATTAAAACCGGATCTAAAAAGCGGTTTAAAAAATTCAAGCTGGCTATTTTGCTGCCAATAATTGTCGTTTTAGGCGGTTTAGCATTTTATTGGCTATATATAAAAGACCAAAATGCCAATCCTTTGCCAGATTCACTGAAAAATCAGATAAGCTACAAAGTTGTTTATCCAACCTCAAAAACTGGCACGGTTGATAAAGATAGCTACCAATACCAAGTTGATCAAAAGACCCTAACCTATTCTTTTAACTCAGCAGAAACTAAAATAGTTTTTATCGAGCAACCAGCGCCAGCTAGCCTAGGTACAGGCAATCAGGTTTACTTCCCAGCTATAGGCGTCCATCCTTATGCCCAGTTTCAGTCCAAATTGGGTCCGGTAGCCCTGACCAAGTTTTACCAATCTGGTAGCTTAAAATCAGCCGGGCAGTCAGCGATTTTAGTGGCAGAGGGGACTATGGTTATCGCCCATCCAAATCAAGACTTAACTAATACCCAATGGAAGGTCCTATTTGACGGCCTAAAGATCGCCAAATGAAACTATTTTTGAATATACTTTGCTGCTTTATGGGCATAGCAGTAGTATTAAGTCTCTGCCAGCCAAAGACTGCGGCCCAGGCTTTGCCAACCACACCCTCCATAACTTTTAATAACTTTAGCGCTATCTATCATTTAAACCGTGATGCCCAAAACCATAGCTTACTGACTACCGAAGAGGTTATTTTGGCCGATTTCCCCACCAATGGGAGTTTTTATGGGATTACACGGGCCATTCCCAAGCATTACCAAGGCCGGAATGTGGAGGTTAAAGTGCTTAGCGTGACCGATGCCGCCGGTACGCCGCTGCCCTACAAAGCTGCGTCGGATAAGAATGATAACTTGGTGGTTACCACCGGCGATCCGTCGATAATGCTTTTTGGTAGCCAAACCATAAGGTTAAATTACCAAACCCGGGATGTAATCAATATTAATGCCAAAAATAATGAATTCTTGCTGGATATAAACGGGCGGGGCTGGAGCCAGCCATTTAACCAGGTCAGTGCCACCATCTTTATACCTAAAAGCTTTAGTGCCAACCTAAACTCTAAGCCCAGCTGCTATATAGGTTACCTTAACTCAACTACCTATGACTGCACTATCAAAAGCCAGGAATCGCCGCAGCAAACTATTATTACCTCTAAGGCCAATAGCCAGCTGGCGGCTCATCACTCACTGGTCGTTAAGACAGACTTTGAGTTAGCTACCTTTTCGGCTAAAAGCAGCTCTAAAAACAAACTCTTATTTGGCGTAATGGGCGGCGTAGCTATTTTAGCGCTGGCGGTTTTTGGCTATCGCCGCTCAGTTAATATCGCTTAAGGTTGTGCAACACGAGTGATAGGTTGTCGGAACTAATACTTGTACTGTTGGTACTCAGAATCAGCCATGTATTAGTCGAAACCAAGCTGCCTAAATAACGGTCTTGGTTCTTACCAACTACGACTGTGCCATAGGCTGTATCGAATTGCTGGCGGTTTTTGAACTGGTCTTTATAGAATGTCCCAAAATCAAGTGATGATGGGGTTTTTTGGATAGTAAAAACCAATCTCGGTTCACCGTTATTAGCTGCGAAAATTATCGCCCCGTTGTTTATGCGGAAGGTCGATTTATCAACTTTATAGCCAGCCGGCAATCTTTTAGGATAAAACAGCGAAACACCGAGGTTGCTGGCATTAGTTTGGATATTGGCGGGGAAAGGGTTTTGGTTGAAGAATTTGGGATAATACCACCAGCTAGCACCAGCCAGGCCAACTAAAATTACTAATGATAAAAAGATTTTTGTCCAGCGCCGTTTTTTAGGCTGCGTGTGGTGCTGGGTTGGCGCCAGCTGGCGGTGATTTACAGCCGGCTGCTCGACTGGTGGTACGTGAGTGCTTGATTTTGGCTGGGCTGGCGGTGGCGGGCGGTAAGCGTGCCGCAAAGATTCATCGACATGAGGCCTAGAAGGCGGTGGCAAGTCGTAATCACGCCGCGGCACCCGATAGCGGCCCCTCATATCATCCATAAGAGTTAATTTACCTTAAAAGCTTAAGCTTACGCAATTCGATTTTAGGTTTATTTAATAACTTTTAGGCTATTTATGACGCCCACTAACTCGGTTTTTGACACCGCGCCAGTAGTGTTAACTAAAATATAGGTCGAACCGGCTATAATTTGAGCTGAGGGTTCACCGGCAGTAGTGCCCAAGCTGACTTTACCGATGGACGAGTCGAGACTTTGCGGATTAGCCAACTCATTGGCCGAAGAGTTGGCCGAATTAGCGGCCTGCTCATGGATAATTATGTGTTTTTTGCCACTGGCCAGCATAAAATAAGCCTGCCCGCCCTCAAAGGCGTTAATATTATTAGTATAAGAATACCCGGCTGGTAGCGGCTGCGGGTAATAAAAGCTAAAGCTGGATTTTTTGGCCAGCTGGGCAGCCGTAGCGCCGACTTTTTTAGCCGGCCTGGATATATAAAGGACGCCGGCAACCAATAAGATAGCGGCGGCTACCATCGAACCTAAGAGTTTTGGTGAAACCAAGCTGCCCCGGCGGCTTTTAGAAGCCGCTGGCTGGGAAACAGGCTGGTCTGGAGCGCTATGACGATAATCGTAGTCACGCCGGTTATGAACCAATAGTGGCTCACCCTGGGCCTCCGGCTGCTGTGGCGGTTCACTAAACGGCTGTTGGCTAGTCGGCGTTGGCTGGGGCCGGACCGCTTGGTTGCCCGGTAAACTATAATCCCGCCGCGGCAAATGGCGCTGTGGTCGCCTAATGTCATCCATAGGTGTTAATTTACCTAAATACTCAAGCATTAGCAAGTTTGGTTTAAATATGTCAGGCGCCATGATAATCTGTTATAAGAAGTAGGGAAGATAAAAATGCCAAATACAGTAGCAGTATTAAATCAAAAGGGCGGCGTCGGCAAAACCACCACGACTATTAACCTGGCGGCCTATTTAGCCAAAGCCGGCCACTCGGTTTTGATTGCCGATTTGGATCCCCAGGGCAATTCAACTAGCGGGCTGGGCTTGGATAAGCAGGCGCTTAGGACAACATTGTACGACGTGCTATTTTCGCGGGCTGAGGCTAACTCAGCCACCCAAAAAATTAGCAGCAAATTATTTATATTGCCATCCAATGCTAATTTAGCTGGTGCCGAGGTTGAGCTAGTTAGTGTGGCTGAGCGCGAAGTCCAATTGCGACGGGCGCTGGCTGGCTTAAACTACGACTACATTCTAATTGATTGTCCGCCCAGCTTGGGTCTTTTGACTATCAATGCCCTAAGTGCGGCTAATAGTGTACTGATTCCGGTGCAGGCTGAATACTACGCCCTAGAAGGCTTGAGTCAGCTGCTTAGCGTTATTCAACAAGTCCGCTCGGCCCTTAACCCCGGCCTAGACATCTTGGGTGTACTAATCACGCTTTACGATAGCCGCAACTCCTTATCTGAACAGGTTAAAAAAGAGCTAGAAAACTACTTTAACGCCAAGCTGTTTACCACTGTAGTGCCACGTAATGTCCGTCTGGCCGAAGCGCCCAGTTTTGGCCGTACCATCATTGAGCATGACAAATGGAGTAAAGGTGCCCGAGCTTACAAGGCTCTTGCCCGCGAAGTCGAAAAACGTACGCTATAATATATTTATGTCTGCACAAAAACCAAGTTTAGGGCGGGGTCTAGGGGCCTTAATTTCTGAGGATTTAGACCGCTCGATTCTAACTGAGGATAACGAGAGGGTACAGAAATTACTCATTAGCGATATTGTGCCAAATCCCGACCAACCACGCCGGGAGTTCGATGAAACCGCTTTAAATGAGCTAGCGGCCAGCCTTAAGCAGCACGGCGTCGTCCAGCCGATCATTGTGGTCCGGAATTCCGGCCAAAATAGCTATCAAATCATTGCCGGCGAGCGCCGCTGGCGGGCTGCCCAGCTAGCCAAGCTGGCGCATATACCGGCAATTGTCCGCTCCCTGAAGGAGCTAGAGCAAATTGAATTGTCTCTAATTGAAAACATCCAGCGGGTTGATTTATCCCCACTAGAGCAAGCACTGAGTGTATATAAATTACAACAGCAGTTTAATTTAGGCTTGGATGAAATTGCTAAAAAATTAGGCAAAGCGCCGTCAACCATTAGCAACTTGAGCCGATTACTACAGTTACCGGACAATGCCAGGGAAGCCTTAAGGACTGGCAAAATTAGCGAAGGACATGCCCGAGCCATATTGTCTCTTAAAGGGATGGAGGACAAACAAGCCGAGTTACTACGTAGTATTCAAAACAACAGCTGGACGGTACGTCAGGCCGAACAGTTTGCCACTGCCGCTAAAGCCGGCGCTAGCGCTACCTCGGCCAAGAGCCGCACAGCTACTGAAACCGATCTAACCAAGCGGGTTGGTCAAAAACTCGGCACCAAAGTCCAAATTAAGCACACCGCCAAGGGCGGCCAATTACTTATTCGGTTCAATTCAGATGAACACTTGGCTGAAATCGCCAAAGCAATCGAAGCTCAAGCTCAAAACCAATAATTTAAGATAGTATAAAAAGTTTATTCACAGTTATTAAGCTAAATGCTTAATTCCAAAGCTGAGTAACTAAAATTTATGGACTTTATTAAGCGGCAGGATTCGGAGAGTTAGCTTGGCCACTACCTGATTAGTCTTAATCGGGCCAAAGTAGCGCGAATCTTCCGAATTAGGCCGGTTATCGCCGCAAACGAACAATTCGTCTTTTTGCAGCGTAACGTCCGTATCGCCGACAGTGGTTGGCGAAGCCGTCTGGTAGGTGCCGGCGTTATCGGGGTCAAAACCCTGAGGATGGGTGGAGTTGTAGACCGATAGCCGGCCATCAGCTACCACCACCCGCTCGCCAGGTAGGCCAATCACCCGCTTAATCAGTTGCTTCTGGCCAACAAACCCGGGTAAGCCGGATTGGTTGAAAATGATCACGTCGCCGCGCTTGGGCACGTACTGGTGGCCGGTAAGGCGCGAAATCGTCCGTGGTATCTTATTAACAATTAGCCGGTCGTCATTTTGCAAGGTGTATTCCATACTTTGGCCATCGACCTGGTAGCTTTGGATTACAAAGGTATTGAGCAAAATCGCAATCGAGAAGGCACTGACTAGTAGGCCAATCGTCGATAAAATTGACTTAAAAGAGCCTTTATCCTCAGGAAAACGTGGCTGTGAAGGCGGTAGGGGCGATAATGGCTGCGACGGCGGTGGTGCGGCCGGTGGCGCAGTTGGTGGCGCAGTTGGTGGCGCAGCCTGCGGGACCGGCCGGATGGGACCGGCGCTTCTGGGCGGAATTATATCCATATCAGGTTCCTATTATATAGGTACAACCTGAGAATCCGCATAAGTTTTAATTCAGTTTCAGATGGTATACTAGTCGTTAGCGTAATGGACGACAAACAAAAGAGGCCCGTGTGGGGGCGCAAATCGCCGCCTAGTATAGATGGAATGGTGCGCAGTGGCCGGGACTTAGGTGTGCCGGTATCGCGCTCTTACCAGCCTAACCGCCAACAACCGACACCAACTCTCGGTAATCTTAGTGGCCAAACCGATGGTTTCCATCCCTCACGGCAGACTGCCCGCGGCGCCGATTCCGCCGAGGCCGCTGAAGCCCATCTGTTAGATGAGCCAATAGTGCTAGACCAGATAGAAACCAAAAAGCGCAAACTGCGTTTTTGGCAACGCCATGTCAAGCTCAAAAAACTTATTAAGCGTACGGCATTAGCCTTTGCGATTTTAGTTTTGGCTGGCGGTGGCTATTTTGCTTATAAGCTGTACCACACCCAGAAAAAGGTGCTGGCTGGAGGCGGTAAAGCGGCTACGGTATGCACGGATGATGCCGATGTCAGCTTGCTACATAGTGAAGGCGACAGCCGCATCAATATCTTACTGCTCGGTATCGGTGGGCCAGGGCACGAGGGTGCTAACTTAACTGACACGATCTTGCTGGCCAGCGTTGATCCAATTAAAGATAAGGCTACTTTAATTTCGATCCCGCGCGATTTGTGGGTTAAGATTCCCAGAAATGGCTACCAAAAAATCAACGCGGCCTATGCCGATGCAGTTGATCAATCAACCTCTAAGACTCAAGCCGGCCAAGAAGGGGATGGCATTGAAGTCCTCGACAATACACTTAAGCCGGTGCTTGACGGCATCCATATCAACTACCATGTGCTACTCGACTTCTCGGCCTTTAGGCAGATGGTTGATGCGCTGGGCGGGGTAACTGTAAATGTGCCAGAAACGCTGTATGATCCGACCGTCGCCTGGGAAAACCACTACAACCCAGTTATTGCTAAAAAAGGACTGCAGACCTTTAATGGCAAGCAAGCCCTGCTGTACGTCCGCTCCCGCGAGACTAGTTCTGATTTTGCCCGCGGCGAACGCCAGCGGCTGGTAATTGCGGCAATTAAACAGAAGGCTCTATCGGCTGGCACCTTCGCTAATCCGCTCAAAATTTCTAGCTTGTTAGATAGCTTGGGCCAAAATGTTTACACCGATTTTTCGGGCGGCGATATTAAATGTTTGTATCGCCAGATTTCCACCATCCCGAGCACGTCTATCCAGTCGCTCGATATGGTTACGCCGCCTAATGCGCTACTGACCACCGGCAACATGAACGGGCTGTCAATTGTTGAACCTAGAGCCGGGTTATTTGACTACTCGGATATTCATAAGTTCCTGCACGGCGCCCTCAAAGATGGCTTAATTGTTAAAGAAAACGCCCACATTGCTGTTTATAACGCTACCGACACCAGCGGCCTAGCTAGCGCCGAAACCGCCAAACTTAAAGAATATGGTTACAAGATCACCAAAACTGATAGCACCGCCACTATTAGCAATCCGGCCACTACTACGATTATTGATTTGAGCAAAGGCAAAAATAAATACACTCGCAATTATTTGCAAAATCGTTTTGGCGTCACCATCGTTAATAAATTACCAAGCGATCTTGGCATCACACCGTCAGCCGACACTAGTTTTGTTATAATTCTTGGTAATGATGTCTCTAGCGACGCCCTCCAAGAGTAGTCCGAAATGAGAGAGCTAATTAAAAAGCGCTCTTTAATTCCAATTAAGTTACCGGCTAGCATTAAGCCGGCCAAAGGCTTTTCGCACGTTTTTTATGTCGGCTTGAATATACTGCTGCCACTGCTGGCTTATATATTAGTCCGGATTGATTTTGTGAGCGTGGCAATTGTGCTGGTGTTGCTTAGCAAGTGGCGAATGTTTGCTGTCCGACCGCGCTATTGGGTGGTTAATCTTATCCAAAACGGCGTAGACATCATGGTGGCGGTGTCGCTAATTATCTTTATGGCCAGTACTACAGTGGTCTGGTGGCAGCTGCTTTGGGCCGTAGCTTACGGTGGCTGGCTAGTTTGGCTGAAGCCACGCTACGATGTATTGAGTGTTTCGGGGCAGGCCATGATCGGCCAGTTGCTGGGCTTGTCGGTACTTTATTTAAAATTTGGTGATGGCAGTATTGTTGGCCTAGTGGCCGGCACCTGGTTAGTAACTTACTTGGCAGCCCGGCATTACCTAACCAGCTTCGAAGAAAGCCATTCGGCCATGCTGGCTCATATTTGGGGTTATTTTGCGGCCAGCTTGGCTTTTATACTGGGGCATTGGCTGCTATTTTATGGCACTATCGCCCAAATTATCGTCATCTTAACCACCATCGGCTACGGTTTGGCGGCGCTTTATTATCTGGATGCTACGGACCGCTTAAGCCAAAGCCTTAATAAGCAGCTGCTGGGCATTATGCTAGCAATTTTACTAATCATAGTTTTATTTTCCAACTGGACAGGGTCAACCCTTTAAATAATCAG
This sequence comes from Candidatus Saccharimonadota bacterium, assembly GCA_019662065.1. Taxonomy (GTDB): domain Bacteria; phylum Patescibacteriota; class Saccharimonadia; order Saccharimonadales; family UBA10212; genus JAIFWC01. Next base: position 29,074 of record JAIFWC010000009.1, read on the forward strand.
CTAATATTCAGCTTGCACAGATTACAATAAAGATATGGATCAGACCGAAAAATCGCGCCTAAGCAAAAGCGGTCCTTCAACTTTTTCGACCAAAACCCAGCCATTTATGGACCTTGAACGCTTTAAGCAGCGGTCACCAGTTTGGCCGTCGGGACGTTGGCTCTGGTTGGTGCTGGCGGTAGTTATTTGCTTGGCCGCCGGTTTTGGTGGTGGTTGGCTGGGCGCCCGCACCTATACTCACGGTAATGCTTTTGTTGGTACCAGCACAGCTGCCAAGCAACAGTATGTATCTAACGAAAGCGAACTAATTGAATCGATTGCTAAGAACGTCGGCCAGAGTGTGGTGTCGGTTGATGTTAAGGGCCAGGATGCTACCGCCGACTTTTTTGGGTTTGTGCAACCGCAAACTACCGAGAGTGCCGGTACCGGTTTTATAATTTCGCCAAGTGGCATCATTGTCACTAACCGGCACGTGGTACCGGCCGGCACCACTTCAGTTAGCGTTACGCTGGCCGACGGTACCAGGTACGATAATGTCCAGGTAATCGGCCGGACCAATAACTCCAGCTCACAAGACATCGCTTTCCTTAAAATCGGCGACTTAAAAGGTAAAACCTTAGTGCCGGTCACTTTGGGCGATTCGTCAAAGGTCCAAATTGGCGACAAGGTCATCGCTATCGGTAATGCCTTAGGCCAATTCCAAAACACTGTCACTAGCGGCATTATTTCAGGCTACGGCCGCGATGTCACAGCTGGTGACCAAAGCGGTCTGCAATCCGGCGAAACCCTGACTGACTTATTCCAGACCGATGCCGCCATTAATGAGGGCAATTCTGGCGGCCCTTTAGTTAATATCAACGGCGAGGTGATTGGCATTAACACAGCAGTGGCCTCGGGTGCCCAAAACATTGGCTTTGCCCAGCCAGTTAACGATTTACGCGGCTTAATTTCCAGCGTATTAGATAGCGGTCAACTGCAGCAGCCTTACCTTGGGGTGCGCTACGTATCGCTAACCAATGATTTAGCTAAAGAGTTTAACCTAAAAGTTACGCGCGGCGCTTATATCCTGTCTGGTAATAACCAGCCGGCAGTGGTCGATGGCTCGCCAGCCGCCAGGGCAGGGCTTAAAGACAAGGATGTAATTATAAAGGTTAATAACATTAATATTGATGATAAAACTAGCCTAACCAGCGCGCTATCCAAATTCAAAGTTGGTGACGAAGTCAAGCTAACGGTTGTACGAAACGGCAAAACCATCACTGTAAAAGTTGTACTGGGCAACGCTCCTTCGTCGTAGCCTGCGCCCCAGCCTCGTTTTGCCAAGTCTGACAAAAGCTCCGGCCTAGAGCTTGGCCACTCCTCTCAAATTTGCAAGAATCTGCTAAAGCACGATCTTACAAATTTGGAAAAACTAGATACTTAACTAGTTAAGTAATTTTGACTGGGGTGAAAACTTGAATAAAATCGCCGGTTTTTAATAGTCGAAAACCGTGCTCGACGGCTATGTTTGTTAGTTTTGGGTGTTGTGGCGGCAAGGCTTCGGTCAAAACGTACTCAGGTTTCCAGGTAAAACGCTGCAGTTGGTGAAAAAACTTGCGATAAACATCTAGGCCATCCGGTCCGCCAAAGATGGCGATTTTTGGCTCGGCCATCGCTGCCTCATTAATTTGCCATTTATCGGGTACATATGGCAGGTTGGCCAAGATGGCATCGTATGGTCGCAGTGGCCGGCTGAGTAGGTTCATTTTGCGCACGTGCAGCCTAAGCTCGTGCAAATGAATATTGTGTTTAGCCACAGCTATCGCGCCGGACGAAATATCGTATAAATCAACTATTGAGCTAGGAATTTCCAGGGCGGCTGTAATACCAATAGCGCCATTTCCGGTACCCACATCAGCTATTGCCGGGTTTAATGGCAGGCGCAGCTTTTTGAGCAGCTCGATCATAGTCTCGGACTCCGGGCGTGGCTCCAGCACGTGGCGGTTAACCTTAAAACTGCGGCCATAAAATTCGGTATGGCCACGAATGTAGGCCAACGGTACGTGCCGCGCCCGGCGTTCCAGCTTGCGCTCCAGGCGCCTGGTCTGCGAATCACTGACCTCTATCTCCGGATGGGTTAACAGCCAGGCCCGGTCTTTATGCAGAGCGTCTTCTAGCAAAATTAAAATATCCAGCCGCGCCGAACTAATCCCAGCGGCTTTTAATTTGGCCTCGCTGGCAACTAAAACCTGGCTAAGCTTCATTTATATAAGACAAGATTTTATTGGTCATCTGCTCAATCGGCAACGAAGCGTCAATCGGAATGGCGTCCAGCGCCAAAAGCTCGTCGTCAAATTGCTGGTGCCGGCCAATCACGCGCTGCAAATCCAGCGGATGCTTCCCAAAGTAATTATTGGTCCGGGTGCCCAGGCGATGGGTGATGATGTCATCGGAAGCAGTTAATAAGAATAATTTGTCGAATTGCGGGTAAAACTTGGCCTGGTTGGCAGTAATTGAACAGATAAAAAGAGGCTCGTGGGCATGCTTTTTGAGCAGACCCAGCAAAACTTTTTCATCGAAAACCCGCTCGTGCTGGTCGTACCATTCCTGAGAAGGCTGCTTGGGGTATGCGCAGCGTTCACCGGTTTGCTTATCAACATAATAACTGAAGCCTTCTTCTACATCGTAAGCCGCGTAGCCGCGCCGCCGTAGTTCTTTGGCCAACGTGCTTTTGCCTGTACCAGCCACTCCGGTGATTAAGTATTTCATTGGCCTGACTTTAGCAGCTCCATCTCTTTGGATTGTAGCTGCTCAATCAAATCATCGATGTCTCCATTTAGGGCGCCTGGCAGGTTGGAGCGGCTATAGCTAATCCGGTGGTCGGTAATGCGGTCTTGCGGAAGGTTATAAGTCCGGATCTTTTCAGCCCGGTCACCAGATCCAATTAAGGAGCGGCGGGCATCGCCTAACTGTTTTTGTTCGTCTTCGATTTTTTGGGCTAATAGGCGCGAACGCAGGACCTTCATGGCTTTGTCACGGTTTTTGATCTGACTTTTTTCGTCTTGCTGGCTCACTACAATGCCAGAGGGCAGGTGGGTAATCCGTACCGCCGAATCGGTGGTATTTACGCTCTGGCCGCCATGGCCACTGGCCCTAAAGACATCAACCCGGATGTCTTCTGGCTTTATCTCAATATCGGTTTCTTCGGCTTCTGGCAAAACGGCAACAGTGACGGTGCTGGTATGGATTCGGCCTTGGCTTTCAGTGACCGGGATCCGCTGCACACGGTGCACGCCGGCTTCGAACTTAAGCATTCGGTAAGCGTTTTCGCCGCGCACCATAAAAATGATTTCTTTAAAGCCGCCGGCCTCGGACGGGCTCTCGCTAATCAACTCGGTCTTATAACTATGCGTTTCGCACCAACGGCTATACATACGGTACAAATCACCAGCAAACAAACTGGCTTCATCACCGCCAGCCGCCGCCCGGATTTCAATAATACAGTCACGTTCGTCATTAGGATCCTTGGGCAGCAAAGCTTCCATTAAGGCTGTTTCATTGGCCTCCAGTTGTGCTTGCAGGTCCTCAACTTCGCTTTGAGCCAGCTCAGCCAGTTCTGGCTCGCTGCTAGCAGCCATAGACTTAGCATCAGCCCGCTCAGCCACTAAAGTCTTTTTTTGGTCAAACAAACTAAGTATTTTATCTAACTCACCTTGACGGCGAGCCAGTTTAGGATAATCTTTGGACGAATAAATAGCCGGGTCCTCAAGCTGTCGCTCGAGGCCGGCATACTCTTGGCGCAATTTCTGCTCCTGGTTATCCATAACTATCTAAGTTTATAGAAAAACTGTGGATAAGGGGAGGGTTTGACATAAACCACCTCTAGCCTATAATTAGGCATAAGAATAATAAGCCTAGAATATGGCAAAAAACCCAAAACCTAAGAAAGAGAAAAAAATGGATCCAAGTAACAGCTCTAAATCCGTGGCGGCTTGGTCGCCTTTTAAACGGACTAGTTTTTCACGCAATCAACTCATAGCTTTTGCACTAGTGTTTGCCGTGATTGGCGGCTATATTTTATATCGCACCTTTGCCTCTGCTCCCTTAGTAGCTACACTCGAAGCCGAACAAATGATCTTACCGGTCAGCGGCTCAGTAGTTACTGATACCAGCGCCAGCAGTGGCAAAGCCGTATTTATATCTACAAACGGCACTGCTACCGGCAGCCTTAACCTGCCATCCAACGTCACTTCGCTGACAGTTGTCGCCAAGGGCGTGCAGTGCTCTGGGGCACCAACTATGACTATGGCTATCGATGGCTCTAATACTATGACCAATATGGCGGTATCCTCCACAGCTTGGGCCTCATATTCAGCCTCGGTTAACCTTAATGCCGGAACCCATAGCGTAGCCTTGAGCTTTACTAATGACTACAATAAAACTCGCGGCAACAGCCGTAATAGCTGCACGCGCGACCTTTATATAGATGTCTCTAACTTCTTTGGTCCTAGCGCTGTTACCCCAGCCCCCACTGTGTCTCTTAGCGCTTCACCTACCAATGTTAGTGCCGGCGGCTCCTCGACCCTCACGTGGGCTTCAACCGACGCTAATACTTGTATGGCTAGTGGTGCCTGGTCTGGCTCCCAGCCAACCACTGGTTCAACTAGCACTGGAGCCATTAACCAAAATTCCGTCTATACCTTAACTTGCACAGGTCCTGGGGGTTCTGGCAGTGCTTCGGCTACCGTCACAGTCAATGGCACTTTAGCTATCATACCGGCTAGCTTAGCGACGGCGACTGTTGGCCCGGCCTACACTCAATCCTTTAGTACAACCGGTGGTTCTAACCCGCCATATAGCCTTAGGGTCACCCAAGGCACGCTGCCTAACGGCTTGTCTTTTACTGGCTCGACCCTAGCTGGTACACCGACCACCGCTGGAACCTATGCCTTCACTTTCCC
>JAIFWC010000051.1 GCA_019662065.1 Candidatus Saccharimonadota bacterium
GGAGAGAGATTGATGCCTTCTAATAAATCAGAGGTTTTATCGGGAGTGATAAGCTTGCCTTGGCGTACCAGGAATATATTAGCTGCACTTAATTCGCAGACGTGCCCAAAGGCATCTAAAAAAATACAGTCATCGTAGCCGCTATCAATCGCATCCTGTTTAGCCAGTACCGAATTGACATAAGCGCCATTAACTTTAGCCCTTGATGGAATCGAATAATCCGGCACCCGCCGCCATACGCTGGTTTTTAACCGAGCACCGGTTTGCGGCACAATTAGCTCAGCTTCATAAGCAAACATGCTAAAAACGGTGTGGAGCCCGCGGGAACGAGTACCCGGCAGCTGCTCATCAACATGAATCGTGGCTCTGACAAAAGTATCGGTCTTTAGTTTATTGGAATCTACTAGTTGCTGTACGACTGCTAAAAACTTTTCAAAATCCCAGTGGCCAACAAACCCATCTATGCCGATGATTTTGGCTGATTCACACAGTCGGGCGTAATGGTCTTGCAGCCTAAACGCCGCTAGCTGTCCGTCCTTGGCGACAAAAATCGGGAAGACTGTGTAAACACTCAGTCCGTATAAAACCGCCGAACTCATCACACTAAGACTGGCCGCGTCGGCTTCGATAATCTTGTTTCCAAAGAAAACTTTGGGGTAAGATTTTGCCATAATCAGTTACTATAGTCCCGCTGGACCATATCGACAAATCGCTTAACCAACTCGGACATGGTTATCCTGTTAGCGGCCGCTGACTTAGGATACAGGCTTTGGTCGGTGAGGCCAGGCATTGTATTAACTTCTAAGACCAAGAGTTTGCCGTGCTTATTAATCATTATGTCGACCCTTGATAAATGACGACAATTCATAGTTTTGTGGACTGTTTCGGCCAATGCTTGACATTTTGTTTGGAGATCCTGCGAAACAGTTTGTGGTGGACAGATTTCTTGGGTACGGCCATTATATTTATTTTCGTAATCAAATTCTTCGCCTATCGGCGGTACGATCTCAATTACCGGCAAGGCTGTCTCATCCAGGATGGGCACAGTGACCTCTGTGCCTTCAATGAATTCTTCTAGCTCGGCGTTGGTATCGAGCGTAAACAGTGATTCGACTTCAAAATCAGTAACTTTATTCGGATTTTGGGCTAAAAGTGTACCAATACTGGACCCGCCCCGCAGTACTTTTAAGACGTGTGGTTTTTTGGCTAGTGGCTGGGATTTATAGGTGTTCTTCGAAACCAATACGCCAGCCGGCATCGGAATCCCAGCTGATTCCAATCTTTGCCTGGTTAACCATTTATCAAAGCACTCGGCCGACGATTGGCTATCGCTGCCTAAGTACTTCAAATGTCGTTGCTCAAATTCCCGCTGAATTTGTCCGTCTTCGCCACCAGCGCCGTGCAGGATCGGAAAAATGATTGTGTCGTCCGGCAAATTATCCAGGATCGATAAATTATCTTTTGGGTCAGCTTCTAAAACCTCAAAGTTAGCTGCCCGGGCGGCTTCGGCTATGGCTTTGGCTGAACGCAGCGAAACCTCCCGTTCCGGGGAATCACCACCACCAAGCACTAATATCCTCATACTTTAAAGGCTTGTTCTTTAATTTTTAGCCACTCAGCCGACTGCCTGACCAACTTTGACTGGTCATCCGGATTAGCCAGCAGTGGTTTGATAGCTTCCTCGGCAAACACTCCGTTTTGGGATCCTTTTACTAAAACTGCAGCCTTGGGTTTGATAACTGATTTTATAAATTCACCAGCTTGGTAGGGACTATCAAACCTATGGACTTTGCAGCCTTTTAGCTCGGCGGCTTTGGCCAAATACTGATTGGCATCTTTACCGATGGTCACTACTGAATCCAGCTGTACCGGATCGCAGTAAGTGCCAATTTCGGTGTGCGCGGTTTCAGAATAAGCTCCAAGTTCGTTCATGCTGCCCAGGAGCGCAATTTTTTGGGTAGCACTGCTCTTATATAAGGCATCTAACGCCATTTTTACAGCTTCTGGGCTGGAGTTGTACGAATCGTCGATGATTATTGAACTATTTATGCCAGCTAATTTTTGCATGCGCCCATTAACTGGTTTGATATTTTTTAAGCCTTTTTCGATTGTTTCGGGCTGCATACCGAGCTTGTAGGCTACTGATACGGCAGCCAGCATACTGTAAAGCTCTGGCTTTGATAGGTCGTCGTCTGTGATATATAAAAGCTGCTGGCCGCCCGATGACACTGATATCCGGCCATTGCTGGCCTCGAGCTTATAATCGGCGCCGCTGCCCATCCCATAGGTCAAATGTTCGCCCATTGGCTTTAGGTATTTATCGTCGCAAAGATCTTTGTTGGCTAACACCAAACTTGAAAACTGATCGATCGCTAACTCTTCTTTAGCCACCTCATCTAAGCTGCCAAAAAAAGCCATATGTTCTGGAGTTATGGCCGTAACTACGCCGATTTCTAGCTTCAGAAATTTCTTAAACTGGCTAATCTGCCCCGGGGCGTCGCTGCCAAGCTCCAAAACCACCACATCATACGGATATAGTTGGCGCAGCACTGTTTGATTGCGTCTAAAGACTGCTAACCAGGCCATTGGGCTAAACAAGCTTGGCAGCTCGCCGCCAAAAAACACCAAAGGTACGCTTACGAGGTCGTTATAGTTACCCGTTTGATATTGCACTCTAAATTCAGCTTTTAAAACACTGGCGATAGCCAGTTTAGTGCTGGTTTTGCCAATGCTGCCCACAACACCTATGACTTTTATTTGGTTTTTCTTACAAAGCCTGCGGACTTGGTAACCAAGGATTGCGGCAACAGCCCTGCGGGCCAGTTTTTTCATGCTTAAAGTATAGCAATATAAAAGAGGCCCAGCCCAATGCTGAACCTCTTTGTCGCTAAGCGCTATTTACATAGCCTTTTTCATGCGGCGGGCTTCCAAAGCTTTCTTTTGCATGTCTGCAAATTTTTTTGGATCATTTTTCTTCATGGCCGCGAATCCTATCATCTTCTTTGCCATAGTTGCTCCCTTCTTTAGATTTGCACCATACATTAAAGATTAAACGGACTGATTTATCTGTTAGATTATTAACCATAAACAGATAAGAATTTTAGGTTAATTTCCGGACTTCAGCGTCGGTAGTTCGCGCCATTGGCCGGGTTTAAGGCTGTTTAGAGTAAGCGGGCCATATTTTGATCGATGTAATGTTTCGACTTGCAACCCAACCGCTGCCAGCATTCGCTTAACCTGATGCCTTCGGCCTTCATGGATAGTTAGTTCGATTTTATTATTTCCTAGCAGTCTAGCTTTGGCCGGAGCAGTCCTACCGTCATCCAAATCGATCCCAATACTTAACTTGTTAAGTATTTCTTCAGTGACAGGGCCATCGACTTCAGCCTCGTAAACCTTATCGACCTTAAAACTCGGGTGCATCAAATGGTACGTCAACTGGCCGTCATTAGTTAATAAAATGGCTCCGGTAGTGTCATAATCCAGCCTACCTACGGGTACGACCCGTAGATCCAATTTAATAAGGTCTATTACCTTTCGCCGTCCGTGCGGATCCTTAAGCGTAGTGATATAGCCAGCTGGCTTATTTAGTAAAATATAGCGACTTTTTCGCAATTTAACCTGTTTGCTGTTGACTAAAATGATGTCGTTTTCTGACACATCGTCGTTCAACCGGCCAATTTGGCCATTCACAGATATGCGGCCAGCTTTAATCAGCTCATCGGCGCCCCGCCGCGATGCTACCCCAGTCTTAGCCAAAAATGTTTCCC
>JAIFWC010000052.1 GCA_019662065.1 Candidatus Saccharimonadota bacterium
CCTTACTTTTTCTTCATCCCCACGACTGCCCAAACATATAACCAACCCAAGATTTCCAAAACTAACAGCTCTAAAACCGCCAAAACCAGCGGGTATAGGTACTGTGAGTGCCAGTCTACAACTGGCTGGGGGTTGCGAGAACTTAGCCGGCTGGCCAATCGCTCAGTTATGCTGCTTACAAATGTAAAGATGACGAGCCCAACCGCTACAGCCACTACTACCGATGAGGCGTCTTTTCGTTTTAACACTTTGACTAAAATCATTTTGGTCTCCTTATTTTATAGCTTGAATTATAGCCCGCTAAGTAGCCAAAAGCTATATGCGCTCTGGGGCGGCAATGTTGAGGATACCAAGCCCGCTTTGAAGGACTTGTTGATAGGCCTGCACCAGTTGTAGTCTTTGAGCTTCCCGCTCATCGCCGATAATCCGGCTTTTCTCATAAAAGCGGTTAAACTCTTGAGCCAGTTCATAGAGATAATTGGCCACGTGATGCGGCATCAGCTCGCTGACGGCCTTTTGGATAATCTCCGGGTATTCGCCAATTTTGCGAGCCAGGCTTCTTTCATTTGCGTCTAGACTGTCTGCTGTCTGCTGTCTGCTGTCTACCCCTTGAGCTTTGCTCAAAATGCTTTGAGCCCGGGCGTGGGCGTACTGTAAATAGGGGCCGCTGTTACCTTCCAGGCTGATCGATTCCTGGACATCAAACACGATGTCGCTGCCCAGGCGGTGCTTCAAAAAGGCATATTTTACGGCAGCGATGGTGGTGTCTTTCTTAACTGGTGAATCGGGATACTGATTGTGTACTGCGTCTTTGACCTCTAGCAGTAAATCGATGGCGGCGTAAACATTGCCCCCACGGCTGCTCATTTTGCCGCTGCTTAGCGATAAAAAGCCGTGCGCCAGATGAGTGGTTTTGTCGGCTGTGGGTTTATCAATCTCGGCCAGTGCCGCTAGCATCACCTTAAAATACTCGGCTTGCTCGTGGGCAGTGATAATAATGGAGTGCTCGGCTAAGCCTAGATCTTTAGCTTCATATGTAGGCAGGCCGCGCGAGGTTAAGAAGACCCTTGTGTGCAGCCCAGCCTTTTCGCCTTCATAAACCACGGCGCCCTGGCTTTCATTAAAAACCTTACCAACATTTTGCTTAACTACCTCTGTCCCCTTTTGGGCCGACTGGCTCTCTAAATAGCGCTTTTGGTAAGAAATGCTTAACAAGTCAAGTATTTTGTCAAACTTATCAAAACTTAAATTGCGTCCCAGTTCATACATGCGGTCCAGCCCGGCATCGTTGTGGGCATACACCTGGTTATTAATGGCATCGATTTCAGCCTTGGTCTGCTCATCCTCTTCATAGGCTTTGGCTCCCAATGAATAATAATGGCCAATGCCTTTATCGGATTGCTCGTGTAAAGCCTTACTGGCAGCCTCGGTGTCCCAGCCAAACTGTTGGTTGACAGCCCACAGCCACTTAGCGACGTGCAGGCCGATGTCGCCATGGTAACTCAGCCGCTGGACAGTGGCGCCGCTAGCCTCTAGCAGGCCCGATATGCCATCGCCCAAAATTGATGTATAAAGGTGGCCGACGTGCATCTCTTTAAAGGGGTTGGGATCGCCAAATTCGACCAGAATTTCCTGCCCGGCGTTCGGTTTAGATAGTTCGGTAGCCGCAAAAGCCGCTTTGGCTAAAGCCTCATCAGTTAATTTGAAGTTTATAAAGCCTGGGCCGGCGATTGAGATTTCCTGGATGCCAGGCGTATTTTGCAGCTGGCCAATCAACTGCTGGGCGATTTCATTGGGAGTTTTGGCAGCTTGTTTGGCCAGCTGCAGCGCCGCATTGGTGGCGTAGTCGCCAAAGCGCTCATCGGGCCTGGTCAGCTCCGGCTCAATCCCAGCATCAAACAGCTTTTTGGCGGCAACTTTAATGGCCTGGGCTAACTCCTGCATAAATTAATAATAACAGTTTCGGCACTGGCTGAAGCTGATGTAGAATTAAGCCTAATGAGGCTGATGATAATTTTAGGTAGCAGCCGTAAGGCCCGGCGTGGCGAAGTGGTGGCCAAATGGGTGCTAGCAGCCGCCCAGGCCGACAGCCGTTTTGAAATTGATTACGTTGATTTGCAGCAACTCAACCTGCCTTATTTTGACGAGCTCGAAAGCCCGTTTACGATGTATGCCCAAGGAATTGAGTACACCTACGCCGAAGGCAAAGCCTGGGCCCAGCGGGTTGGCCAAGCCGAAGCTTACTTAATCGTTACGCCCGAGTATAACCATGGCTATCCGGGGGTTTTAAAGAACGCCTTGGACTGGGTCGGCCGCGAATGGGGCGATAAGCCAGTGGCTTTTGTCAGCTATGGCAATATTACCGGCGGCGCCCGGGCTGTAGAAGGCCTGCGCCAAGTGGCGGTAGAACTCGGCCTGTTCCAGGTGGCCAACGCTATTTATTTCCCCAATATTTCCAGAGACGCCTTTACTCCGGAAGGCCAACCATCGCACGCCAGCGCCAATGACAACCTCAAAAAAATGTTCGACGAACTAGTCCGCTTACAACAGGCCTTTTCTTCGGTCAAAAAATTTGGAACCTAGGCGTAGAGGGTTAGCCATTGGGGGCTGTGCGGGATATTTTTTACTCGAAACTCCAAATCTTTTAGGGCTTTTTCGCGACTGAGATTATTGGCGCTTATGACATTTAGGGCTACGAACGGCTCATGGACATTAAAGCCGCAAAACGCCAGCGTGCCGTGGTTAATCGGGTGCAATATCTGGTTGGGGTTGGCCCCATGGCGGCCATTAACCTTGTAATATTCGGCCGGATGGCCACCGGCCATCAGCAGCATGGCCTGCTTGCCGCGCATCAAGCCGTTTTCATAAAACTTGCCGGTGTCCCAAGCCACCCCCATGGCCAATACCCGGTCAAACCAGCCCTTTAGGATGGCCGGTACGCTAAACCACCAGATGGGCGAAATGATTAACAAAGTATCAGCTGCCTGCAGCTTTTGAATTTCACCCAAAATATCCGGCGAAAAAGACATCTGTAAATTAGCGGCGTGCTTTTGCTCGGACATGTAATTAAAGTGGTTGCCGCTAGTGGTCACAAAATCCCATTTTTGGGCTACGGCACTGAATCCCTGGCCATATAAATCACTGACCACCACATTGTGGCCATCAGCTTCCAGGGCTTGCACCGCGATATTCTTCATCGCCGCCGTGAACGACGTCGGCTCGTGGTGCGCATAAATAATCAGTACGTTCAAAGCAATCCCACCATTTTCATTACTTTATTGTAGCCTAAATTTGAGAGGAGTATTATCAAAACATGACGGAGAGCTACCAGGATATACCTGAAGAACTTAGGTATAGAACTTCATTGATACTGTCGCCGCAAAGGCTACTGGAAGTTATTAAACAAAGAAGAGAATACTTTGATGAAAAAATAGTCTTTCGTCCTATTGATGATCGAGGCGGACCAGTTAGCGTTTACTCGGGCCCCTCAGGCCCAACTGTAACTTTGGGTAAAGTTATGAAAAATGTCGGCCAAGGCAAACCCGCGGGAGAAGGAATTCCTCCTGGCGCCCTAAACGATCCAAATTCCCCTTAGGCAGCTACGCCTAAAGGCCTAACGGCTTGGTCTTGTAGTCTGAATACCATTTGGCTGATTTTCCAGCCGCCGGTACTGGTTTTGACCAAAATGTAGTCGATGGTGCCTCGGACAGTCCACACGTAGCGGTCGCCGCGGTCGGCCACGTAGTGCACATGCTCAACCGAGGTGCTAACCTTTGCCCGGCGGCTGGATACCATCCGCACGGCTAGCCGCTTGATAAAGTGGCGAGTAGCGTAAAAGTAGCTGCCGATTTCACGGCGCCAGCCGTCAATTAGCCGCTTTTTAGGGATCATGGCCGGCATTTCGCCGCTGATCGATTTGTTATCAACGTAAGGCTTCTTAACAAAATAATTTTCCAGGCGTTCCCACTGCTTCATATCCTGCAGTTGGGCCACGCTGGTAACGATCTCTTTTATCTGTTCTTTATCACTTAAATTCTGCTCGGTCATGTGAGGCTTCTCCTTTGGTTTAAATTGTTTGTTGTTGGCCGCCAGCTATTGTGGCAAGTCTAACTGAAAAATAGCTAAGAATGGCTGCCGGCGCGGTAAGAATTTTAACTGCTTTTCTGTTTTACTAACCGCTAATCCAATTATACACCCGGCTTTGAACGCTTTATTATTCTATTGGGCTGCGCTCGAGCCTCCGTAATGTGCCATCTGATAACTCTACAATCAGCTTAGCTCCGGATTGTTCCTGATCAAGAAGGAATTTCTCATTTGCGATTGATTGAACTAGTGCTGCTCCGTAGCCAAGTGAATTCCTAACAGCGATTTCTGTTAAAGCCTGGATAGTTTGTTTGGGGTATTCAACAACCGTACCATCTGGAAACTTCAGCCGCATAGCATCGGGTACTCTGATAGGATAAATATCTCGTGTTTCCATGTTGCCTCATTATATCCATTTAGCTAATGGATGGGTCAAATTTGGAAGATCCTGCTTGCAGATTCTTCCAAGTTTGCTAAGCGTAAGGACGTGCGGAAGCTGCCCTCCTTCTTCCCT
>JAIFWC010000053.1 GCA_019662065.1 Candidatus Saccharimonadota bacterium
GGGGTAAAAATATAGCTAGCCTGAACGGCCGATGGGGCCTAGTTAAGTGGCCGATGGTTAACCCAAAGAATATCCGCGACAAGATCTATGTGATTTTGCATGACAATAAAAAGCCGATGCACTTTAACGAGATTGCCGAAGCCATTAAGGGCAGTAATTTAAAGCGCAAGGATGTTACCACCCAAGCAATCCATAACGAGCTGATTAAGGATCCACGGTTTGTGCTGATTGGCCGCGGTATTTATGCCCTCAAGGAATGGGGCTTTAAAAAAGGCACCGTATCAGATGTAATTGCCGAAGTGTTGCGCAAAGAAGGCGGCCCATTGCACCGCGACGAAATCGTCCGCCGGGTACTCAAAAGCCGCCACGTCAAGGAAACCACTATTTTACTCAATTTACAGAGTAAGCCTCAGTTTAAACGGGTCGCTAAAGCGACATACACACTGGCCGCTTAAATCCCAGGGCGTCATCTTATAACACAAGGGGTTTCTGGCGTATAATAAAAAGGCTTATGGGATTGTTTATTAATAGCAGCAAAAAGATCGAAGCAGCGCATGACCATACGCTGCTGATGCTGGAGGTGCCACGGACGAACGACAAGAAAGAGCTGGCAGCCGAGCAAATGTTGGCCGCTCTACACGGTATTTTACGTACTAAGCGCGAACTAAAGCTATCGGGTACACTGCAGGAGCACATTAGCTTGGAAGTAGCGGCCATTGGCCAGCGCTTGCGGTTTTATATCTGGACGCCTAAGCACCTACAAGCGTTCGTAGAAGGTCAGATTTACGCCCAATACCCAACCGTCCAAATTTTTGAGCAAGAAGAAGATTACGCTGATCGGCAGCTACACCAAACCGTGATCCATAGCACTGAGCTAACCCTTACGACTGATGAAACCATCCCCATCAAGACCTTTCCCAGCTTTGAAGTCGACCCGCTGGCAGCCATTACCGCCACACTAGCTAAACTCGATAAAGAAGATGAAGAGATGTGGATTCAAATTATGGCTAGGCCGGTGCACGATGACTGGCACCGTAAAGGCGCCCGTATGGTGGCTAAAATCAAGCGGGGCGGGGGACTGTTTGGGTCTGGTGCCGGTAGTGGTTATGCAGCCGAAGTTTTTGCAGCCTTGATCAGGCCACCCACCAGCACCGGCGAAACCAAACCACCAGAAATTTCCGAGCGCGACAAATCGCGCATTACGGCTATAGAAGAGAAGAGCAATAAGCTGGGCTACCAGGTTAAAATTCGACTGGTATATGCTGGCCATGACCAACACACCGCTAAACTACGGATGCAGGCGTTGGTGGGAGCCTTTAAGCAGTTCAACACTACTAACCTGAATGGTTTTGAGGCCAAATTATCGAATTTTAACCGTGACAAGCAGCTGGAATACCAAACCCGTTTCTTTGTAGATAAGGGCTACATCTTGAATATTGAAGAGCTGGCCAGTTTGTTTCATTTGCCGCATACGACTGTCGAGACGCCCAATATCGTCTGGGCCACTACTAAAACCGCCGAGCCGCCGTCCAACGTACCGATCCAGCAGCCCGGCAACGAAAAAGACATTAGCTTAGTGGGCGTCACCAATTTTAGAGGCACCAACACCGTTTTTGGATTTCAGCGCGAAGACCGCGGCCGCCATATATATATACTAGGCCAGACTGGCACCGGTAAATCAGGTGCCTTGGAGCTTTTGACGCTGTCTGATATTTATTACGACCAGGGCTTCGCGGTGATTGATCCGCACGGCGATTACGCCCAGCATGTGCTTAATTTTATACCGCAGCGCCGCTTAGATGATGTAGTCTATTTCAACCCGGCCGATACCAGCTATCCGATTGGTTTTAACCCACTCGAGATTAACGACCCCTCACTAAAGGGCCATATCAGCTCTGAGCTGGTAGGGGTTTTAAAGCGGCTGTTTGCCGAAAGTTGGGGTCCGCGCCTGGAATATATCCTACGCTACAGTCTGCTAGCTCTATTGGACTTTCCCAACTCAACAATGTTAGATATTACCCGGCTACTGACTGATAAAAAATTTCGGGCTCATGTAATTACCTATATCGACGACCCGGTAGTTAAAAACTTTTGGGTAACCGAATTTGCCAGCTGGAACGATAAGTTTGCATCCGAAGCTGTGGCGCCGGTATTGAATAAGGTCGGGGCCTTCACGGCCAACCCTATGATCCGCAATATTATCGGCCAGCCTAAGAGCACCTTCAATATCCGCAAAATTATGGATGAGGGCAAAATTTTAGTAGTTAATTTAAGCCGCGGCTTGATGGGTGAAGACAACGCTGGGATTTTAGGCGCCATGATGGTGACTAAAATCCAGCTGGCAGCTATGGGCAGGCAGGATATGCCCATGGAAGAGCGCCGACCATTCTATCTATACGTTGACGAATTCCAAAACTTTGCGACTGATTCCTTTGCCACTATTTTGAGTGAGGCTCGCAAATATGGCCTTAATTTAACAGTCGCCAACCAGTATATTTCCCAGATGAGCGAGCCGGTTCGTAATGCAGTGTTTGGCAATGTTGGTACCATCGTTTGCTTCAGGATCAGCCCCGATGACGCGCCATTTTTGCAAAAGTATTTTGAGCCGCAGTTCGAGGCTGGTGATTTGATCCAGCAGCATTCCCGCTTCTTTGTAACAACCATGATGATTAGTGATGAAAAAGCGCCGGCTTTTTCGGCGAAGACCCTTAATTTGCCACAGCCGGCCGAGGATTTGACCAACCGGATAGTGTCACTATCGCGCGAACACTATGCCCAAGAGCGTGAGGTGGTCGAGCAACTAGTCCGTAAAAACGCCGGTTTAGCCATTGATGCCGCGTCCCAAACGCCGCAGCTGCCGCCGGCCAAGCCCCAAACCCAGGCCCAGCTTAATACACTCGATGGAATAGCTACCCAAGCCGTTAAAAACCAGCCGCTGAAGCTAGGCGGCATTTTACAATCTATACCAGCCGGAGCTCCGGCTCAGCCAACTACTAACCCTAAGCGGCGGCGTGGTAAGCGCGGTGGTAAAAGGAACAAAGGCTCTGGCAGCCAGCCGACTGTGATTCAGCCAACATCCCAATCGGGTAACCACGAACAAGTCATTCACTTGCGGTAGAGCAGGCCTGCTAACATTCAACCTTTAATTCTTAAACATTTAGAACATTTTACGAACACGAGTACATATTAGTCAAATTGTAGGGTTTAGTGCAAAAAGCCATATATAGCCGGTGGGGCAATAAATATAGGCAAAACTAAATAAAAAATAAATTCGGAAGCTAGAACTAAGCATGGCAAAGCGTAGGGTAATGATATATTGGGCGATACACACTATGTCGTACAATGTATATTTTACGACTCTATATATTACTATAGATGTTGATAAGCAATACCTCCCTTAACAGGGGTAACTTAGTCAATTAATTAGAATAAGCCGATTTAGTGCTCCCGCATTATTTTAATTAAATATTTATTACTGTTTATTGCTGGTTGCTTTTTTGCGTCGTTTTTCGTGCTGTGAAAACTACAAGTTATCCACAGACATTTTCACATGTTTGACTTTTTGTACTTTCATATTATCTTTATGTTTTTCCCCTGCCTCGCCTATTTAGATTTAATATTTGACATTTATTAAATCGCTGCTCTGCTATAGTTTTTAAAGCATTAAT
>JAIFWC010000054.1 GCA_019662065.1 Candidatus Saccharimonadota bacterium
GGAGGAGAAAAAGATTCACGATTGAGCCACCATTGACATGCAGAGTTTGCCCGGTCACATAGCTGGAGTCATCTGATGCTAAATAAACATAGGCTGGGGCCACTTCTTCAGGTTGGCCGGGCCGGCCCAAGGGCGTGTCTGTCCCAAATTTTTTGACCTGCCCTGGCGAAAAAGTCGATGGGATTAAGGGTGTCCAGATCGATCCCGGCGCCACAGCATTTACTCTAATACCTTTGCTAGCCAACATTTGTGATAGGGAGCGAGTGTAGGACACAATCGCGCCTTTAGTAGACGAGTAATCGAGCAGGATCGGGTGGCCTTTGAAGGCTGTTACAGAAGCCGTGTTTATGATGGTGCTGCCTTTTTTCAGATAAGGTAACGCCGCCTGGGTCAGATAAAACATACCAAAGATATTAGTCCTAAAAGTCTGTTCCAACTGCTGGGTCGAGATATTTAACGGGTCGTCCTGTGGGTGTTGCTCGCCCGCATTATTAATTAGAATATCCAGCTTGCCAAACTCTGCCAGGACGGCTTGGACCAAGCCCCCGCAATAGTCTTTGTCGCCAATATCTCCGGCCACAGTTATGCATCTAACGCCTTGGCCCTCGACTAGTTTTTTAGATTGGTTGGCGTCTTTGTCCTCTTCCAAATAAGCGATAGCAATATCGGCACCCTCCTTAGCAAATGTCACAGCCACGGCCCGACCAATTCCGCTATCGCCACCAGTTATTAATGCTGTCTTGCCTTTTAGTTTGCCGGCCGCCTTATACTCCGGGTTTTCGGTTCGTGGCTGTTGACGCATCTGGTATTGCCGGCCGGGTTGGGTGCTTAAGCGCTCGGTTTGCTTAATTTGGGTGCGCCCCATGCTTTTGTCTGCCATAAGCCCTCCTATCCTGATTTATAGATTTTTCTCAACTCAACCTTGGCTTGGTTGAGCACTGTCTTTTGGCGCTCAGGTAAATTTTTACCGGCCCGGTTGATATAAAAATTGAGCATCGACATCGCTGATTGGTAAGAATCGCCCTTGCGACGGGTGCTGGCTTCAGCCGAGCGTTTTAAAGAAGCCGCTATAGCCTTTGAATCCGACTTTTTAAAGACTCCCGGTTCCAAATCCAGCGCGTCGCTGTTTTTAGTAACTGTGGCTGACCATTTTTTCATGGCTTAGTGCAGAAAAGCGACTGTCCTATTAGGTAGCTGAGCCCGGATATGGTTAATTTCGCCGCCAGAAATAGCATCTTTTAAGGCCTTCCAGGCCGAGTAAATCTGCTTTTTAGCCCGACCTTCATCGATGTTTTCGATCTCCATAAATTGCTTGAGTATGTCCTCATTAGAATTTTCGTCGGTGGCCTCCACCGATAGTGCAATATCCTTAAGCTCTTGTGGTAGCTGGCTGGCAAAGTCTTTGCGTTCGCCCTCAGTTAGGTGCACCGCTAGGCTCTCAACCATTAGCTGCAGGGCATCCTGCGATTCGCTATCCGAAAAGCCCGAGTACTTTTGGACCTTTTTAATCATTTCCCGATATTTCATAAACCCTCCTTCTTATAGCCCTATTGTGAAACGACTGGTTAATGAGGGCTATAAATTTTCTCACAATCAAAAAAGCACCAGCAGTTGCTGATGCGTTTTTGGTGGAGCTGGTGGGTACTGCCCCCACGTCCGATTGGTAACAAATTTACTGACTACAGGCTTAGGTTATTTAGGCTTTCTTAAGCCGGCTTATAAAAATAACCAAAAGCAAACCGGCTAAAGCCCATTAAGCTTGGTTAGTCCAGGGTGGGCCACTCTGAACCAATGCAACCAGATAATATGGCGCGCTGATCTTTTATCTGGTGTCAAAGATAGCGCGGCTGTAAGAAATTAAACTACAGCTGGTGCGAAAGCTAACTGCCTGAACGGATTCAAAGCAGTGAGTTTTTCGCTAAGAGATGTTTTTGCATCTACTTGGTTGATTCGGCTAACGTGCAAATCAATCCGGCCTGCCATGCAAATTTGTTAATGTGCACAATCGTCGAGCTTAAAATTCAGCCCCTCGTCGAAGCCTACGCCTTTGCCTCGTTTTGCTATTTCACAAAAGCTTCGGCTTAAGGCTTCAAGGAGCGGATGAACTATCTGTTTTCTCACCGTTTATTATATCATTTGTGATAAGTTTTGGCAATATGTTTATGCTTTTTAGGACAACTTTTGGGCGGCTTGTTCCATGGCAGCGACTTCGCTGGCATTGAGTGTCCTTAAGAACTGGGTCTGCTGTTTTTTGAGCAGTTTTTCGGCTTGCTGGTAGTGGCGGGCACCTTTAGCGGTCAAGGTAACATCGCGCTGGCGGCTGTCCTTTTTGTTGCGGCTAATGCTGACTAGGCCGTGCTTTTTCATGTTGTGGAGCTGGCGGCTAACGTTAGCCTCGGTCTGTCGTAACTCCATGGCAACTAGCCGCTGCGAAGACGGTTTAGAGAGACTCAGGGCGCTCATGATACGGGCAGCCGATAGCCCTACCCCAGCTTCGCGCTCTAAAATCTCATCAGCCGATTGTTGTAAAACATACGACAAATGGAGCAGGGGAGGGAAATTAGATTTTTTAGAACTCCGCACACTCCTCATAAAGCTTATGGTATCGCAAAAATACTTAACAAGTCAAGTATTCCTGGAGGGCAGGGAACTAAAAATTTTATAGGAGGGCGCTGACGTCGCTGTTGAGCTGGTCGGGATTGAGGTCGTTATCTACGTTTTGGTTATTAAGTGTAGTTGTGGCGCTATCGAGGTCGGCGCTACTTTTAATAACCCCTGCTGATTGGATTAAAGATGTGCTAGTCTGATTGGCGGCCGTGTTATCTTGGCGATTCTTAACTACTTTGTAGCCGGCAAAGGCGACCACTGCCACTACCATCAAGAGCAGGATGAGTGCTAAGTGGGCAAATCCGTTTTGTTTACGCTTCATTTATTTAAAACCTCCTATTGGCTGGTTTCATTAGAGTTAGTATCTGTATTAGTAGATTTGTCGGTTGAGGTCGAGGCGCCCTTTAGGGCTGTGATAAGCTCGGTAATCGATTTGCGGTAAGTTTTAAGGGAATCGCGGGTACTTTTAACTGCTTGCTGGAAGGTGCTGATACTGCTGGCTACAGTCTGAGAAGTACAATCTACACTGATATCCAGTGATTGGAGGGCTTCGATGCTGGCCGCAGCATTGGCCTGGGCCTTATCGACGTTGGCTACCAGCGCGTCGTAATTATCGACATTTAGGCTTTTGCTGTCGTGAAAGTCTTTGACGCGCTGGTAGATTTTATCAAATACAGCTTTATGGTTTTGGGCATGGCGGACAGCGTTATCCATCCGTTTGCTGAGGTTAGCCTTGCGGGCTTCGCAAGACTTTAGACGCTCTTCTTGGGTGCGCTCTTTAATTTGGGCCTTCTTGGCGGCGAGGTCGGCTTGGGCGTTAAGCCTAAACTGTTCTTTAAGCGTACCGGCATGAGTTTCGACCTCGGTTTCGGTTTCGCCGCCAGTTGTACCGGACTCGGCGCTGGCGTGGCCACTGGTACCATCATTAGCTGAGGCTGGAACGGCTAGGGCTACACCGCTAACTAGTAAAAGGGTTGATAGGCTGAGTACGAACCGTTTGGCTGTTTGCATAATGCTTCAATTATACACCTAGTTCCC
>JAIFWC010000055.1 GCA_019662065.1 Candidatus Saccharimonadota bacterium
AACTGCTATAAACTATGCTTGGCCCGATTACCACCCACCCAACTATTGTAAGGAAAAACCTTCCTATGTAGCGGCTATGGCAGCAGCTAGTAAGAATGGAGAATACCTTGGAGGCACTTGTACGATTGGCGGCACCTGGGTTGGGGTAGACTGTGGTGCGTTTGTCACGCGGGTAATGAGAGACAGTAAAGCCGACCCCAACTACAACTCGGCAAATGGTAACACTATAGCTCAACAGCAATACCTGGATTCTAATCCTAATAAGTATCAAAGACTCTCTAATGTCAGAGGTACACCCGATCTTCAGCCAGGCGATATAGCTATAAATAGCGTTCATACCTACATGTATGTAGACTCGCAGCTTGGGTTTAATGGTAATTCTGCCTCCGCTTCGTTCAGCACTACCGGTCGATCTTGGCGAGCGCCAATGGCCAGCCGGGCTGATAATTTTAGTGATTTTACATGGTATAGATTAAAGAGTGGAGGATAAACAGCTATGAATAAAAACCTAAAGCTCAGTTTGCTGATTTTGGGGTTATTCGTTGCCATTATCTTGAGTTTTAATATTGTTAGTTATATCCAACATAGAGGTCAAATAGCTGTAAAAGTTGCGGTATTGCCAAGCGACTCTTCATTGACTGTAGATGGCAAGGTTACAGCGGCCGGTAAATTATATCTAACCAAAGGCTCGCATAAGCTTGAAGCCAGTCGACAAGACTTTGATAGGGACACAAAGAACATCAACACTGATGATATTCAAACTGGTACCGTAATCTATATGTTGCCTGCCGCGAATTCTCAGGCCGCGAGAACTTGGTTACTCCAACACCCAGACGTACAAAAACAGAGGGAAGCTGCTGGCGGTGCTGAATCGGAGAGATTACAAACTATTTTGATTAAGAAATATCCCATAATATCCAAGCTTCCCAAGGAGAACCTACATTACAAAATCGATTATTCGGTAGATGCTAATCAGAAATTTTCGTTGACTATTACGACATACGGCATCATAAATGGGCCGGCTGATTATACTAGATATGTCGAACAAACCAAGGCCTATAAACAAGAGGCTTTAGATTTTCTCAAACAAAATGGGGTAGGCCCTAACACTTATCCCATAAACTACATACCCAATCTTTAACGCTAATATTCAGCGCAGGGGGATGAGGTTGTGGGATTCGGAGAAGTACTCGAGAACCGATTCGGCGTCGGTGGTAGTAATAATGGTTTGATGTTTTTTGAGCCGCCCAACCAAGGCCTGGCGGCGTGAGCCGTCTAGCTCCGAAAAAACGTCGTCCAGTAAGAAGATCGGTTTTTGGTCGCGGGCTTTTTCAATTAATATCAGCTCAAAAATTTTTAGCGTCAGCAGCAGGCTACGGGTTTCACCCCGCGAAGCTGTGTGGTTTACCGTCTGGCCTTCTAAGTAGAACAAAAAATCTTCGCGGTGGGGACCGTGGGCTGTAAAACCGCGCTCTAAGTCAGTGTTTAGGTTTGACTCGAGCTTTGATAGCAAACGGCTGGCGTAGTTGTTAATCGAGAATTGGCTATCATATTTTATTTCTAGTTTTGATTTGCGCTTGGCGATTTGGCTGTAGTTTTTGGCTAGGGTCTGGTTAATTTCATCGACTAAGTTTTGGCGGGCCAGGGCAATTTGCGAGCCCAGCTCGCTTAAGCGGACGTTCCAGGCAAACAGTTGCTGGCTGGCTTGGCGGCGGCCGTGCTTAAGCAGCGCGTTGCGCTGGGCCAGGGCCCGCTTGTAATTATTAGATAGCGGTTTGAAAGCCGGCAAGCTGCGCTCTAGTAGATCATCAAAATAATCACGGCGCTGCTCCGGGCCGCGGCTAACCAACTGCAAGTGATTGGGCTCGAATAACACCACCGGCACCGTCCGCTCTAAGCTTAAACGTTTGTATGGCTTATCATCGATGATAAAGGTCTTATCCGGCGGCTGTAGCTTGAGCGTGCGGTTGTGTTTTTCAAAATAGCCATCCAGCCGGGCCCAAGGCTTAGTAAAATGGATCAGCTCGGCATCGCGTACCCGGTAAGAGCTGCCGCGGGCCAGCACTAATACAGCTTCTAGTAAATTGGTTTTGCCACTGGCGTTGGGCCCGACCACGATATTGACACCAGGCGTGAATTCGAAGGAGGCGTCCTTATAGCTACGGAAGTTCTGCAAGCGCAGCGTACTAATCATTAGTCTTTAGCTTAGCAATCTTTAGCCGCTAGCTTCTAAGCGGCATGATCAGGTGGATGTAGTTGGGCTCGCTGGCCGAGCGTAGTACGCAAGGCTCCAGCTTACCGTTAAAACAAAACTCAATTTCGTTAGCCGAAAAGGCATTGAGGGCTTCGATTAAGTAGCGAGAATTAAGGGTGACTTCGCCGCCACCACTGACTTTGGCTCCGGCCTTAGCGGTATTTTCACCCAGCTGCGATGCGATGGCATTAATACTGACGGCTTTGTCATCCTTGTCGGCTTTAATGGTTACGCTACCGGCGCTTTCGCGGGCAAATAGGGCCGAGACCTTAGTGATGTTCAAAAAATCAGCCTTGGCCATCTTAGCCACGGTTGAAAACTTAGACGGGATGAGTTTGCGGTAATCCGGGTAATTGCCTTCAATCAGGCGAGCCACTAGATTGACATCGCCAACCTGGAACAGCACTTGCTGGTCGTCGTGGGTAACCACTACTTCTTTGTCAGTATCATTAATAATCCGCAGCAAATCCTGGGCGGCAGTGGCTGGCATCAAAAAATTAATTGGCTTAGCTGATTTGCCGAGCTTATCCTCAGCTAAGCGGTAACTATCGGTAGCTACTACTACGGCCTGGCCAGCGCTGGTGTGGAAATAAACGCCGTTGAGTACCGGCCGCGAATCATCAGAGCTGGCGGCGAACACCACTTGCGACAATGCCTTCTTAAAGTCGCCCGCCGGACTTTTCCAGGTAACACCATCCTTGATTGACGGCATAACTGGGAAGTCATCGGCCACGATGCCGTTAATTGTCGACTGGTACTGGTCGTTGGTGATGTGTAGTTTATTATCGCTCAGCTCTAGATTTAAAACACTATCGGGCAAACTGGAT
This sequence comes from Candidatus Saccharimonadota bacterium, assembly GCA_019662065.1. Lineage (GTDB taxonomy): Bacteria > Patescibacteriota > Saccharimonadia > Saccharimonadales > UBA10212 > JAIFWC01. The sequence goes on from JAIFWC010000055.1 coordinate 3,082, forward strand.
ACAAAGTCCTGCATCAGTCGGGCCGGTACGGTTATGGCGCCTTCTTTGGATATTTTGGAGCCTATAAAATGGGTAATCCCGATATCTAAATTAGTGGCAGCGATGCTCAAACGATTGTTTTCGGTCTTTAAAAGTACGTTAGATAGAATCGGCAGGGTATTGCGGCTGTTGGCAACGCGGGCGACGGTACTTAGGGCTTTGGCGAGATTTTGCTGAGTGACCTGGAGCTTCATGAATATTATTCCTTTATTAATTTAGTAGTAGTAGGGAGTGTGAATAGTGGGGATAAAATTAGGTATAACAGACTAAAAACTCGGACTTGGTGCTGTGTAAAAGCCGCGATTAGCTGATTAAAACTTGTGTGGAAGCGGCGTATAAAAAATACTTGATTTGTTAAGCAATCAGGGCAGTCAGTGGATTGTGGGTATAAGCTCAAAGCTATCCCCGGGTTTTTGCGCAGCTTATCCATAGACTTGTCCTCAGCCTTAAGCATAAAGTCTTTCCTTAAGCTCATTAACGTACTGGCGGATTGGGCCCTCCCC
>JAIFWC010000010.1 GCA_019662065.1 Candidatus Saccharimonadota bacterium
TAGTGATTTTACGCCGTTATGACCGGCGTCAGAACCACCCAGACGGGTGCGCAGTTGACCGAATGGGATGGCCAGTTCGTCGTAAACCGCTAGGCTGTTTGGGTTGTAAGCCCGGTAAAACCGCTGCACCGCTTGGGCGGCCTCACCGCTGTTATTCATGAATGTCGTGGGCGTGCATAAAACCACCCGGTTCCCGCCCAGGTTCTGAACAGCTAGTTCGCATTTTAAATCCTTTTTGGCCAGCCAACCTGGAAAACCATTCTTTTTGGCAAAATCGTCCAGCACTTCAAAACCAATGTTATGTCGGCTGCCGGTATATTGCCTGCCCGGATTGCCTAAGCCGATGATTAAAACGGTTTTATGGGCACCCAGTGTGTATAGCGGTGCGCCGGATTGGACCTGTGGTTTTTTCTGGAACAAAGCCATTTATATCTATTCTACGCTTAGTGTTTCTCGATAAACCAGAACTTTAATGGTGTACCCGCCAATGGCCAAACCTCGCGGAATTTACGCTCTAAATAACGCTTATAACTCCAGTGCAAAAATTTGGTATGGGCACCAAACACCTTAAAATTCGGAAAATCGTTCTCTTCCTGAACAATGTAATTTAACTTTGGTGTCCGGCCCTTTAAGCCGGCCGGTGGATGTTCGTTAACCACCCGCCGCAGCCACTGGTTCAGCTCGGTGGTTTTAAATCTTTGCTGCCGGGCTTCGGCAATTTGTAGAATAAGTTCATAAATTTTGGTGACATTTTGGCCGGTAACGGCACTGGTGAAAATTAGTGGCGCCCAAGGTACAAAAGCAAAATTGGCGGCGATTTGCGGTGCGATTTGATCACGGGTGTAGGCATCTTTCTCGGCAACATCCCACTTGCTGACTACTAAGACTAACCCCTTACCAGCCTCTTTGACTAATCCGGCAATTTTTTGGTCTAGCTGAACATTCAGTTCGGCCGAATCCATCAACACCAAACAGATGTCAGATTGCTCGATAGCCGCCAAAGCCCGCAACACGCTAAACTTCTCTACCCCGCGCTCGATCTTGCCAGAGCGGCGGATACCAGCCGTATCAGCCAATTCGATCTCTTTGCCTTCGTAGCGGACAGTTGTGCGGTTTACGTCCCGCGTGGTGCCGGCTTTATCGGCCACTAAGGCCTGCTGCTTCTTAGCTAGAGAATTAAACAGTGAGGACTTACCAACATTTGGTCGGCCTAAGATAGCTAGATTTATCCGGTTTGTGTCTTGCTTGATGCGGGCTTTGGGCAATTTGCTAGTAATCTCATCTAATAAAGCCTCAAGGCCGATTTTTTGGGTGACACTGGTAGCTGAAATTGGCTTTATACCCAAGCGTTGCCACTCATTCAAGTCGCCGCGCTGGTTTTTATCGATTTTATTGACCGCTAATATGACTGGCCTACGGCTTTTTAAGGCCATAGTAGCCACCCGGCGGTCTTCTTCGGTGATTGGCACGTCGGCTTCGGTAACCACTACAATGGCGTCGGCGCTAGCCGCCGCCTCGCTAATTTGCTCCTGGATGGTTAACTCAAAATCATCCTCTGCGGCTTTTAATCCAGCCGTATCTACCAACCAAAAGTCTTTACCATCCCACGTGGCTTTAGCTGTTAGGCTGTCGCGGGTGGTGCCTGGCTCGGCAGCGATAATCGCCTCGCGACGGCCCAGGATAGCGTTAAACAAGCTGGATTTACCAACATTAGCCCGCCCCACGATCGCTACGATGGGAACTTTATTACTCACAATCCCCCATTATAAGCAAATCACCCCTGTTTTGACAGAGGTGATTTAATTTTTGGTCGGTTGATTTTAAAGCGCGTTGGCGGTTGGGTCGGTCGGCGGGGTTGTCGAAGTGTCACCACCAGGGGCCGGAGCGGCTGGAGCATCGGGACCTGGAGCTGGCGGGACGTCAGCTGGCGGACCGGCTGGTTCAGCCGGGGCATCGCTGGCTGGGGCGCTGCCGGCAAATTGGGCCTCTTGTTCCTTGACCACGGCTGCTTCTTCGGCGGTGCTTTGCTGGTCGGTTGATACCGAGCTGTCAGCTGGCGCGTCGCCGCTTACTGGGTTAACACTTGGCTCGCTAGGCGCCGGAGCGGCACTTGGCTCGCTGGGAGCTGGAGCGGGGTTGGTTGATGGATCCTGGGGTTGCATATGCGTCTCGCTTTCTGGTTGATTGTTATTTGAGGCTTCGTCTTGGGTGGCGGCTACGGCGTTAGGGTCACCAGGACCTAACGTTTCTTTGACCACCCTGGCGAAGTCTTCCAGGGTGACCTGGGACTTCACTAAATACTTTACCACGTACAACTTTTCGCCGCGAGCCTGGTCTTCGGCCTGGCCCAAGGCGGTCATCATCATCACTTTAATGTTCTTGGTCTCGGGCGCCGCCCGCAGGCTTTCCACCATTTCAAAGCCGCTGAGTTTGGGCATCATCACATCGGCAATAATTAAGTCTGGCCGTTCTTTCATGGCCATTACCAGGCCTTCTTCGCCGTCGGCAGCCACTACAGTGGTATAGCCCTCGGCCTGCAGCCGCATCTGAAAGATTTCGCGCAAGTTATTATCGTCTTCTACAAGTAGTATTTTTGGCATTTGGCTTATTTCTTATGTTAATTAATTTTCATTGTAGCAACGGATTGTCGGTTTGGCTAGAGAGGCTTATCCATCGGGCTGATGGTGGCGGCTTGCTTGCTCTGGATTTCTAGGGCTTGCTGGGCGTTTAAGCGCGGTAGGTTGATAAAGAAGGTACTGCCCTTGCCAAACTGGCTCTCCACCCAAATTCTGCCGTTGTATAGCTCGGTAATTTTGCGGCAGATGAATAATCCCAGTCCTGTACCCCCGACAGTCCGGGTGCTGGAATTATCGACCCGGTAGAATTTCTGGAAAAGATGTGGGATGTCTTCGGCCGGGATGCCGGCGCCGCTGTCTTGGACCTGGATTTGGATGATCGAGTCATCGCCAGTCAGGCGCACCATCACCTGCCCCTCGTTGGTGTACTTAATAGCGTTATCGATGATATTTTGAAAGACTTCGCGGATGCGGTTGGGGTCAACGTAGGCGTAATAAAGTGGCCTGACGACCTTAGAGCCGCCGCCGGCTCCGTCGGCGCTGACCGAATAACTCAGCTCCAAGCCCTTATTCTTAGCCGGAAATTTAGCGGCCTCGGCCACTTGTTGCAAGATTTCACCAATTTCGATGGCCGAAGGGTAACTGATTAAGCGGCCATCCTCGGCTTTGGAGCTGGTTAGCAGGTCGCGGAACAGCTCGCCCAGGTGCTTGGTGGAGTTGCTAGCTTTCTCCAATAAATTACGGGCATTGTTGTCGATTTGGGCGGTTTTAGGGTTGAGAGCCAACGCCAGATAGCCCTCGATAGCCGCCAGTGGTGTGCGCATCTCGTGCGAGGCGGTGCTGATAAAATCCGAGCGCTGGGCGGCTTCTTCTTTTTCTTTGGCGATGTCACGAAAAACCGCCACCACACTGCCATTCGGCCGGCCAACGGTATTAGCTACCGGTGAGACAATTACCGAGACCGGAATTTTGCGTCCGTCTTTAGTCACTAAGGTAGCGTCGTTATCCCGGGTGCTATGGCCGGTGGCCAGAGCTTGGGCAAAGGCATTGTTGGCGTCGGGTAGAGACTGGCCTTTATCGTCAACTAAATTAAGTACCGCCTTATAATCCAAGCTGACGGCTTCGTTGGGCGCCCAAGCACTAATCCGGCCAGCCGCCGGGTTAAACAAATGGACAATGCCGTCGGCGGTAATCATAGCTACTCCATCTTCGATGGTATCTAAGATGAAATCAGTCTCTATATCTTCTTGTTCAAGCTTCTTTTTTTGGCGTTCGCCCAGCGGTTTGTGGCGTTGGCTAATATAAGAAAATGCCAAAAATAAAATGACAATTAAAGCCAGGCCGCCCAAGGCGCCAACTAAGTAACTATTAACCATCCCACCGATTTTTCATCTTTATTATTCTTATGCTCCTATTATCTGTTTTTTCAGTTGGTTTATCAATCCTAGGCGCGGTTGCAAAGCAGTTCAAAGTAGCGGGTGCTGCCAAACGGAATTTTTTGTTTGATGAGTCCCTTAGCCGCCAAAGTAGAGGCGTAAGTAATAGTGAATTCGCCGTATTGGTTATTGATGGTGTCCATAGCCTCGCTGAGCCAGGTCTGGCGGTTGATTTCTTCGAGCATGCTCAGTTGGTTGGCATTAGATGGTTCTAGCTTGTAGCAGGATACCGCCATCATCCGCACCCAATCATCCCTGGGCCGGCGGTTAAACAGTAGTAGCGACCGGCGCAGCACATCGGCGCCAGAGAATACCGGAGTTTTGAATAATTTGCGTTCGTACCAGACATCGCCGTTGGCATATAACAAATATAAATAAACTCCCCGGGCGGCCAGGCCGCGGTGGCGCAACTTCATGGCGGTAGTTTCAGCCAAGTGGCTGAGGCGGCTGTGCAGCACTTCTTCGGTTGGCTGCCACTCGTCCATCACAAACTGGCGGCCGACGGTTTTAGTGGTGTACTCTACGTCATCGACTTCCCAGCCGCGCAGCCGCTGGTACCAATCCTCGCCGCAGGCACTTTTAAATACCCGGGCGGCCAGCACAGCGGCCGGGGCATCTAAAAACTGCAGCGGCGTATAAATACCGGCGGCATTTAGCCGGGCCTGGTTGCGCTCGGCGATGCCAGTCAAATCGGTTAGCTTCATCTCTGAGAGAGTCAGGCGCAGGTTTTTGTGGGTAATAACATCCAGGCCGTCCGGTTTATGCAGGCTGGCGGCGGTTTTGGCTAAAAACCGGTTGGGCGCGATGCCGATGTTGCACTTCATCCAACTGCCGACTTCCTCGCGCAGCCGTTGCTTGATTTCCTGGCCGATGACCGCCAGCGGCCGGGTATTAATGTTTGCCCGGGTGCCATGAAAATCAATCACTCCCTCGTCAATGCTCTTCATGCCGATTTTCGGCGAGTAGGACCGCATAATACTGATTAACTTCTTGTAAACATAGTGGTATTTGGGCGGGTCGGTCTCAATCATAATTAAATCCGGTGCCAGCAATTTAGCTTGCGAGAAAGTCATGCCAACTTTAACCCCTTGGGCCTTGGCCTCATAGCTGGCCGCCACCACGCAGGCATTCTTAGTCAGCCGGTTAGTCACGCCCAACGGCCGGCCGCGCAGCATCGGCCTGGCTTGTTGCTCGACGGTGGCAAAACAGCTGTTAAGGTCGATATGTAGTATCTGGGGCTGTTCCGGATTAGTAGCTAGGTGCAAATTGGGTTGATACCGGGGCATATTGGGTGTCGGTTATAGCCACTAATTTCCAACTTAAGGCTTGGGCGTCAAACTCCAAGCGGTAGTCGGCTTGACCGTCGGTCATATCAAATACGTGGATCATCCGCTGGCCTTGCTTGGTAGGGTGTACTAAGCCAGTTTCGGTAAAATCGATGCGCTTGCCGTCGTACTCCATCCGCTTAGGAAAGCAGCGCAGCCGGCGGGCATTATTTTTAAAGTAGTAAGCCACAATGTTAACGTCTTTGTTGATGAGTGTTGCTTGGTCCATTTTGAGCTCCTTGTTAAGAGGTTTAAGAGTTAATAAAAGAGGTCCGTTAATCTGTTGCAGATACGGCAAACGGCTTTTAAAAGAGTTAGCTGCCTAGGTTAAGAGCGAATAACCGTTCTCTATTCGTTCCGTTTACTAAGGAGCTGATAGCTTAAAGGGATCTGGCAGTGACGCGTGTATGCCGCCCTAGTTAGTAGTCTGCGAGGAGGAACCAATAAATGGAGCCCTCACATGGCTACTTTAATTTTACTGCCGGCTATAAAACTTTGGCAATATTCCACTTAGTCAAGGCTTATGTTAATATAAGGAAATCTTGAAGCAAAACAAACAGTTTCGCCCGCTCAAATTTATTAGCTCGATTTGTCATCGGCACCACTTCTCTAACCCCAACACCACCGAGATCATCTTTAGCCTGCTATTTTTAGGCATCATTTACCGTGTTCTTTCCTTGCTCGGCCGCGAAGCCAAGTATTAAATCTCACGTTTCAAGCGTAAACAATTTCATAGCCGCTCAATTCGGACAGGCATACTATGTTAGTTGTCATTAAAAGAGGAGGTGCCTATGGCTGATACAAGTAATCGAGGCTTTGCTGCTATGAGTGACGACCAAGCCAGGGCTATACAGAGCCAAGGCGGCAAAAAAAGCCCCATGAAGTTTAAGAAAGGCGATGCCCGTACCAGAGCTGCCGGCCGATTAGGTGGTAGCCGTTCTCGCCGCCCTTCCTAATTACCGATTGCCCCTTAAGTCCAGAGAGGCCCTGATAAGCCAAGGGCCTCTTTTTTTACATAGTGTCAGCCAAGGTTGACCACGAAAAATCCTTTACGCGCTGACCTTGGCCGGTAATCGGGTCGTAGAACTCGTAATAACCCCGCTCTACTAGTGATTGGGAGGCTGCGGTTATTTGGTCGGACCAAGCAAGACAGCGATAGACCAAATCAGGCCGGTGCTGATTTAAGCTAGGCTTTGAGGCCTGTCGCTTCAGTCCTCTAACCGTTAAATACCAATTAGTATTTATCCAGGTCGGCCCACGCCACAACCGGCCTTTTTCTTGATAGTGAGGGTCGTAGTTAGGGCTATCGGTAGCTACACTTGGCAGCGGAAATGGAGTATTAAAAGAGCTGTCCATTAAATTCAAAGTTGATTCTAGCTGACTTTCTTTGAGGTTGGGCAAGATCAGCGGGAATAAGTTACCAATCGATACTTCTTTAATTGGCCCGTCTGGCCCTAAAGCATAAAACGCACCCTTAACGTCCTGGGTTTCAGAGAACCACATCCTGCTTAGTAACTGCTGTTCTACGCGCTGGGCCTGCATGTAAAAATCTCCCATGTCCTTGAACTGCCCTGCATCTCTGGCCAATGTGGCCATTTCATAGAGATTATCAACATAAATGCAGTTAAGCATTATATCGTTGACCCAAAAATGCTCACGCGATTTTGCTAGGTCCCAACGACTAGCCTTGTTAACTAAGTTGATCGCCATTGCGCCGGCATAATCGGCAACAGTGTTATAGCGGTCGATCCATCTGTTGGTTGCTTCTCCATTACGCGGCCAACGCAAGGTTTTAGCGAAATCAAAAATTGGGTCTGAATCACGGCCAGTCTCATGGGGGTGGATTATGCCGATAAGCGGATCAGTCGGACTGTTTTGGCGCTGGTCTATGAAGTATTGGTAGCTATCCTTTAAACTGGGATAGATTTCGTCTAATAATAGATTGGCTTCTGCCAGCGCGTCTTTTTTCAAAGCTGTGTAGGTTTCAGCTACCGAAACCGCCCCAAGCGGGGGTTGAGTATATTCGCTGCTGTTTTCCCAACTATTAAAGCTAAATCGTTCCATATCCCACCGGCGGCCATTAGCTGCAAATTGCATGTTAGGAATAAAGCCATCAGGCCGCTGATTATTGAATACATTGAAAAGCTCGGTTACTGCTTCGCGGCTATAACCAAACCTGGCAAATACGATCGCTGAAAAATAAGAATCCCACAAGTAATCATGCGGATAGTGCTCTGGTGCCGGTGGCGTAGCCAGGGCTTCTCCTCTGTTGCTCAGGAGCAGTTGGATTGGTCTAGGATGCTTTGGTTCGGATTCCATATTTCAAACTAAAAAAGAAGCCCACTCTGCTTCTAAAAAATAAAATGGTGATCCCAAGGGGAGTCGAACCCCTGTTGCTGGGATGAGAACCCAGTGTCCTAACCACTAGACGATGGGACCGTTTTTGACCAAGTAATTCTATCAAAAACAGGGGTAGTAGTCTACTAAGGCGCGTAGGAAACTTTGTTGGCAGCAGCCACTAGCGTCAGCCAGGTTTGTCCGGCGTTAAGTTTCAAAGGTGCTCCGGCCGAGTCGCTAAATTGTATCTGGCTACCGCTGTTGGCCTTGCTCCAGGTACCTTGGATTACCTCACCGTCTTGGAAAACAAAGGCTGTGCCACTGCCAGAATCGGCATAAACGCTGTGCTGGCCATCAGCCGCGATGCTATAAGCCATTACCAAGGCAATCACCACTTTAGGATGGATTCGCACCCCGGTTTTATCGGTGGCGCTGACCAATTCCATATGGGGTGCCCCGCCCTCGCTACGGCTATAGGTGTTAGTAGCGGCGTCGTAGTCATAGTGCGAATAATAATCGGGGCTGGATATTTGGACGTTAATGGTTTTAGCAGTTGGAGTGACCAATTTTTTGTCGGCTTTGCGCGGCCAAATCGTAAAGCTGCTAGAAGTGTAACCTTTGGCCTTATTCAAGGCGTCAAGGCGGTCAAAACTGGTATAGACGTTATGCGGTGCGTCGCGGTAGTTAACCCGATGAAAGTAACCGCTGTTAAAAAATTGGTCTAAGTCACGGTAGCCGCCGTTACGCACCCGGCTTAAGGCGTCTGGCGAGCCGCCAACATGGACAATCGAAGCCTGGAATGGCGCCGCAAAATCAATGTAATATGGCCGCAGCGAGCGCACCGGGCCGATGTGCTGCGGCGAGGCATCCTGGAACAAAGCCATAAAGCGGGTGATGCCACCTTCGGCGATGGCTTCAACCACAACTCCGGCATCTTGTAACCCGGATTGCGGCCGGGCATACACGCTATTTTCAATCATAATGCCGGTAACCGGCCGGTTGGCTAGTTCCGGCGCTACTTGGACTCCCGTTAAGGGGGAAGCTACCGTAATCGGCGCTTTAGGCTTCGGCTTGGCGTTTTTGCTAATAGAGATCTGTGGCGAAGATTCTGGTTGCACAAAAGCGAACCACAAAATACTAAACACCCCAAATATTAATAAGGACACCCCTATAATTGCGAAACGCTCATTTTTGCTTAAGCTAAGCCACCAACGCCAAAAACGGATAAAGTGCTTGTGCGGTGCTACCAAAACCTTGCGCTGCTTGGGCGGCTTATGGGGCGCTTGCAACTCGGCCTCATCAATCACAAAGTCCGGCTGAGGTTCAGGTTCGGCTTGGTGTTCTGTGGGTTTTGGTTTTGGGTGCGGCCGGTACTTTTTAGTACGGGGCAGCTTAAAATCGCCCTGCATCGCAGTCTATTGTAGCAGCGTTTATGCTTAAGCTGCCAGGGCGTCTATAGCTTGGTTAATTCTTAATAAGCTCTTGGCTTTGTCTAAGACGGCTAAAGTTCCAAATAACTGAGGCGAGGCTTTGGCCCCAGTTACAGCAATCCGCACCGCGGCAAACAAGATGCCCGGTTTGGAGTTAAGCTTTTGCAACAATTCGTTGAGCCTCGACTCAATGTCAGCCTGGCTGAAGTCGCTGTGTTCCAAACTATCTTTAACGGCTTCTAGTAGCTGTTTGAGCTGGGCTTTATCTAAATTCTTTAGCTGTTTATCCACTGGATTGTCGAATAGCGCCTTAATGTCCCTGGCATTGGGTTCTTCGAAGAAAAAACTGGTTAGCCCAGGCAGTTCATTTAGGTATTTTAATCTCTCCTGGACTAGCTCCAAAACGGCCTTTTTATATCCGGAATCAGCATCCATAGCGCTGGCTGGCCAGAAGCCATCTGCAAGCTCGTACAGCTCGCCAGGCGGCTTTTGTCTAATAAAGTGGCCATTGACCCATAGCAGGCGCTGCTCATCGAATTTAGCTCCGCTGTGCTGCACTCTATCCAATCTGAATTTGCTGATGAGCTCATCAACCGTAAATATTTCCTGTTCGGTGCCATCATTCCAGCCAAGAGTGGCCAAAAAACTAATCAATGCTTCAGGCAAGTAGCCCTCGCGTTTATAGTCTAAAATATCTTTGGCGCCGTCGCGCTTAGATAGCTTTTTCTTACCGTCGGGTCCCATTACATACGGCAGTGTGGCCAAAACTGGGAAGTCGATCCCTAGGGCTTCATAGAGGTTTAAAAACTTGGGCACACTAGGCAAAAATTCCTGGGAGCGGATGACATGGCTGATGCTCATTAAATGGTCATCAACAATATGGGCAAAGTTATAAGTGGGATAACCATCGGACTTAATCAATATAAAATCGTCGACAGTTTCGGGGCCGGCCGATAGTTCACCTAGCACAGCGTCTTGCCACTCATAGGCTGTGGGCTCTGACTTAAATCGTAGCGGCAGACCACCTTTCCACTGCGGCGGGTCAGCCGGCCGGTGCTCGCGAAACAAAAATGGCTTTTTAGCAGCTTGGGCGGCTTGGCGGAAGCCATCTAACTCCTCTGGCGAATAAGGGTCGGCATAAGCCCTCCCAGCCGCAACCAGCTTGTTAGCCCATTCTTTATACATATCCAACCGCTCACTCTGGCGAGCGGGCCCTTCATCGGCTGTAATCCCTAACCAGCTTAAGGATTCAATAATGTGTCGATCGGACTCCTCGACGTGCCGGCTGCGGTCGGTATCTTCGATTCGTAAAATAAACTCGCCGTCGGCATGCTTAGCCACTAACCAGGCAAATAGTGCCGTGCGTACGCCGCCGACGTGCATAAAGCCAGTTGGGCTAGGAGCAAAGCGAGTCCTAACAGTCATTGACTGTATTTTACAGCAAAAAGCCGGCTAAAAAATAAGGCTTAGTTTAGGCCCTTGACGATGTTGATAATTTGGTCGGAACTGAGCTTGGCGTTATCCTTGATAGTATATAGCACGCCATTATTGACCCAGGCGGCGTCATTATTCTGACCATAGATATATATAGTATTGCCCCCGACTTGAGTAGTTTGAACTTGAGCACCATGGGGTACAACACTTTGAGCCAAGCTAACACTGGTCATATTGGATTGCTTTTGAGTTAGCTCAAAGCCGGCATTATCGGCGGCCGACTTGTATTTCATTAGCACGCTGCCGTCTTGGGTAGAGACTGGCGCCGCCAAGCTAAAGCCTTCGGGCTTATAAGACGGGACGCTAGCGCTAATGTGGGCTCGGATCCCAGCTAGCTTAGCCGACAGCTGCGGCATTTTTTGCCAGGCTGCAAAACTAAAGGCGGCCACTATGAGGACTAATAACAAGCCAATCTTTATACCAGTTCGCCTACCTAAAAACGACGGTCGCTGCCAAAAATGACGGGCCGCCTGGTAACGCAAAGCTTTTTTGTGGGCATCAGCTCGAGTTAAAGCTTGATCGAGCATTCGCTCAAGCTTTTGGTGCGAAGCACTGGTGACCATGCTTGGTAACGTGACAGCGGTTGCGGTAGTGTCGGGCGCTGTTGGTTGGCTGAACCTAGGGATAACTTCGCCCTGAATTGTTTGGCGCTTAGGCTCGGCAGCTGGGATTGGCGTACCAAAACGGTCTACCTGGCTATGTTTGGCGGTAATTTTAGCCCGGACTTCGCGCTCGGGGTTAAAACCAGGCGTTAAGCGCTGGATTTTGCTACCAAGTTGCTCACTCGGCTTTTTTAAGGCACCCCTCATTAGAGTACGGGCCTTATCGGTCCGATAGTGTAATTTGTGGGCGCTGTCGGCTTGTCTTAGTGGGCCTCTAACAAAGCCGTCAACCAGGCGAGATGGAGCTTTATTTGTGATTTTAGCGGTATTAATAGCTTTTCGGACCCGTTTAGATGTGTACTTTGTATCTTACAACAACCTGTCAAGCATTATCAATATTATTATCTAGTTGGATGAGACATTGTGTGCAAAAATAATTAATAGAATTTTCAAGCTAGTTATCAGCCTGATACTCTAAACAAACATCATGGACTTTTTAGACCCCAAAAAGCGGCGCGCTTACCATATCCGACTGATTGTCGGCTATGTGTTGGTGGCAATTGTCATCTTGCTAGGAACGGTCATCATAGTATACGGAGCCAATGGTTACGGAATTAATACTAAGACCGGCCAGATTGTCCAAAACGGTCTGTTGTTTGCCGACTCAAAGCCCGGTGGCGCCGAAATTTACCTCAACGGCAATGACCAGCACGCCAGTACCTCAGCCCGCTTAGTGTTGCCATCAGGCAACTATAAGTTAGATCTAAAAAAAACCGGCTACCATGACTGGAGCCGCAGCTTTACACTCAACGAGCAAAGCATTGCCCGCTACGTTTATCCATTCTTGTTCCCTGTTAAACCGCGTATAGCTAACCTCAAAAACTATGCTAACCAACCGGGTTTGATAACCCAGTCGCCTGACCGGAAGTGGTTATTAGTCGAAAATAACGCTGAGTCAACTAAAACCCTGGTTTTTGATCAGTATGACACCACCACGCTGGATGACCCCTCACCCGTCGTTACCCCCATTAGCCTGCCCGCCGACCTTTTGACTGGCTACGGGGCTGGCTCCAACTTTATCGAGACCGAATGGTCAACCGATAATATCCACCTATTGTTACAGCACAATTATTCTGGCGGCAGCGAATTCATCATCCTCGACCGAGCTCATCCCGATCAGTCGCTCAATGTTAATAAGCTATTTGGCGTATCGCCGAGTTTAGTTAACTTGCGAGACAAAAAAATTGATCAACTATATATTTTTAATGCGGCCGATGGCAGTTTACAGCTTGGTAACACGGGTGATAGAGGCCTGGCGCCGGCCTTTTTAAAGAACGTCTTGGCCTACAAATCCTATGGCAAAGACCTGGTTACTTACATTACAGCTAATGGCGAACCAGCCGGCAAGGTAGTCGCCAAAGTCTGGAATAATGGCAAAGTTTATAAACTCAACGAATTTAGTGCTGGCACCCACTACTTAATTGATTTTGCTCAATTTCAGGGGCATTTTTACTATGCTGACGGCAGTGATACTTCCGATAGGATTAATATTTACAAGGACCCATTGGATGGGCTTAGAGATCCGGCTACCGCCAAAGCCCTGCCAGTAATTGCCCTGCACGATCCTGGCGCTACTAAGCTTAAGTTTTCCGAGAATACCCGCTTTATAGGAGTTGAAAACAGCCAAAACTTTGCGGTGTATGATCTTGAGACCCAAACTAGCTACCAATATCCCCTGACTGATGCGCTAAGCGGCGATATGCACTGGATGGACGGCCACCGGTTTATCGGCCAATCTGGTGGCAGTGTGTTTGTAATGGACTATGATGGCATTAACAAGCGGGCCATTACGCCTACACTACTGAATGATGGAGGCTTTTTCAGTCGCGAATATAATCATTTGCTAACAGTGGCTAGCGGCAGCGACGGCTCCTTTGTACTGCAAGACGTTGATATGCGCGCTGGGACCGACCTACCTAAAAACAAACAATAAACAATGATCAGTTATCGCTCGTTGTCCTTTGGCTAGTGGGTAAACCAGTGAGTCAGGCGAGACCACAGGCTTTGGGAATTGCCGGGAATGATGGCTGTCGAAGTCGCCAGCTTATTTTGGGCCACGTTAATATTATTAGCGGCTGGGTCAGGACTAATCTGCTGGGCGATAATAACTAAGCGGTTAGCATTCAGCCCCGGTGGGTCACAGGTTATCAGCGTGGCCGCTGCCGGCTTAGCAGCTGGCCCTAACACCGAAACATCAGTCGGCTTAACGACTTTCTTCTCATAAACCTGGTAGGTATAGCGCTTAGAGTCCTTCTGCAAGTAAAAAGTGTCACCGTTGTCTAGTGCCCTCAGTAGCGAAAAAGCGAATTTATAATTACCCTGGTTGAAGATATTGCCAGAACTATGGCCGACTATCACTACATTGCCGTTTTGGCCCGGTAGAGCGGTGTCGGCATAGTGGACGACGCCGCGTTTGAGGCCGTCTTGGATGGCATTATCGTCAATCGTATTAACATCGTAAACCACTGGTATCTCGGCATTAATTTTAGGGATAATCACCTCGGGCTTTGAGCTAACACTGGCATCACTGATCAGCGGAATATTTACACTGTTGCGGCTGGGCTGGATAAAGGGCGCAATAATCCGGTCATTAAAAAAGGTGAACATAAAGATTAGAATTACAATACTGCCGGCGCCCAAACCAAAAAGTAGAGAGTGTAAAGTTTGGTGAGCCACTGATTTGGGCTCAGCCTGCTTTTTAGTCTTAGCTGGTTGATGAACAGCTTTAGCCTTAGAGCGGTGGACCGGGCGACGTAAGGCTGGCTTAGTGATAGTGGCTGCCGGTTCTTGGTGGGTCATGGCCGGATGGTGGGCGGTTTGGGCCTGAATGTTATAAAACTCCTGCCAGACCTGGTGTTTTTCGCGGTCGGTCAGACCAGCATAGTATTCGTGCCAGGCGGCCTGGATTTCGTGCAGCGGCCGCTCGGAATTAGTCAGATTATAGATAAACTCTTGATGCTTGGAGCGCTGAGCTTTAGGGCTTAGCTCCTCGACTTCTTCGATTTCATCCTCGGCATTCGGCTCATGGCCATAAGCTGCCTCGATCTTTTTGCGGATTAAATCAGCCGCTGGGTTCGCTTGGTCATCGTCAGATTTTTTATTATCGTTCGGTAAATGTAGCGATGCGTCAAACTGCCCAGACTTGTTATTGTTGTTATGGTCCATAGATAAAATTCTTAACTTTATTGTACAATAAACACCGTACTAACAGATTACGGGCGGATGGCGGAATTGGTAGACGCGCTGGACTCAAAATCCAGTGTCCGCAAGGATATGAGGGTTCGAGTCCCTCTCTGCCCACCACGAGATAAATCAAAGTGATGAGTAGCAGTAGGCAGAGGTTGTCAGAGCTTCGAATGTCCTCTCTGGTTGCTGCATCATCCAGACGCTAGCGTAAGCTGCTAGCTCTGGCCCAACCCCCCCTTTAGCTGATTTAGTAGTCGAAATTTTGCCCTTATCAGCCACAATTATTTGCCCACTCTGCTCTGTAATAATCGAGGATTTTACATCAGATGTTAAAATACTTAACTTGTTAAGTATTTGGACTAGATCTTCGGTCTGGCGAATTACCGTCTTAGGCTGGGCCAGCTTTTGGGTTTGGCTCAAGTCGGCAACCAGCAGAGTATTTTCGCGATTGGTCAGTTGGCTAGGCTTTGGCAAAAAATAATCCAAGCTGTCCCCTGTTAGGCTCAGCTGGCCGGTGTATTTATTGATAAAACTTTCAAGCAAAATAGCGGTTTCGGAATTTTTGCCAAAATCGCCGGCCAGTAGCACTCCGTCGGCCCAATTGGCTAAATCTAGAAATAATTCCAGTGCTTGTCGGCTGAAACTGCCAATCGGCGTGCTGGCGGCAAATTCGGCCTCCGGAAAGGCTTTGCCGATTGTCTTTTGCAGGGCATCGGGCAAAACTATCCGCACCGCACCGCCGCCGGCCTTAGTAGCAGCCGTATAAGCTCTGGATGGTGCGCTAAAGCTCTGGCTATGTCCGCCGATTATTAACAGCTTGCCGGCGTAGCGTTTATTTTCTGGCCGGTTCCAGAGCACATCTGGAAATAGCGGCTTATCAGCTGTTTGTCTTAACCAGTTGGTATTTTCCATTGGATTTCTCCAGCTCATAAACCATATTTTTGCGCTCAATCACCACTTTCCAGCCCTTGGCATCAGCCCT
>JAIFWC010000011.1 GCA_019662065.1 Candidatus Saccharimonadota bacterium
ATGCGGTTAATAACATCACTCGGCGCCTGATAATCTCTAACTAGATCTGGTAAAATTTTGATTAAATCTTCGCGCGTCATTCACTAATCTCGCTTGAGCATTACAGCGAAGGCTTCGGCCGGAATGTCGACTCTACCAAACCGCTTCATCCGCTCTTTGCCCCGCTTTTGCTTGGCCAAAACTTTCTTTTTGCGTGATACATCACCGACATATAAGCCGATTGTAACATCTTTGCGGAAGGCACTGATATCTTCTCGGGCGATAAACTTGCCACCAATCGCAGCCTGCAGCGCAACTTTAAACTGCTGGCGAGGGATAACTTCTTTAAGTTTAGCCACGGCGCTGCGGGCTACCCGCTCGGCCTCGGTTTTGTGGACCATAATCGACAAAGCATCAACCCTATCGCCAGCCACGTAAAAATCCAGTCGCACTAAATCCTCAGTCCGATAATCGGCCAACTCGTAATTAAACGAACCGTAGCCACTGGTAATACTTTTGAGCTGGTCGTAAAAATCGGTTAGCAGATTGGCTAGCGGCGCTTCAAAATCAATTACCGCCAATTGGGCATCAACATAACCAATATGTTTTTGGCGGCCGCGGGCCGTAGCAATCAGTTGTAATACCACGCCGACATAGTTACCAGGCGCCACAATCTCGCCCTTTATCCAAGGCTCCCTGATTTCGGCTACCTGACTCACATCTGGCAGCTCGGCAGCTGATTTAATATCAATTTCGTTACCGGCGGTTAACTTAACCTGATAATCCGTAGATGGATTGGTAATAATTAACTCCAAATCATACTCTCGCTCCAGCCGCTCACGGACAATGTCCATGTGCAGCAAGCCCAAAAAGCCTAATCTAAAGCCAAAACCCAGCACCGGCGAATTTTCCGGAGCATATTGCAGGGCCGAATCGCTTAGGCTCAGGCGCTCCACGGCGTCTTTAAGGGCTTGATAATTTTGGTTGCTTTCGGGGAAAAAGCCGGCATAAACAAACGGCTGCACATCTTTGTAGCCAGCCAGTGGTTCGACTTTTTGACCTGATAAGGTGACGGTGTCGCCGACCCGGCCGGAGCGGGTGGTTTTAAGATTGGTTACAATGTAGCCGATTTCGCCGGCTTTGAGGCTGGCGGATGGCATCATTTCGGGGTTAAGCGAGCCGACTTCCAATGCTACCCCATCGCTTTTGGTGGCTAGCATGTGAATTCCCGAGTTTTTGTTAATTTGGCCGTCAACTACTCGCAGATAAAGAATGACCCCCCGATAATCATCATAATAACTGTCAAAAATCAGGGCCCTGGTTGGGGCGTCGGCCTGGCCAGCTGGTGCCGGAACCTCAGTAATCAATTTTTCTAGTAAATCTTCTACGCCTTGCCCGGTTTTGGCGCTGACCAGCAGGATATCATCCTTTTTACAACCCAAAAGGCTAACCACTTCGGCGCTAACCCGCTCGACATCCGCCGCCGGCAAGTCGATTTTATTCAAGACTGGAATAATCTTGAGCTCAGCCGCCAGCGCCAAATAAACGTTGGCTAAAGTTTGGGCCTGGATGCCCTGGCTGGCATCGACCACCAATATCGCCCCTTCAACAGCCTCTAGCGAGCGGCTGACTTCATAACTAAAGTCAACGTGGCCGGGCGTATCAATTAAATTCAATTCATAGTTTTTGTATTTCATGCGTACCGGCGCCAGTTTAATCGTAATGCCCCGCTCTTGCTCGAGTTCCATTTTGTCCAGAATCTGAGCCCGCATTTGGCGTTTTTCTACTGTACCAGTCAATTCCAGCAACCTATCGGCCAGCGTTGATTTGCCGTGGTCAATATGCGCTATAATGCAAAAATTCCGAATATGTCCCTGATCCATCCAACTGATTATATCAAGAGGTAGCTATTGTAGGCGGACTGGCTTGAGGACCAAGGCTTTGAGCTTATTAATCACCGGTCGGACTTCTTCCAGGCCAAACAGCGACGATAAGCCAATGTGGACTACTAGGGTGGGAATAATTATGGCCAGTAACTTAGCGCTGAGTTTTATAAAGCCGCGGTCAGCAGCTGCCAGCGGAATTAAGGTGACCATGATGTAGGTCGTCAAAATTGTAAAACCAGTTACCGAGAAAATCCGGCTGACACCTCCCCAAAATTCGGCATCAAATAGTTTGGGATCGCGCCATAGCATAATTCCGACTAGTATGAAAACTTCTACGGCGGCCACTGTAGATTGGGCAATTGCTAGCCCAGCGACATCGTAGCCACCGGCGGCGGTGGGCTTAGCCAGCGTGAAGGCCAAGAAAACGTTAAGCGCAATTGCCAGCAATGAAACATAAAGAGGGGTCCTGGTATCTTTTTGGGCGTAAAACCAACGGCTGATAATAGCGTAAATTGTCCGGAACAGGATGGCGCCAACCAAGAACTGTAGCACTAAAGCAATATCAGTTTGGGGGTTTTTAAAGATTAAGCGGGCTAAGTAAGCCCGGGTAAAGAAGGTAATAACGGCCACCGGCACAATAATCCAGATCATGGCCCGCAGCACACTCAAAAAATCGCGCCGAAACAAATCAGGTCGCCCCTGGGACAGTCGGGCATTAAGCCGCGGGAAGGCAGCTGTAGAAATGGCCGTACCAATCAACAGAATCGGCGCCAGGTGCAAGGTATAGGCGTTTTCGGAAACGGTTATGGCTCCTGGCCGAAGCGCACTAGCCCGGTTAGTCTCGACAATACTGTCCCTTCTCTCACGTAAAATATGCCTGAACTCGGCATTATGCAAATTGATTGATGCCGTGTATCGAAAGCGCAGACCAATCAGCCCCAATGCCACGATTAATAGCTGGAGAATGGCGCCGGCTAGAGCTCCAATCCCTAAGCCTACTAAGCCAAGGTTATTTTTGAATATATAAACGCTGGCGATGATACAGCCGTTATATAGGATCGGCGCTAAAGCGTAAAAGAAAAACCGGCCGAAGGTCTGCTGCAAGCTGGTCAAGATGCCCGAAATCGTAAACAACAAAGGGTTAAAGGCCACTAAACGCATGATTGTCACGGCGTCGTGCATCTGATCGGGGCTAAGGTTATGGCCAACTACAATCCGCAGTAAAGGCTCAGTAAAAATCAGTAATATCAGGCCAATCCCAAACATGAAAATCCCCAGCAGGTTGAGCAAGCCAGAAGTCAGTTTCCAGACCGATTGGCGGTCGCCTTGTTGAAGCTTGTCGGCCAAAAACGGCATAAAAGCCACACCCAAAGCGCCGGCAGCTATGGTGTAAAAGAAGAAGTCTGGGATTTTAAAGGCCGCAAAGTAGGCATCGGTAGTGATGTGCCCAGTAGTGTTAAAGTTACCATTCACCACCTGGGTACGCATAAAACCTAGTACTTGGCCGAACAAAGAAGCGCCCACCAGCAAAGCGGCGGCGCTTAAAAGGGTAACCCTTTGGTTAGCGCGGTTCAGCCATCGATTCATGCTGACATTAGTATAAAGGTTAGAACTTCGTGCTTAAAGAATAATAATACTTAACAAGTTTGGTCTAGCGAGCCCCTAAC
Source organism: Candidatus Saccharimonadota bacterium (assembly GCA_019662065.1). Lineage (GTDB taxonomy): Bacteria > Patescibacteriota > Saccharimonadia > Saccharimonadales > UBA10212 > JAIFWC01. The sequence continues at coordinate 3,533 of JAIFWC010000011.1, forward strand.
TTTTTTTGACATAAGGAGCTGGCTAGAGTAGATGTTGTTGAAAATAGGCGGGCTTGGCCGCTAAAGTCTGTTTGACGAAGTAAATATGTCGGGGACATATTTACTGAGGAGTTCTTTAGCGAGCCTGTTTTCAACTAACAGATACATCGGCTCGGCGACGCGTCAAAAAAAGTTAGGGGGCGAGCGTTATTATTCCCAGCGGAAGGCGCGGAAGGCGATGGCATAGATAATTACCGCCCAAATGGCAGTTAAGCCAAGCTGTGGCCCAATATCCGTCAAGTGCTTACCCTCGGTAGCGATCATCCGGATGCCATCAATTATAGGAGTCAGCGGCAAAAAGGTAGTGACGTGCTGCAGCCACTCTGGCATGGCAAACCGTGGAAAGAAGGTGCCGGATAAAAACAGCATTGGAAATACTACGATGTTAGCCAGCGGTGCGGCTTGGTTTTCGTTCTTAGCCCAACCACCGATCGCCAGCCCGATGCCAAAAATCGTCAAAATACCCAGAATAATAAACGTTGCCAACTCAAAATAGTTACCAATGATTTTAAAGTGAAATAGGGGCGAGCTAGCCACAGCTATCATAATGCCAATCGAGAATAAGCCAATGATGGCGTTGCTAAGGACGCTCGAGACAAAGAACTGCCAAACCCGCAAGGGGGTAATATGCAACCGCCGCAACACGCCATCCTTCTTCATTTGGGGGAAATAGTTGACCGGGCCGAAAATACCCAAGCCGATAATCGAAAAGCCGATTAAGCCCGATACAGTGTAGTCCAGTTTTGATAAACCTTGAGTGTTGGTCGACTCACTAACCACGCTGAAGGGCGCCGGAGACTTGACGAGCTTGGAATTAATGCCTTCGAACTGGCCCTGCAGCACCGATTGCAAAGTTTGGGCTGCCGAAATATTGTTTTGGTCGTAGTAAATTATGGCCTGCCCCGAAGGGTTTTGGCCGTTTTTAATTTCGCCAAAATCAGCTGGTAGCACTACCGTAGCATCAATTTCACTACGGCTCATTTTAGCTTTGGCGGTCGCTAAATTATCTACCTCCTTATCCACCTTAAACATCTTATTTTTCTTAGTATCGCCCACAAATTTTTGCGAGAATTGGCTGTGACTCTGATTGACTAAACCAATATGGAAAGATACGTCGTTATTTTTGGAGAAACTGCCAAACACAAATAAGAAAATTAGTGGGAATAAAACTGTAAAAAATAGCGCAACCTTATCACGGAAATAACGCCGAATACTGATTTTAGCAAACACCAAAATCGTGAATACCCATTTAGGCATCAGCTATCTCCCCAACTCCTTACCAGTTAAATCTAGAAAGACGTCTTCTAGGTTGGCCTGCTCGATTTGCTCTTGCTTTGAAAAGCCGCGACCTAGCAGCTGCTGGACCAGTTTTTTAGGTGAATCCAAGGCCACAATTTTGCCCTCGTCCATAATGGCTACCCGCTCACACAGTACCTCGGCTTCTTCCATGTAATGGGTGGTTAATATAACTGTCATGCCCTGTTTTTGGACTTTTTTAATCAAATCCCACAGTCGGCGGCGGGCTTGGGGATCCAAGCCGGTGGTAGGCTCGTCTAAAAAGAAAATTTTGGGCTTATGCACTAAGGCAGCCGCAATACTAAAGCGTTGCTTTTGGCCGCCGGATAAATTTTCGACATAACTTGAGGCTTTATCTTCCAGGTTGACCTGTTTAAGCAAATCCATAGGATCAATTTGCTCACCATAAGCTGCCGCCTGCTGCTCTAGCAGCTCGGTTAATTTAACCTTATCCATAAAAGCCGTTGATTGGGTTTGTACGCCAATCATGTATTTGATTTTTTGGGGCTGCTTAGCCACATCTATGCCGTCGAGTAGGGCGATGCCGCCATCGATTGGCCGCAGGGTTTCTATCATTTCCAAAGTTGTAGTCTTACCGGCGCCGTTAGGGCCTAAGATCCCAAAAGTCTCGCCCTTCTTTACCTCAAAGCTAATACCATCTACGGCCTTTTTATCACCGTAGCTTTTTTGTAAGTCTTTAACCTCTAAAATCACTTCTGCCACGGCTTCAGATTATAACAAAGTCCGCTTACCATAATCAAAAACGCCCCGGCTCAAAAAGCCGAAGGCGTCCTTGAAGTGTACTTTTTTAGATTATTTACGCTTCAGGGTCAGAAATCCGTTGCGCGGGTTTTCGTTTACGGTGCGGTCGTCCGGCAAGTCAACACCTGTGTCGGCTCGCTCATCTTTACTAAAGTAGTAAATTGTTTGGGCTTTGCCGCCACGAAGCGTAACCTTCTTAGCGTTTAAGTAATAGGTAACACCTTTACTATTAGTGTGCTTATATGCCATCTACTTCCCTCTCTCCGTTATTTAGTAATGGTACCCCTAAAATACTCTGTCGGCTTTTCGCTTGTCAACCACAATTAGTACAACACCCCTGTTTCTAAGGAGTAAATCGCTTCAAAAAATAATTCGAGGATAAGGTGTTATTGACGACTTACTTGGGTATAACTGCCACTGAGGGCTTGCACTGCAAAACGCTTATGAGTTAGTATGAACAGGTATATTAAATAACAAAGGTGGTAAGAAAACATGGAATACATGTCTCGTGGAGAGAATCGAGCTAGCGCGCCAGCACCAGCTGGACGCCGTAAGCGCATTGACTGGGCCGCTCGAACAGTTCGTTTAGAACTATTCGTCGTATTAGTAGGCAGCGCTCTATTGTTAGCGGCTGTCGCCCTTTACTTAGGCTTTAGTGGGTCACCCACTACGTCTGAGTCAAAGCAGATTGACAGCGGTAAATATCAAGCTGTCTTCTTGAATGGTGGGGCAACCAGTGGTTCAGTAGCTTACACGACCTATTTTGGTCATGTCACAAAATTAAACAGTAGCTACCTTATCCTTAAGGATGTCTACTACCTGACCACTGCCAGCAGCAGCGATCAAAGCCAGGCAGCCAATCCACAGCTGACTAAGCTGGGCTGTCAACAGCTGCACTCGCCATTCGACGAGATGGTAGTCAACCGCAACCAAGTTGCTTTCTGGGAGAATCTCCAAGATAGCGGTAAGGTTGTCCAGGCTATCAAGCAATTCAAGCAGCAGAACCCCAATGGACCTAACTGTAGTGCTAACACTTCGTCATCGACGAACAGCACCACTAACACCCAAAATACAACCAAGCCTTAATTCAAATTTAAGCTTAAAAAAGAACCCCTATATGGGGTTCTTTTTATTACGTAGTTGAGTTAGGCCAAGCTTAGTAATCAAAGCTACCGATAAGAGTACGGTAACTGCCAGGCTCCAGCCGGCCAGGTCGGGTGACCAGCTGGGGCTGACAAAATCGAATTGGTACAAGCCGACCGGTATATTGATGTCGGCGCCTTTGGCACCATGATTGACTACATAGTTTTGGACACAGGCTGTGTCAAAAGAAATATCACCGGCTGCCCGGCAGGCACTTTGGGCATCGGCGTAAAGCTTTTGGTTGGCAGCTTGGAGTTGGTTCTGCTTAGCCTCAGACAGCCGTTGGTAAGTATATTTGAGTTGAATTGGCGGTTTTATATTGTTATTACCACTGGATAAGTTGGTGTTCATGTGCCCGTAGACGTATTGGCGCAGATTATTCAGGGCCACATTTATATCTTTATTATCCTTATCGGCGGCATAGACGGCAGCGCGCAGCTTAACCATGGTCTGGTTGTTGTGGCGCAGCGCGACAACACAAACCAGGCTACTGATTATAAGCAGGATCAAGAGTGTTTTGGCCGATATTTTCCAAAAGCTTTTTAGTATTTTTGGCATTAGCTTAATCATATCAACTCTAGAACCTGTAACCTAAAACCTGTAACCTGTATTTATGCATGTTTTCTTCTCGGGAATTGGCGGCACCGGCATTGGGCCGCTGGCATTGATTGCCAAGCAGGCCGGGCATGAAGTCAGTGGTTCCGATGCCAAAGATAGTGACTATATAGCCTACCTAGGCTCCAAGGGCATCGATAATATTAAAATCGGTCAATCTGCTGAGCAGATCGCCCAGGTGCACGCCGCTAAGCCGATTGATTGGTTTGTCTACAGCTCTGCCCTGCCACGAGATGATCCCAACCATCCGGAGCTGGAATTTTGCCAGCAAGCCGGCATCAAGGCTACTAAACGCGATGATTTTTTAAACCAAGTCATTAAAGATATGGGTTTAAAGCTAATTACGGTGGCCGGCACTCACGGCAAGACCACTACTACAGCTATGGCCATTTGGTTATTTAAACAATTAGGTATGCCCCACAGCTACTCAGTAGGCGCCAAGCTGAGTTTTGGCGAGATGGGGCAGTTTGAGCCGGGCGGTGAGTATTTTATTTACGAGGCCGATGAATTTGATCGCAATTTTTTAAGTTTTTATCCAGAGATTTCATTGATTTCGGGCATTGATTGGGACCATCCGGATATTTACCCAACCCGCGAAGGCTACTACGAAGCTTTTGTCGAATTCATTGACCAAAGTAATACGACCTATTTGTGGCACAACGATGCCGAGAAGCTAGCATTGAGCACCTCTGATAGTCTAAAAGTTTTAGATGACGGCGATCCGCAGATTGGTACACAGCTCAAACTGCCGGGGCACGTTAACCGGCTAGACGCTTGGCTGGTGGCCCATGCCCTGCAGCCGGTTTTAAACCAGCCGCTGCAGCGGTTGATTGAGAAGCTCAATCAGTTTCCGGGCTTGTCGCGCCGCTTTGAACAGCTGGCGCCTAATCTTTACACCGATTACGCCCACACGCCGCCAAAAATTCGCGGTGCCCTGCAGCTGGCGCAGGAAGTGGCCGGCAATAATGTGGTAGTGGTTTATGAGGGTTTGCACAATACTCGCCAGCATTTTATTAAGGATGAGCTGGCCAATTTATTCGAAGGAGTTAAGCAGCTTTACGTCGTGCCCAGCTATCTGGCCCGCGAGGATCAGGATTTAGAATTATTAACTCCCGAAAAAATACTTGACTTGTTAAGTAATTCTGCCAAAAGCCATGCCCAGCCAGCGCAGATAAATAGCGAACTTAAACAATCTATTCAAAAACATTTAACTGAAGGTGACTTGGTGCTATGCCTGTCGGCTGGTGGCGCTGGCTCTTTGGATGAATGGCTACGCCAAAAATTTTCTAAATAGCTTATTTGTAGGCCGAGATAGCGGCTACAATCAATATTCCGGTAACTATAATTGTTAATAAAATTACCATAACCGGCGCCGAGCTTTTGGACTTGGGCACTGCTTGGGGCTTAGGTGCTGGGCGGTGATCTGGAGGCTGAGATGTCTTGGGCAGCTTGGGCACCACTGAATGAGCCGACATATTAAACTGCTCTCTGGGTACTGGCTGAGCAACCAGTTTAGGTTCGGACTTGGGTTCGCGTCTACCAAAAAAGTGATGTTTTTTAGTCGGCTTATGCTTTTCTTGATTTAACTGATGCCCAACGTCTTGCATGATTTTATCAAATTCATGATCTTCGCCTACCGGAGCGCTGGGCGTGGCTTGGTGCAGCGGAATATTGCTGACAATGTCGGGCTTAAATGCGCCGCCATCAGATGAAGATTCTGGCCGCTTAGGGTCATCCATACCGGTAATTCTAGCACAAGCGTTGTGGTTTGATTTAATAGGTATATGACTTTTCAGCAACAGCTGCGACAGGCCGAGCAGCATCTAGTACAGAATGATAAACGCCTGGCGCCAATAATCGCTGTCAGTGGACCCTGCCGCATCAAGCCGCATACCGACCACTATGGAGAGTTGGTTGGCAGTATTGTAGGCCAGCAGCTAAGCACTAAAGCCGCGGCCACGATTTGGCAGCGGGTTCTTACCCTTTTTAATGGCCGGATGCCCAGGCCCGAGCAGCTGATTCTGGTTGATGACCAAAAACTGCGCGATGCCGGCCTTAGCTGGGCCAAGGTTAAATACGTGAAGGATTTAGCCCAACACGTGTTGGATAAGCGCTTGGATTTAGAGCACATCTCAACTATGCCAAACGAGCAGCTGATTGAGCAGCTAACAGCCGTCAAAGGCCTGGGCGAATGGAGCGCCCATATGTTTATGATGTTTGGATTGGGCCGATTGGATATCCTACCGGTTGGCGATTTGGGCATCAGAAAAGCCGTTATGAACTTATACAACTTAAATCAAATGCCTGACCCGGCCGCAATTGTAACGATTGCCAATCAAAATAACTGGCATCCTTATGAATCAATAGCCAGCTGGTATCTGTGGCAAAGCCTAGACAACAACCCGCAGAAAAAATCCCGCCACAGCGCCTAAGCGCTGACGTGGAAATTAAGGGTGGCCATGGTTGTTTGGGTTATGACGCCCTTTTTATTGGAAGTCTGTGAGTACAAAGTCGCTGTGCAGTCAGCCGCGCCGCCAGGCCAGCCAGGGGAGTTCAACCCATAATCTGTACCCCATAGCCAACCAGAGTAAAAGCCTTGGCTTTTCTCATAGACTTTGGTGCTGCCCTGATAGCACATGACCCGGACAAAGGGATAGGGAGCATTTGATGTTACCTTAAATGTAATCTGGTCATTAAAGTTGACCAGCCCATCGCTGTTAGCGTCATTGAGTATTATGGGGCTACTTACTGTGCCAGTATAGAATGTGCCACCGCCGTTATGCGGTGCGGCCAGGGATTGCCAGATGGCTACTGCGCCAACTGTGGCGAAGACTAGAGTGAATAGTAATATTTGGGCACCTGAAAAGGTTTGCTTTTTCTTTAGATAACTTTGTTTTTTGGCCATGGTTTTTCTCCTTTAGGCGTTTACATGGAAACTTATGCTAGCGAGGGTTGTGATGCTGCCATTTTTACCTGCCGCGCGCAGGTTAGCTGTGCAATCGGCGGCGCCACTAGGCCAGCCAAAAGATGAAAGCGTAAAGTTGCCTGGGTCACTCCAGGCATTTGGGGTATACATCGGGTGGGAATCTGAATAGATTATAGTGCTGCCGATGCTGCAAGTCATTGACACCACGGGCGAGGTCGCGGTTGTCACTAATTTATAGGTTATAGTGTCGCCCCAGTTGGGCTGGCCATCTCCATTATTGTCGGTGACCATTGCCAAGCTGAGGTTGTTTGAGCCGCCTGGCTTCGGCTTACCGCCTCCATTATGTGGCGCAGCTAAGCTCTGCCAGATTGCAACCGCGCCTACGGTGGCAAATACAAGTGTGAATAGTAGTATTTGGGCGCCTGAAAAAGATTTCTTTTGTTTGAGTAAGTTTTTAGATTTTTTGGCCATGTTATTTTTCTTTTATTAATTTATGGGTTTACGCGGAAGTTAAATGTTGCAAGTGTTACCCAGGTACCTTTCGTACTGTACATATCGAGGCTCGCTGTGCAGTCGGCGGCCCCGTTTTGCCAGAGCGATGTCGGGCCCAGCGTGAAAGTCTTGCCCCAATCAGCACCAGCGTAGAATGCGCCCCACTCACCGGAAACCCAGGTACCACTCTGGTAGCAGTCGAGGCGAACCCACGGTTGGCTGGCTGTTGACGAGACATTAAATGTTATCTGGTCACCAAAGTTAGGCATACCATCTGAATTCTTATCGCTAAGCATGATGGGATTAGTGCCGACAAAGCTGCCGGAATATTTACCGCCCTTGCTGCCGCCAGTGCGCGGTGCGGCGAAGCTAACCCAAAGCGTAAATGCTCCAACTACTGCGAAAATCAGCATGAATAGAGCGAACTGGCCTTTGGAAAAGCTAGTATTGTTTTTTAGATTTTTAGTTCGTTTTTTGGTTTTTTTAGCCATTTTAAGATTTTCCTTTTGATGTTAATGCTTAAGCTTGAATATACTCCGTTTACTCCTTAGGTCAATAGAGTCTGTGGATAATCTTCATCGGGTGTCGCCGGATCCAGACAGTTTGCCGCGGTTCTGCCTTGAGGCCAACTTCTCAACGTTATGTTGGGCAACCTCATCCAACTTATAGCCTAGGGTCTCGGCTAAAGTAGCGACATACCAAAGGACATCGCCCAGTTCGTCCATCATGGCCTTTTTATTAAGTTTGTCCCAGTCAGCCTGATCGTCGCGGACCCATTTTTTAGTTTTGTTGGCCATCTCGCCAGCCTCGCCGACTAGGCCAAGCATCCGGTCAAAGAAAATATGCGTACCTTGGTTGATATTGGTACTCAGCGCCTTTTTTTGATACTCATCTAAGGTCATAGCCCTCCATACCCGCCGCCGTAGCCATAAAAGGTTACGGATGGCTTGTGGTAATCGCTAATTTTGATCGCCGGGTGGTCACCCAAGCGGCCCATAATGTAGAGTTCGCTGGAGTTCTTGGATACCAATAAGTAATTGTCCGTAAACCAACCGTAAGTATTGTAGTCGCTGAGTGTAGCCACCTGTTTGCCATTTTGGCCACTGGCATCACCGGTGAATAATGTATTTTTACCATCGCGTGACTCGCTCCAAAAAGTGCTATCCCCAGATGGCGACTGCAGATAAGTTGGATAGTCGGCTGTATAGTAGCTGTCGGCTGTAGCGCTGGATTCGTCTTTAACCTGGCCGTTAGCGTAAACATAAAAGTTATCCTGGTTGCCATCTGAGAAATGCAGGTCTATGGAGCCAGGGTTTTCAACACGGTCTTCGAGCGTAATATCGATAGCCGAAGTACCGGATGCTAAGCCGAAGGATTTAATGGCCCGCTTGCCGCTACCATCAGCCTTTACGCCATTAAAGGTGGCTTGTTTTGAGGTAAAGTCGGCATTGCTAGCCATACCAAAGGCGGTGGTCCAGTTTTTAATGTATAGGATTTGGTCGCCGTAGGCATAAACGCTGCCGATAAGCTGGCTGATGTAGTCGGCCTGGCCGGTGCCGGAAGCTGTAGTTTGATCAAGCGTAGTGATTTTTTTGTTGGGCGCGCTATAACTTTTTAAAACTTGGCGGCCAGCTTGCCAAAGCTGCGTGGCGTTTTTAGTCGTGGTATAGACAAAGTCGTCGTTTACCCAGCCAGCCGGTGAAAAATCGGCATCGCCGGTGTCCATGGTAGTTAAGCTATCATCCGAAGTATTAATCAGGTACAACGCCGGCAGACCACCAGCCCGCTTAGATAGTAGAGCTAGGTATTTCCAATCGCGGCTAGCCAGTAGCACTGTACCCCGGTCATCTTCTTTACCAGTGCCAGCCAGGACTGTTTGGCGGTTAGTGCCATCAAGGTTGGTTTTAACTACGTCGATTTTGCCGCTGAGTTTAGATAAAAAGTAAATCTCGCCGGCCGGCGTTAAACTAAAGCTATTTGCCTGGATTTTATCATCATTGATCTTAACCGTAACTTGGGCATCATTGTAGCCACCGAGGCTGAGTTTGGCTTTTTGCTCGGTGTTGCCGGCCGGCAAGACAATAATGGCGCTGCCGTCCTTGTCGGTCTTAGCCGTAACGTCGGCTACGTTAATGTTGACTTCGCTGAGCGGTTTTTTGCTGATGGCGTTAGTGATCGTGATTTTAACCTGCCGGCCGGTAGCCGTCATTTGAACTTCGGGCGTAGCCTTTTGGCTCAAGATTGGTGATAGCAAATCAATATTGCGGGTTTGGTAATATTTTTTAGTGAAGCTGGCCTTGTGGTGTCCGGCTTTGACTTTATGTAGGATAGCTTTGCCAGTGCCATCGGTTTCGGCGGTGATGCTGCCAATCGAAACTGTAGCGCCACTGACCGGAGTGTTAGCCGTAGAATCTAGGACTTTGACAGTTAAGTCTTTTTTGACTGCCAATCCGGCCAGAGCGTAGCGGCTAAAGGGTACACCAGCCAAAATTAGTATAAATAGCAGGACACTTACCGGAATTGTCCATTTTTTGCGTTCGATGTACCAGGTTTTGACCCTTTGCAGGCGCGATGATTGAGCAGTACTTGATTGGAAGTGTTCGTTATGGTGCTCTGACTCCGCCGGCTGTTCGGCAGGTTCTTCCACTTCAATTGGTTCTTTATCTTCGGCCATAGAAATATTTGCTTATGCTTACTATAAGCTTTAGCGGTGATTTTTCCAATTGTTTACATCTTATCTATCAAGATATCGGCCAGTTGCTTGGTTTGGTCTAAACTCCGTGAGGCAGGTGTTATAGGGCCAAAACTCACAATGTACCAGGTATTGTTTTTGAGAATATTGAGCTGGCCATATTGCGGATCCCAGTAAGCGTTATCGCCATAGCCAGCAACTGGCTCGGAATTAGCTGGCTTAAGCGGTCCGAATTGATTTTGATTACTAGTAGTTCCAGCACCGGTTTTAGGAGCTCTGGCTAGCAAGCTGGCTGAATCACTTGCCGACACTGGTGCATTACTGCCGGTGTCTTGAGTGTAATTACAAGCGCTGACCTCCAAATCATTCGATGAAGAACTGTTAGCTGTCTCGCCACCCTTGGCATTATCACCTAGGACTTGCTTGGCATCGGCCAGCGTGAAGATGCTGCAGGCTTTTCTCTGGGGAAAGGCAGTGCTGTGATTGGTGGAGGCAGCATTTTTGGAGGCAGTTTTGTCGGCATGGTTTGTACCGCTGTTCCTAGCTAAAAGAATACCTACAACAGCTGCTACCACCAATGCCGCCCCAATGATATAGAGCCAGCTTCGTCTCATACTTAAATCTCCAGCCTAAGCTAATTGTGATTGTAGCACCGGCCCGAGCTAGTGTCTGTATTTACGCTTGGCAATTTTGCCAACGATGACTAGCAAGTTGAAGAACACGAAGACTGGGAAAATAGCTTTGCCGCCACCTAATTTACCAGCTGCCACTAAGACTACAATATTGGGAATCAGCCAGCTTATAAACGCCTTGAAGCTGATTTTCATCCGCAGATATTCGCCGCCAAGGTAGTAGTACGGAAAGACAGTTATAACCAAGAAAGTGCTAGATAATAGGCCGAACATCAAAGTTACGGTTAAGCCTTCCCAGAATGGATTACTAAAGTACAGCGGAATTAGTGAAATTATGGCTGTTAGGCTGGTGGCCACCAGCGGCCTAAATCGCTCTTGTAATGAGATCGCCACAGATTCTACGTGCCCAGCTCCGGCCCGGCGAGCCTGGTTGGCATAGTCGGTCAGCAAAATGGTGTTTTTAAGGCTCAGGCCTAATAGAGCGAAAAAGCCTAGCAACGTAAAGAAGCTAAAGGCATTATCTGTCAGCCATAAGCCGGCGGTAATTCCAAATAGGCTAAACGGAATAGCCATAAAGATCAGCAGCGGCTGCAGTAATGAGCGGAATTGGGTGACTAGCAGTATATAAATGGCTACAAGCAAGATTGGGAAGGCAAAGGCTAGCTTGTTGAACGATTTCTGGAAGTCTTCTTGGGTACCAATATCAAAACTTATATTGCTGGCCTTCAGGTCATATTTAGCCATTTGTTTATTATTAAACTTATCTTTAACGGCATCTTGGGCCAGCGTTACCAATGTGGTGGTGTCAGTGCCGTCAAATTCACCTGACACGGCAATGTAGGGTTCGTTATTGTTGCGGGAGTAGTTATCCGGATTGGAAATACTGACCGTCTTGAAATGAGCCTTACTTCCGTCGGCCCGCACCAACTCTTTTTGGCGCAAGAACAGACTGATAGCTTGGGCAGCTTGGTAAGCGCCTTGGCGGTTATCGGTCTTTATAAAAACGTTAAAGGCGCTGCCTGGCGGGCCGACCCCAACAGTGCTGACTTTGACTTGGGCGCCATTAAAGCCAACAAAGTCTTTATCTAAATCTTTGGCCAGCTGCGGTGACGTAACTGAGCGTTTTTTGAACGATAACAGCACGACTGTGCCACTGGCATTTTGCTCGGTGCCAGAATTGAAATAGGCAACTGATTTGAAATTTTCACCCAGTTTGGTGCTTAGCAGCTTGTCAGCCCGCTGGGCCACAGCTTGGGTTTGTTCAATCGATTGGCCAGGCGCAAAGGTCATCTGTACGCCAATGATGTCACCGTCTTTATCGGCCGGGAAAATATCAAAGGTGACTTTTTGGAACAAAAAACCGCCGGCCATAATAAACCCAAAGCCGACAATTACAGCTGATATTCCCAGCCCGAACAGCCGGCGGCGCTTTTTTTGGGCCCAATACAGTGGGCGAGTTAAGGTTTTGGCGACCACGGCTTCTAGATGGTGGGCTGGTGATTCACGGTCCTCGGCGTGGCCCAGCTGGCCGCGACGCAACAGTAAGAACCTAGAAAAGAATGGTATAAAGCTCAGCGCCACAAGCAAGCTAACCAGTAAGCTGGTGACGACTGTCACTGGGATGGCCTTAATAAACGAGCCTAAGATACCGCTGACAAACAGCAGCGGCAAAAAGCCAATCGTAGCTGTCAGTGTCGCGGCCAGCATCGCCCGGCTGATTTTGCCGGTAGCCCGCCGTACTGTATCAGTGGCGTCTTTGTTACGCCGACGTTCGGCATCGATGGCCTCGACCATAATAATGGTGTCATCAACAATCAAACTCAGGCACAGAATTAGCGAAAACAGGGTAATGGTATTAAGTGAATAGCCAATGATAAATAGGACACCCAGGGTGGTCAAAAGCACCGTGACCATAGCTAGAATCGTTATAAAGGCCGCCCGAACGGCAATTAGCAGGGCGCTAACTACCAAGATAGCCGCCAGGCCGTCCAGTAGCGAATGCTGCAGGCTGGTGATTTGGTCCCTGATATCAGGCGCGCCGCTATAGCTAATCTGGGCTAGATAACCCTTAAAGTCGCCTGAACCATTAAGTTTGTCTAGTGCCGTGTGGACCTGCTTATCCAACTCCAAGACATCAAAGCCTTTGGTGCCTTTTAGGCCAATCGCAACTGAGCTATATAGTTGGGCTGGATGGCCCTCCTGTTTCACGCCGTAGCGGTCAAAAGTCTGCTGGCTGATACTGGCCTGGCCGGTGGCCGGGTTAACGCCGCGGGCAAACGGGTCGACCGCCTCAATTGAACTAACCAGCGGAGTATCATAGCTTTGTTTAAGTAGTTCAACTGCCTTAACTGCCTTTGAATATAGCTGTTCGGTCGAGGCCGAATTATTAGTCGAGTAAAAACTGATTAATAAGTCGTGGCCCTGAGGGTCGATGCCTGGCGACAGCGGTTTAAAATCGGCGGTGGCTGTCTTTGGCAGGACATTGGCGGCCTTTATAGCCTTTTCGATATTGGCGCTGGCAGCTTTGGCGTCGGTGCCGTCATCATATTGGATAGCGATATTGTAGAAATCTTTGCCCGACTGGGCATCAACCGTTTTAACATCCTTTTGTTTGGTAATAATTTGGCTTAAAGGCTTGGCAATGTCGTTATCAACTTTGGCCGGATCATTCACCAGATAAGAGCCACTGACCATGCTGTAAGGGATGTTGATGGTTGGAAAACCTTCACGCCGCATGAAGCTGGTGTAGCTCAGCAGGCCAAAGACAACGATCGCCAGCCAGGCCAGAGCCATAAAGCGCGGCTTACGGAAAAAGAACAAACTAAGCTTAGCCAGCCGCTTTTCACGGACTTTTATATCACGACTCCTCATTACTTATAGATTAGCAACTTCTGTCCGTTTATAACAGTGCTGCTAGCCACACCTGGAATTTTTGATGGCCAGCCAACATCTCGACATATTTCTCGTAAGCTGTTTGACGGGTAGCAATATTGAGAATACGCTTATGATTAATGAAAAGAGGCCAACAAGGATTTGCCCACCCGTTTATTATTTTAATTTTTATATTTGTACTGGGGGCAGTTGGTTTCACGGGATGGAAGGTCTATAAAAATAATCAATCCACCTCCTCAGTAAATAATAAATCAGTAGGCAACGAAATGAATAGGGGCTGTAAGGGCACTGGCGCGGCAACTATCACTGCTTCGCCAATCGCGCTTTCGGACCTGCTGTATATCCAGCCAATCGGCCTGGAAATCGGTGGCCATGTCACACCTATTGACCATGGTTACTTTTACATTAAAGGCGCGCTGGCTAACCCGACTACCCAAGCAGCGGTTTACGCTCCTTTCGATGGGATTGTTACCAATGTCTCCCTGTCAGTACGAAACAGCGGTTCTGGCTCAACCCACCCTGAAACATATAATGACTACGCTGTTAGTGTTGATGCCACTTGCAACTTCCGGGTGCGTTTTAGTAATATGGTCCGGTTCGCCGGCGGGCTGGCAGACAAGGTTGGCCAACTGCAAAACAACCAGATCAAAACACCGGCTTACGCCGTCAAATCCGGAGAATTAATCGGCTACACCGGCCTGCCAACAGCTTACGGTATCGATGTCTGGGTAGAAGACGATAATTCAACTTTGACTGGATTTGTTAACCCGGCCCAATATACAGCTGCCGAAGCTTGGAAAACGCATGCCGTGGACTTGTTCGACCATACCAAAGAACCCCTCAAAAGCCAGCTATTGGCATTAGATCTGCGTGACGCTTCGCCGCGCTGGGGCAAGATTGATTACGACATCGATGGCAAACTAATCGGTAGCTGGTTTAAAAAAGGCACCGGCGGCTACGGGGGCGGTATGCAAGGCGGCGAAGGTTACTGGGCTGGGCATCTATCGGTGGTGCCAGATGGCAATGATCCAACCTGGACCGATATTTCGTTCGGCGATTACCAGGGCCAGCCCCAGCAATTCGCGGTTATCGGCAACACTCCCGACCCGGCTAAAGTTGACTCCGCAACCGGTCTGGTTAAATTTCAGCTCGGCCAAATAGAACATTACTCGGCTACAACCGGCGAAATATGGGGTGGGCAAGCTTATGTGCCGCATATACGTACCCGGGCAAATAATAACGTCAAAGGCACAGTCTTGATGCAAATGACCGACAAACGGACACTCAAAATGGAAATCTTCCCTGGCAAAACCGCTGCCCAAGTTTCCGGTTTTGATTCCAGTGCGTTAATCTATACTCGCTAAATACTTAACAAGTTAAGTATTTAGGAGCTTATCCAGTTCGGGTTGGATGAGCTCAAATATTAGCTGGTGGCCTTCATTATTAGGGTGCAGCCCATCGGTAAAAAGCTTTGTGCTATCCATTTTGTCCTTCAATGCCTCAAACGTCGCTACATGAGGGATATTATTTTTAGAGCAGACCTCGTGCAATACTTTTTCGAATTGTAAAATGCGGTCGTTTGTAAAGTGAATATCAGACCAGGCTACTGGCGTA
>JAIFWC010000001.1 GCA_019662065.1 Candidatus Saccharimonadota bacterium
GGGATGGCTCGGTCCAGCTAACCGGCGCAGTGTGCGCATTATCAATGGCGTAGGTCATCAAACCGCGGGTTAGTGGCGTAGTTAGGACCTCCATAGCTGTAGCCAAGGTTTTGTTGCGGGTATGATAGCCAACCCAGCTGCCAACCGCATACCGAGCATTCCAGCTCATCATCAAGCCGTCAAAGTTGTCGTTAGTGGTACCGGTCTTGATAGCCGTTGTCCAGCCGCCATAACGATGCCATTTATAGAAGCCAGAAGCCAAATAACTGGCGCTAGGATCGGATGCCATGCTGTCGACAATATAGGCTGCATCTTGGCGAATTACCTGTGTTCCTTTAGGCTGCTTCCATTTATAAATCGTTTTATTAGACGCATTATCGACGCGCAAAATATAAGTGTTCGGTATGGAATTGCCCAAGCGCGCCAGACTTGCCACCCCATTAATGTGCTGGTCTAGATGCAAATAGGCGCCATCACCTATGGCCGAGGAGCCATAACACTGCGATTCGTCTGTCGACTTAGCCTCGTTAACATCGACTCCCTGGTTATAACACTTATAGGCGCTGGGATAACCCATCAGGGCGTCGGCGGTGTTGATCACTTTATTGATGGAGTTAGTTCTGTTAGAGCTGGTATCGTTAGGGGACGCCGAGAGCATAGCTTTAACGGCTGGGATATTACGCGAACCACCTAGGGCGTAGCGTAGGGTTATTGGGCCCGGGTTCCTAAAGTCATAATCATGCAAACAGTTTCCGCCTTTGGTGGCCTTATCGGTACACGGATAGCCCGGGATCGGTCCCTGCTGGTCATAGAGCACCGAGCCGGCTCCGGCGTTGTTATTCTCTATAAATGTCGCATAATCATAGGGTTTAAAGCTTGACCCGGGAGAGATTTTTACACTATGGGCATAATTTAGTTTTCCGTGGTCAAGATCATCAAAATCGGTACCGCCGACCAAGGCTTGCATTTGGCCAGTTTTAACATCTTCGAGTACCAAAGCTGCCTCGTCAGCGCCGTTGCGGGTAATGTTGGCCCGATTGCTTTGGACCAACTGCTCGGCTTTGGTTTGGAAATTCATATCCAAAGTAGTGATGACCTTCCAGCCACCAACATTGGCACCAGATCCAGAATGTTTTTTATTAAGCTCGTCGCGGGCTGCTAACACGAAATATGGTGCCTTGATGCCGGCATATTTGGTCTGTTGGGGTTGGACTTGGGCCAGAACGTCGACTTTTTTGGCTTCTTCGGCTTGTTTTTTAGTAATCATACCCTGGGCGGCCATCGAATCCAGCACATAATGCTCACGGTCTAAAAACCCTTTTTGGTCAAAATAAGGGCTATATTTAGAATAATAAGCTGGCGACTTAGGGATGGCCGCCAAAAAAGCCGCCTGAGGCAGAGTTAGGTCCTTAGCATTTGTATGGAAGTAATCACTGGCTGCAGCTTGCACGCCGTAGTCTACACTGCCATAAGGAGCAGCATTCAAGTAGCTTTTGAGGATATCGTCTTTGGTGTAGGTCCTCTCCAGCTCAACTGCCAGGATCAGCTCTTTAACTTTGAGGGCTACGCTGCGGCTTTGATTAAAATCATGGGTTAGCTTAACCAACTGTTGGGTAATAGTTGAGCCACCTTGGGTTCCACCTCGGTGGAAGATGTCAACAATCGCCGCCCGCAAAATGCCTTTGATGTCAAAGCCTCGGTGTTTGTAAAAATCTTTATCTTCTACAGCTACAGTGGCATCTTTTACATATTTAGAGATGTCCTTGGTATCGCTAACCGGTACTCGCTTTACAGCGTTATAGTCTTGCCACAGCAGGGTTTGGCCACTGCGGTCATAATAGCTGATACTACCGCCCAAGTTGCTGCCAGATACATCGGTGATGCTTTTTAAATCTTTACGGAAATAAGCAAAGACGCCTAATGTTAGTATAAACATCGCCAAGATGACGATACCGGCCACTTTAAGGGCCATAATGCCACCATCGCGGCTAAACCAATAGGCCGCCAGGCGCTTAGGATGCGCTCGCCAAGCCAGCCGCTTAAGCCGCGCTTTAGGCAGTCCTCGCAAGCGGTTAACCTTACGCAGAGACTTGGCTTGTTTCATGGCCACATAACGCTCTCCGAGTGAGCGGTTTACCTTTAGCACCTTACCGCTCCTGGTAGTTACCGGGCGGCCAGATGAAGGCCTGGGGACTTTTTTCATTAAGTTATCTATACTCCACAGTTTCAGACTTATTATAGCAAAACGCTTGCGGGCAACTACAGTTAAATCGCCTAGCTTATTTCGGTTATACTATTACTTAAGTAATGAAAATTATGCTGAGAAACAGCTTATGAATTTGAGTGAAGACTTAGCTTGGCGCGGGTTAATTAAGGATAAAACCTTTGAGTCTGATAAGTGGTTGGACAAGCCGCGCAAGTTTTATCTGGGGATTGACGCCAGCAGTGACAGCCTGACTATCGGTAATTTGGCGGTAATTATGTTGGCCCGGCGCTTGGCCGAAGCCGGTTGGGCGGCTGTACTTTTGGCCGGCGGAGCCACCAGTTTAGTCGGCGACCCCGGTGGTAAGGATGAAGAACGTAATCTTAAGGCCAAGGCCGAAATCGCTAAAAACATTGACGGTGTCGAAGGCCAGATCGAGAAGTTATTTGCCGGCCAAAAACACCAAATGGTCAATAACTTAGATTGGCTGGGCGAGCTTAAATATTTGGACTTTTTAAGGGATGTCGGCAAGCACTACCCGATGAGCGAGCTAATGCAGCGCGAATTCGTCAATGCCCGGATGAATGAATCCGGCAGTGGTATCAGCTACGCTGAATTCAGCTACTCCCTATTGCAAGGCTACGATTTTTGGTGGCTATTCAATAATAAAGGTGTAGAAATGCAAATTGGCGCCTCAGATCAGTGGGGCAATATACTATCGGGCGTTGCCCTAATTCGTAAAAAGGAGGCTAAAGAGGTCCATGCCCTGTGCATGCCGCTAGTAATCAACAAAGCTACTGGCAAGAAGTTTGGTAAAAGTGAATCCGGAGCCATTTGGCTGGATGCCAAACGGACCAGCCCTTACCGTTTTTATCAGTTTTGGTACAACATTGCCGATGACGAGGTAGCTGATCACCTTAAAGTCTTTACACTAATTAAACATGAGGAATTTGAGCCATTAATAAAGCAGCAAGCAGCCAAGCCAGCCGAACGCATAGCCCAGAAAAAACTAGCTTATGAAGTCACCGCGCTGGTGCACGGTAACGACCAAGCTAAAAAACAAGAACATATCGCCCAAGCCCTATTCGGCGGTGGTGATGTTAGTGAGCTTAATGATTCAGAGTTGGCCACAGTTCGTGAGGAGCTGCCTTCAGCGAAAGTCCAGCCCGGCACACCGGTGATCGAAGTACTGGTAAAGACCGGTTTGGCGAGTTCTAACTCTGAAGCCCGCCGCTTGGCTCAAAGCCAAGCCGTATATGTTGATAACCAAAGTTTTAACAAAGACCACCTAGAAGCTAACGACTTTAAACGTGGCCGGCTACTGCTGCGGCGCGGTAAAGCTTACAAAGATTCAGCCCTGGTTGAGCTGGCCCAGTAGTGCGCTTTCGCGAATAATTGCTTAGATAATTATTTAGCGGGGATTACGCGAAAGTCTACTACTGGGCTGGTATAATAACAGATATGGCTCGAGCTAAAACGACTAAAAAAGTCCGTAAGGCCAACCAATACGACGATCCTGGCTATAATTACCAGGATTACTGGCAGGGCCGAGATTATGAGCACGCTGCCGAAGAGCTGGCTATTAAACGCCTACTGCGTGGTAAAAAATTTAAGCATGCGGTCGATGTCGGCGGCGGTTACGGGCGCTTGAGTAAATTTTTAACTAAATTTGCCGATAAAGTGACTTTAGCCGAGCCCAGCCAGCAACAACTCGATATCGCCAGAATTTATCTGAAGGACACTAAAGCCGTCGCCCAAAAGCTTGTACAGGCCGCCGATTTAAAGATGAAAGACGGCGCGGCTGATCTGGTGCTGGTAGTCCGGATTTTGCACCATTTGCCGGACCCCTTGCCGGAGTTTAAAGAGATATCCAGGGTGCTAAAGCCGGGCGGCACCTTTTTGCTGGAGTTTGCTAATGACGCCCACTTTTTAAACCGCATCCGCTATGGTATTAGGGGTAAAAGAGTGCCACGCACGCCAGTTGATATCCGCAGCGAGAATAATAGAAGCAACGAACTGGCCTTTGTGAACCACCATCCTAAAGTGATTATCGAAAAACTCCAAGCAGCCGGCTTTGAGCTAGAAGCCACACTGTCCGGCTCTAACCTGCGCTCGCCAACCCTTAAGCGAATCTTCGGTAAAAAACCGCTGTTAGCTGTCGAAAAGGTCATGCAACCACTGCTGGCACCAATTTACTTTGGACCATCAGTCTGGCTCCGCTTACGCAAGAAATAAATCATCTATACTGTCTAGTTAGATGGAGTTAGATAGTCCGGTTACGGATTTAAAAGGCGTGGGTGATGAACTGGCTAAAAAGTTGGCAATTGTTGGTGTAAAAACGGTCGGTGATTTAGTCGAAAACTTCCCTCGGCGCTATGAAGATTATTCTAAGGTAGTGCCGATCAAGGACCTGCGGCCTGGGGTGGTGACAATTGAGGCTAAAATTAGCTCGGCGAGCGGCCGCTACGTGCGGCGTGGTATGCATATCACAGAGGCGATTGCTTCGGATGAGACCGCCAGCGTTAGATTAGTTTGGTTCAACCAGCCCTACCGGGCGGCCGCTATAAAGGCCGGCCAAGATTATTACATTGCCGGCGAATATGCGCTGCGTCGCAGCCGCTTTAGCATTGCCAATCCGTCAGTTGAGCTAGTCAGCGATTTTCCGGTCAATACAGCCAGGATAGTTCCGGTTTACCGCGAAACCAAAGGTCTAAAGTCTAATCAAATCCGGCGTCTGCTCAGAGAGGCCATAATCAATGCCAAAAATTTGCCAGAGCATCTACCAAAATGGCTAATTGTGGCTCAAAAGCTGACAGATTACACTTCGGCCGTCACCGAAATTCATTTCCCAAGTTCTGCTAAAAGCCTGGAGTCTGCCAAAAAGCGATTAGCATTTGAGGAAGTTTTTGAATTAACTCTCGCCGCACTGTTAAACAAGCAGGATGTCGCTCACGAAAAGGGCCTAAAAATTGCCTTTAAAGAGCAGCTGGCCAGAGATTTTGTAGCCAGGCTGCCATTTAAACTTACCAGCGCCCAGCGCAAAGCCGTCTGGCAAATCTACCAGGATATGGCTAAGAGCCAACCCATGAACCGGTTGCTAGAAGGCGATGTCGGTTCGGGCAAGACGGTTGTAGCTGCCATGGTGGCGGTGATGGCCATAGAGCAGGGGTTCCAAGCGGCCTTAATGGCGCCAACCGAAATCCTGGCCCGCCAGCACGCCGAGACATTACTTAACTTGTTAAGCAATGTTGGTTACGGTGAACAAGTTGGGTTACTGTTAGGCAGCCTTAACCTGGCCCAAAAAAGATTAGCCCAGCAAAAAGTGGCTGATGGCAGTATTAAATTAATTGTCGGTACCCACGCTCTGATTGCCGAAAAGGTTGATATGCATAAACTTGGCTTAATTATCATCGACGAACAGCACCGGTTTGGGGTTGGACAGCGTAAGAAACTGCAGGCTAAGGCTGGCCATATGCCGCATGTTCTGCACATGACGGCCACGCCAATTCCGCGCAGCTTGGCCTTAACCCTTTATGGAGAACTGGACATTTCGATTCTGGATGAGTTGCCGCCCGGGCGCCAAGATATTAAAACTAAGATTTGCTCGCCCAATTCCAGAACTGAACTTTATAAACAAATCGATAAAGAGCTGGCAACCGGCCGCCAGATGTTCGTGGTCTGTCCGTTAATAATAGATAGTGAGACCAGTCAGGGGCTGTCGGTCGAAGAAGTTCACAGGCAGCTTTCGGAGCATGATTTCAAACATCGCAAGGTAGCTTTGTTGCATGGCAAAATGAAGTCAATGGATAAAGAGAAAGTGGTGGCGGATTTCTTGGCTAAAAAATACGATATTTTAGTCAGTACCACCGTTATTGAAGTCGGGGTCGATGTGCCCAATGCCTCAATTATGCTGATTATGGGCGCTGAGCGGTTTGGGCTAGCTCAGATTCACCAGTTACGGGGTCGGGTCGGCCGTGGAGCCCACCAGAGCTACTGCTTTTTGATGCTTAGTGACAGCAAGGCGCCGCTTCAGCGTCTGCGGGCGTTAGAAAATACGACGGATGGCTTTAAGTTGGCCGAACTAGATTTGAATTTGCGCGGCCCTGGCGCCATATACGGGACGCTGCAGCACGGCGCACTGGATTTACGGATAGCCAAATTAACAGATATCCAATTAATCGCTTCAGCCCGGGCCGCCGCCCAAACCTTCATTGATAAAAACGAAAAGCTGAATAAATATCCACACCTTGACGCCAGAATATCGGCTTTGCGTGCCGTAACCAACCTGAACTAAAATAAAGTTATGAGAATTATCGCTGGCACTTTAAAGAACCGTGAGTTTAAGAGTCCGCGCGGCCATAAAACCCACCCTATGAGTGATAAAGTCCGGGGCTCGTTATTTAATATCCTGGGCGACATCGAGGGGTTAAGTTTTTTAGACGCCTTTGCTGGCAGCGGAGCCTTGGCTTTTGAAGCCGCGAGCCGTGGTGCCCAATCTGTAATTACCATAGACAAAGACACTTCGGCGCATAAAACTCTGGACCAAAATATCAAAATTTTAGGATTTAAGAACGTAAAATCAATTAAGGCTAATGCCGGTGGCTGGAGTATCCACAATATGGAAAAACAGTTCGATATCGTCTTACTCGACCCGCCTTATGAAGATCTGCAACCTAACTTAATGCAAAGACTAGTCAGACGCCATGTTAAGCCTGGCGGGCTGGTAGTCCTATCGTATCCCAGCCGGGCCGAGGTGCCCGAGTTTGAAAAGACTGAGATTGCGGCCACTAAAAACTACGGCGACGCCCAGCTGGTCTTTTACCGCAAAACTTAATTAGCTACACCTGACCACTGGGCTACTACTACCCAACGGCTGCCTGATAAAATTGAAGCCTTAACAAAATAAGTGCCAGGACCGACTAGGTTAGCGGTATAGCTAAGGCTGCCAGTACTATCAGCTACGCGGTTAGTGGCGCTGCAGCAGCCATTGGCTTCACCAATCGATAATGCTACTAATTGACCAGGTGTAAAGCCCTTACCGGCTACGCCATAGGTTGTATCAGTAATTGTGCCAGTCAATGTCTGTCCGGACGGTTTAACGTGGCCACCACCTTTATTTGCCGGGGCAGCGTAGCTTTGCCAAATTGCCACAGCGCCAACTGCCGCAAATGCCAAAACAAATAAGAGTATCTGGACTCCCGAGAACGATTTTTTGGTTTTTAAGAAACTTTGTTTTTTAGCCATTTTACTTCCTTTAATTATTGCTTTAATCATCCTTCTACTGCCTGTTTTTGTCAAAGGGTTATACACAGAGGTGAAATTATCAAACGGTAACTACCCTTCTAGTCTTTTAAGCCAAAATCCAGTAAAATACCTCTGTTAATCACTTGGGTGAGTGGTGGAATTGGTAGACACGCTAGCCTTAGGAGCTAGTGCCGCAAGGCGTGGAGGTTCGAGTCCTCTCTTACCCACCAAAAGAAGGAACAAAGATGCTAGATACTGCACAGAAGTTAATCAGAAAGACTGGCAAAAAACTCGGACTTAGCAACGAGCAAGTCGAGGAACTTATAAATACTGACGCTGAGCATAATTTTGAAATACAGCTGTCTGATGGCAGTAACTACAAAGCTTACCGTGTACAACACAATAATAGGCGCGGCCCGTACAAAGGTGGTATCCGGTTTCACCCTCAAGTTGACTATGATGAGGTGAGGGCATTGGCCACACTGATGAGCTTTAAAACGGCCGTCGCCGGCATACCGATGGGTGGTAGCAAGGGAGGTGTCAGCGTTGACCCCAGGCAGCTATCTAAAGAGGCCTTAGAGGAGCTGTCTCGCAAATATGTCCGGGGCTTAAAAGACCATATCGGCCCGGATAAGGATGTGCCAGCGCCGGATGTAAATACCAACGCTCAAATCATTGACTGGATGGTGGATGAGTATGAAAAGCTGAGTGGCGACAAAACCAAAGCCAGCTTTACCGGCAAAAGCCTAGAAAATGGCGGTAGCCTGGGGCGCGATGCCGCGACCGGCCGCGGTGGAATAATCGTCCTGCGTGAAATACTTAACAAGTTAAGTATTTCTGGTCCGGTTACGATTGCCCTGCAGGGCTGGGGTAATGTCGGTTCTTTCTTTGCTCTGGTAGCTGAGCAAGAGCAACCCGATTGGAAATTGGTGGCCGCTACCGACTCCAGCGGCGGAATATATAATCCAGAAGGACTTTCCGCCAAAGAGTTAAATAACCATAAGAAAACTGGCGGCAAACTGGCTGAGCTTAAGTTAGGCAAGAGCATTAGCAACGAACACTTGATCGGTTTAGAGGTTGATGTATTAATACTGGCGGCTTTAGAGGATGCTGTGAGTGACAAAAACGCCGATGCTCTCAAAGCTAAGCTTGTATTAGAGCTGGCCAACGGCCCTATAACTTACGAAGGATACGAAAAGATGGCTGCTAAAGGAATCCATGTAGTTCCGGATATATTAGCCAACTCTGGGGGAGTAATAGTTAGCTATCTGGAATGGTTGCAGAACAAAAACCACGAGCATTGGAGCGAGGAAAAAGTTAATAAGGAGCTTGAGAATTACTTAGTAAAGGCTACCGATGAGGTTTATGAAAGTATGAAGAAGCACAACCTAACACTTAAAGAAGCAGCTTTTGCGGTAGCGATTTCTAGGCTAGTTTCTTAAGCTGCTGATAACGCAGTGCCGGTGCTACTGAATACAGCGCCCCGAACCCAAAAGACGCTAAACCGCCGATAATAGGGATAATATTCAGCATGCCGATTAGCAGCATTACACCTAAAATTCCCCAGATTGAGCCAGTGTTAATTTTGCTTAAAGCAGCGCTGCGGTCCATGGCTTCACGAATGCCGACTTTTTGGTCAAGCATTACATATGGCGCCAAGAAATAACGTCTTATCATAATCAAACCGGGAATAATTAATAGAAATAGGCCAACTACTACAATCAGACCAACGACAATATAAAGCCCCAGCATCCGCCAACCCAGCTCTTTAACCACTTTCCATAAATTATGGAAATCGAGATGCTTGCCTTCGGCTGCCTCCAGCTGGGCGGCTTGGGACATAATCTGGGCGATTGTACCAAGTGCCGCAATTATTACAAACCACATTAGCGAAAAACCAACAACTAAAAATGTGCTATAAGTTGGCAGCGGGCCACCGGGCCAGCCGGAGCTAAAACTCCTGGAATTTTGCCACCAATGCACCGGCTGGTTTGGCAGCGGCGACCATATCCAACTGTGAATCCAAAAAATAAACGGCACCGCGTATAGCGGGCCAAAGATCCAGATATTATTAATGACGATTTCTTTACTAGGCCTAAATAAGTCAAAGGCGCTGGGCAGGTGTAGGGGCGAATTCCTCCGGGCGCGGCGACTGGTTCTAGCCATCTTCTTTTAGGTTCTTTAGTTCAAAATATCTAATCGGCAACGCGACTGAGTATGCAATTACCAGAATTAGTGATATCAGTTTACCGACAACCGGAATAAAGGACGGCAGGCTTAAAACCAAGCCAAAGAAAACTGTTACAAAGATTGTCCAGGCGTGGTTTTTGGACATCTCCCAACTCTTGCGAATAGCGTCCGTTACATCTCCGTCTTGGTCGATTGCTACATATGGCGCCAAAGATAGGCGGGCTATTAGGTATAAGCCCGGAAGAACTAAAGCTACAAGTCCACCTAAAATAAATAGAATTATAATTATCTCGACTAAAATAACCTTCCACCATTTAGCCTTAAATATCTCCCATACCTCATCAAAGCTGACAACTTTTCTCTGGGCAGCTTTAAATGATAGAAAAACTCCGATAAGTCCTAAAATTAAGCCTACTAATATAAAAAATACCGATAGGCCACCGTGAACATGCGGATAATCTCCGCTGCCTGTAAATCCATGGCCCAATACCTGGCCCCAATCGCTACCATGGGTTTTGTCGCGGATATCAAGCCCTATATTCCAAGCTGTTCCTAAAATTGTAACCACGTTCACAAATACGAATAGGCTGAGGTTGCGCTTGACTGCCTGGTAACTCTCCCTAAACAGCTGAGTAAGCGTCTTTAATTGTGGTTTGGCCATTTGAAATAATTATATACCCAAACTGACCGTTTGTACGTAAGGCGCCAGAGGCTATAATTAGCGTAAGCTATGAATCTATCAACACAGCCTTATAAGGGAGCCCGGGATTTTTATCCGGAAGATAAACGTCTGCAAAAGTATATGTTTAATAAATTGCGGCAGGTTGTTGAGAGTTTTGGCTACCAGGAGTATGATGCTCCACTACTAGAACCGCTGGATCTATACACAGCCAAAAGCAGTGATGAAATCGTATCTGAGCAGACCTACACTTTTGAAGATCGAGGTGGCCGGCAGGTAGTTATCCGCCCAGAAATGACGCCTACGGTTAGCCGGATGGTGGCCGGGCGCCGCCAAGAACTAGCCTATCCATTGCGCCTCTATAGTATTCCTAATTTGTGGCGCTATGAGCGGCCCCAAGCCGGCCGCCTACGCGAACACTGGCAACTCAATGTTGATTTATTCGGGGTTTCTGGTATTTCGGCTGATCACGAAGTAGTTTTGGTCGCCGACGCTATCCTCAAAAGTTTTGGCGCCCAGAGCTCTAGTTATAAGATCCGAATAAATAGCCGCCAACACATGGATGCTAAGCACCAGGAGCTTGAACTTAGCGAAGCCCAGAAAAAAACGGTAATGTCGATCATAGATAAGAAAGATAAAGTTGACACCGATAAATATGAAGCATTACTCAAAGAAAAAGTTGGTGAGCAAAAAGCGGTGAAGCTCCTGAAGTATTTAAAGGATAGTGAGGATATGCCGTCAAATATCCAGCAGCTGATGAAGCTATTGACTGAATCCGGAGTCGATAACGTAGTTTATGACCGGACGCTGGTTCGAGGCTTTGACTATTACACTGATATCGTTTTTGAGGTGTTCGATACACATCCAGATAATAACCGCTCGATGTTTGGCGGCGGCCGTTATGATGGCTTAGTTGGTCAATTTGGTGTAGAGCCACTGCCGACAGTCGGTTTTGGGATGGGCGATGTGACTCTTCAAAAATTTTTAGAAACCCACAAGCTTTTGCCGAAATTGAAGGCCGAGACTGAGCTAACAGTTATTCTCGTCGGTGATGTTTACGACCGAGTCCAACCAGTACTTAATAAACTGCGTCAAACAAATGTTAATGTAGCGGTTGATTCAACTAATCGCAAATTAGATGCTCAGATAAAAAATGCTGTGAAGTCGGGAGTGCGCTACGCTCTGTTTCTTGGTGAAAAGGAACTAGAATCCAACACTTTTAAACTGCGCGATCTAGAAAAGGGTGAAGAAAAACAGCTTAGTCTCGACCAAATTGCTAGTAGTCTGGCAGTTGGCCGCGAATAATTTATCGCACACCTAGATAAGAAATCTGTATAATAGCCAAGTTATGCGAGTTACTAGGGAAGATAAATCCCCTACCAGGATTATTATTAAAGTTGCGGCCGAGGCGGCCGATTTAGAGCCAATCCACCAGCACGTGCTGAGCCATTTTAAGAATGTTAAGGTGCCCGGTTTTAGGGCCGGTAAGGCGCCGGCTAATCTTGTAGAACAGAATATCAGCCAACAGCAAATCCTCGATGAATTTATGGAGCATGCTCTCAACGAGCTTTACCGTCGGGCAGTAGACCAGGAGCAGGTGCGCCCAATATCTACGCCTAACGTCAAGCTAAAGAAATTCGTGCCCTACAGCCAGATGGAATTTGAGGCCGAAACCGAGATCTTAGGACCAATCAAACTGCCGAATTATAAGATCATAAAGTTGTCTAAGAAGAAGCCAGAAGTTACAGTCAAAGACGTCGATGAGGTAATAAAAAGCCTGCAGGGCCGCCTGGCTGAGCGGACTGACGTTGAGAGGCCAGCCAAGGAAGGCGACGAGCTAATTATCGATTTTGCTGGCCGTGACGCGGCGCATATGCCGGTTAGCGGCGTCGACGGCACAGACTACCCTTTAGTTTTAGGCAGCAAAGCCTTTATTCCGGGATTTGAGGAGAATCTTCAAAGCGTCAAAGCTGGCGAGATTAAGGAGTTTGAAGTTAGTTTCCCTAAAGATTACGGTGTAGCGGCTCTGCAAAATAAGCCGGTGACCTTCAAAGTAGATGTTAAAAAAGTATCGGAGCTAAAAGAACTTAAAGCCAATGATGAGCTAGCCAAAAAAGCCGGGCCGTTTCAGACCCTTAAAGACCTTAAAGCTGATATTAAAAAACAGCTGCTCAACGAAAAACAAAATCAAGCCAATAACGAATATCAAAATGAACTGATGCGCAAAATTGCTGCCAAGACCGAAATTGAGGTGCCCGAAAGCCTGGCTCAGGAAGAGAACTTACGCTTGGAAGCCCAGGAAAAGCAAAACCTGGCTTACCGTGGCCAGACTTGGCAGGAGCATTTGGACTCAGAGGGGATTAATGAGCAGGAACACCGCCAGAGGCATTATCCAGAAGCTCTAGAGAGGGTTAAAATCGGCTTAATCCTAAGTGAAATCGCCAGCAAAGAAAATATCCAAATAACGCCAAAAGAATTAGAACTTCGACTCCAGATACTAAAAGGCCAACATCAGGATCCGCAAATGCAAGCCGAGTTGAGTAAAGAATCTAACCAGCGTGACATCGAAGCCCGCCTGATGACCGAAAAAACTCTTGCCAAGCTTACTAATTACGCCAGCAGTTAACTTCTTAACCATGAAACTAGAATCGCTAGACTACAATCACCCAACCATCAGCGCTAACATTGTGCCGAGCCGGGAAAGGGGCATCTTTATAAGCCACTCAATGATTGGCCGCTTGGCAGTCCTGCACGAGATTTCTCCCGAGGATGCTGAAAAAATAGAGAATGGCAATATGAGAGCTCTGCGAAATTATATATTCCAGCAGGATAGCGGACTTTATTATATTAAAACTGCAGCCGAACTAATTTTAAGCGATAGCCATAGGCATGGCATCAGCCGGTCGCAGCTTCAAGAGTACGCACCAAGCCCACCGTTGCGAACCAGACGATCTGCATAGTTAGCACTCTGGGTTGACGAGTGCCAATTTACTGCGTATAATTGATAGCACATGGATAGGAAATCGCAGATTTTAGTACCGACAGTTATTGAAACTGAGGGCCGCATGGAGCGGGCATATGACATCTATAGCCGCTTGCTGCGTGACCGAATTATTTTCTTGGGCGACGACGTTAACGAGCACACTGCCAACTTAGTGGTAGCCCAAATGTTGTTTTTAGAGAACCAGGACTCCAACAAAGACATCATCTTTTATATAAATAGTCCCGGTGGCAGCGTTTATGACGCCTTCGCAATTTACGACACTATGCAATTTGTGAAGCCCGATATCCAGACTGTGGGGATTGGTGTCCAAGCCAGCGCCTCAGCCTTTCTGCTTAGCAGTGGCACCAAGGGTAAGCGACTAATTTTGCCGCACGCCACCGTGATGATTCACCAACCGTCTAGTGCCAGCCAACGCTCCAAGATTACTGACTTAGAGATTGACTTGCGCGAAGGCATCCGCTTGAAAAAGCTACTTAACCAGATTCTGGCCCGGAATACTGGCCAGACATTAGCCAAAGTTGAGAAAGACGTTGACCGCGATTATTGGATGAGTGCCGAGGAAGCCAAAAAGTACGGTTTAGTAGACAAAGTCATCGATAGCCGTAAGCTGGCATCCGCTGTTCCTAAAGCCGCTTAAGTTTTGTGAGTAATATCACGCTAAATAGTTCTTGACTGTAAGGCAAGCATAGTTCAAAATGTAAGCAAGAAGTAGTGTACTTTGGTGCTTGCGCGTGGAGAACTTTAGCATCGCCGAACGTAGTGGGCTTCGCTTTAGCGACAACTAATTTATTAAAGGAGTATTGCTTTTGATGGCAAAAAATTCGGCTACCCTTGCGAACCGCACGTACTTTACAAATCAAGACGACGTTATTAACCCACCCAACCTGGTATCGCACCAGAACAATTCTTTCCAATGGTTCGTGGACGAAGGTTTGGGCGAATTACTGGCCGAGATCAGCCCGATCGATGATTATACCGGCACCAAGCTGAGCATCAGCTTTAAGGATTATCATTTCGATAACCCTAAAATGAGCGAGTCTGAGTCGCGCGAGAACAATGTTAGCTTTGAAGCGCCTCTGAAGGCGACCGTGGAGCTGACTAATAAAGTTACGGGTGAAGTTAAGGACCAAGAGATTTATTTGGGTGATTACCCCTGGATGACTACACGGGGTACCTTTGTAATTAACGGGGCCGAGCGGGTGGTGGTTAGCCAATTGATCCGCTCATCCGGCGTTTTCTTCACCGCCGAGCCCCATGGTGCGACCAGTTTATATGGCGCCAAGATTATTCCTGTCCGCGGCGCCTGGTTAGAGTTTGAAACAGCGGCTAATGGCGCGCTATACGTTAAAATTGACCGCAAGCGTAAAATTGCCGTCACCACCTTACTTAAGGCTCTCGGTTTAAATACCGAGCAGATTAAAGATGCCTTTAAGCACGTCGACCAATCAGACCAAATTAATTACGTAGACGCTACTTTGGAAAAAGACCCGTCAGGTAGTGGTAATGAGGCTTTGATTGAGGTTTACCGCCGCCTGCGCCCAGGTGACTTGGCGACGGTTGATAATGCCCGCAGCCTGCTGGAAAACATGTTTTACAACTTTAAGCGGTTTGATTTTGGCCGGGTCGGCCGCTACAAAATCAATAAGCGTCTGAACTTAGATGTGCCCAACACTATTGATAACCGGGTTATGCGGATCGAAGATTTGCTGGCTGTGGTTGCTGAAATTATTCGTTTAAATATTACCCAGGATCCAGCCGATGAAATCGACAGTTTAGCTAACCGGCGCGTGAAGTTGGTTGGTGAGCTAGTCCAGCGTCAGTTCCGAATTGGATTGCTACGTATGGAACGCAACGCCAAAGACCGGATGAGCATGAGTGAAATCGAAACCGTCACACCAGCTCAGCTAATCAATGCCCGGCCGGTAGTGGCGGCAGTCCGGGAATTCTTTGCCAGCTCACAGTTATCCCAGTTCATGGACCAGATCAATCCGCTGTCTGAGCTGGCTCATAAGCGCCGCTTAAGCTCGATGGGACCTGGTGGTTTGAGCCGTGAACGGGCTGGTTTTGAGGTCCGTGACGCCCATGCCACCCACTACGGCCGGATTTGCCCGGTAGAAACGCCGGAAGGCGCTAACATTGGTCTGGTGCTTAATCTAGCCAGTTTTGCCCGAATTAATGAGTATGGTTTTATCGAAACCCCGTATCGTAAAGTTATCAATGCAGTAACCGCCAAAGAGGCCCCAGGCTATATCGCCCGTGTCGACTTGGAAGACGAAAAAGGTAAAGTGATTGTTAAGGCCGGTGCGGTAATTACTGATGCCGCGGCTAAGCGCTTGGCAGTCATTAAAAGTCAGGCTACCTGGCCAGTAAAAGCTCAAATTACTGATAAGATCGTATATTTGGACGCTGCCGAAGAAGAAGCTGCTGTAATTGCCGGTGCTGGCAACGAAATCGATGCCAAAGGCTACTTTAAAGACAGCCGGGTTAGCGCCCGTTCCAGCCTAGAAGCTGGAGAAGTCGATGCCGATGACATTACCCACATGGACGCCGCCCAAAGCCAAACCATTGGCTCGAGCGCCGGCTTAGTGCCATTTGTTGAGAAAAACTATGTGCTGCGCTCGTTGATGGGTTCTAACCAGCAACGTCAAGCTGTACCGCTAATTAAGCCCGAGAGCCCGATTGTCGGTACTGGTTTAGAGGCTACAGTAGCCCACAATACCGGCCAGTTAATTGTGGCCGAAGAAGACGGCGTAGTCCAAAAAGCTACCGCCGATGAAGTAATTGTTAATTATAAAAAGGTAGGCAAGGTTACCTATCATCCGGTCCACTTTGCGCGTAGTAACGAAGGCAGTTCGATCAACCAGGTAGTAGTGGTCAGCAGTGGCGATAAGCTCAAAGCTGGCGATTCGCTTATTGAAGGCATGAGTATCGCTGATGGCGAACTGGCGCTTGGTAAAGATTTGCTGACAGCTTTTATGCCTTGGGCTGGCTACAACTTCGAAGATGCCATTATCTTATCGCGCAAGCTGGTAGAAGATGACACTCTGACTTCTATTCACATTGTTGACTACATGACTGAGGTCCGCGAAACCAAGTTAGGGCCTGAGATTGTCACCCGCGACATTCCAAATGTATCCGAAGAAGCCCTCCGCCACTTAGATGAAGACGGCATTGTCCGGATTGGTGCCGAGGTCCATCCTGGTGACATCCTAGTCGGCAAAATTACGCCTAAAGGCGAGCAAGAACTATCTAGCGAAGAGCGCCTGTTGCGAGCTATCTTTGGCGAAAAAGCCAAAGAAGTCCGTGACACTTCACAGCGCATGAGCACCGGCCGCCACGGTAAAGTGGTAGGTGTTAAGGTCTTTAGTCGGGCCAACGGCCACGAGCTAAAGGCCGGCGTAATTATGCAAATTCAGGTATTTGTAGCCCAAATGCGCAAAATCAGTGTTGGCGATAAGCTTGGAGGCCGCCACGGTAATAAAGGCGTAATCGCCCGGATTTTGCCGGTCGAGGATATGCCATTCACCGAAGATGGCCGCCCAATCGACATCATTTTAAACCCACTTGGCGTGCCTAGCCGTATGAACATCGGCCAGTTATTTGAAACGCACCTAGGTATGGCCGCCCGGGCGCTGGGCATAAAAGTCGCCAGCCCGGCGTTTAACGGCGTGCCAATCGATAAAATTCAAAGCTTGCTCAAAGACGCTAAATTGCCTGAAGACGGCAAACAGCAGCTGTTTGACGGCCGTAGCGGCGAAGCATTTTCTGAGCGCACCACAGTCGGCAGCATGTACATCATTAAGCTCAACCACATGGTGTCCGATAAAATCCACGCCCGTTCCACAGGACCTTACACCATGGTTACCCAGCAGCCACTCGGCGGTAAGGCCCAAAATGGCGGCCAGCGCTTTGGCGAAATGGAAGTCTGGGCCCTAGAAGCCTATGGCGCCGCCAGTACCCTGCAAGAAATGCTGACGATTAAGTCTGATGACGTGTACGGTCGCGCTAAAGCCTATGAATCGATCATCAAAGGTACAGCTATCCAGGGGCCAAAGGTACCCGAGAGCTTTAACGTTTTGGTTAAAGAGTTACAAGGGCTTGGTCTTAAAGTCGATCTATTAGCCGACAACCAAGTGGTTGATGCCGAACAGGTTTTGGCTCAAAACATCAAAGAAGAGGCCAAAAGCATACCCGAGACCGAAAACGAGCCCGCCGCTCCGAGCGCCGAAATTATCGAAGAGGCCGTGGCCGAAGACATGCTCAATATTACTGATGACGCCGGAGTATCCCTGACTGATCCAGAAAAAGAACTCCAAGATCTTGAAAACCAAACCATAGAAGAGGAGGCTTCTTAAAGATGCGCCAATATTCACCCAGCGGAACCAACATTGCCGACTTTGATGCCGTGCGCCTGGCGATTGCCAGCCCCGACGACATTTTGGAATGGAGCTACGGCGAAGTTACCAAACCGGAGACTATTAACTACCGCACTCAAAAGCCGGAGCGCGATGGCCTGTTTTGCGAACGGATTTTTGGACCGGTTAAGGACATTAACCCACATGACGCCAAATATAAAGGTGTCCGCTCGCGCGAAGCCGCAGTCGATAAAAATGGCGAGCTAGTTACCCGCAGTATTGTCCGCCGTGAGCGTATGGGCCACATTAGCTTAGCTGCGCCAGTAGCCCACATTTGGTTCTTACGCGGTACTCCAAGCGCTATGGGCTTATTACTCGGTATGACCGTCAAAAACCTGGAGCGGGTGGCTTATTTTGCCAGCTATATTATCAAGTCGGTCGATATAGCTAATCGCGACAAAATTAAAGCCGACCGCCAAGCTGAAAATTCGGCGGCCGAACAAGCCATTAATCTTCGATATGAAGACGAAGCCAAGAAGGACGGTGCTGATATGCACACTTTGGCCGAAGCCCGTACCAAAGAACTAGAAGAACTAGCCCGCGAATTTGAGACTTTTAATACTCAGATTGATGGGCTCGAGAAATTCCGCTTACTATCCGAAACTGACTACCGTAACCTGCCAGAAGAATTGCGAGCCCTAATTAGTGTTGGCATGGGTGGCGCAGCTTTGAAAGCACTACTCGAAGAAGTTGATTTACTGAAACTGATCGATGATTTGAACAAGGAAGCTGAAGAAGCCAAAGGCCAGCGCAAGAAAAAAATCATGAAGCGTCTGCGCCTGCTGGAGAGCATGGAACGGGCTGGTATTAAACCGAGCAGCCTGACAGTCAGTGTTCTGCCAGTGATTCCTCCAGATCTGCGCCCAATGGTCCAGTTAACTGGTGGCCGTTTTGCTACCTCTGATTTAAATGACTTGTACCGGCGGGTAATTAACCGCAACAACCGGCTCAAGAAACTTATGGAGCTAAATGCCCCGGAAGTGATCCGCCGCAACGAGCAGCGCATGCTGCAAGAAGCCGTTGATGCCTTGATTGATAATAATTCTACCCGCTCTGGGCGGGCCGTAGCGGCCACTGGCCAACGCCGCCGCCTAAAGAGCTTGTCTGACATGCTCAAAGGCAAGCAGGGCCGTTTCCGCCAGAACTTACTGGGTAAGCGCGTCGACTACTCTGGCCGCTCGGTAATTGTGGCTGGTCCAGAACTTAAGATGTACCAATGCGGTCTGCCTAAAACCATGGCTCTGGAGCTATTCAAACCCTTTGTAATTGGCCGTTTGATTGACCAAGAATTGGCCCACAATATCCGTAGCGCCACCCGTATGATCGAGGCTAACGAATCAGCCGTCTGGGACGCACTCGACGAAGTAATTAAGGGCAAATACGTCCTCTTGAATCGTGCCCCCAGTCTGCACCGCTTAAGTATCCAGGCTTTCCAGCCTGTACTCATCGAAGGTAAAGCTATTCAGCTGCATCCCTTGGTCTGCAAGGGCTTTAACGCCGACTTTGACGGCGACCAGATGGCCGTCCACCTACCACTATCAGATGCCGCCCAGGCCGAAGCCCGCGAAATCATGGCCGCTAACCGCAATTTGCTAAAACCGGCCGATGGTTCACCAATTTTGCACGTTGAGCAAGACATTGTTTTGGGTTGTTACTACCTAACTTACGAGCGCCCTGGCGCTGAAAAAGCCAAGCCACGAGCCTTAAGTAGTATTGATGAAGTTGTCTTAGCATTAGATGAGCATGAGATCCAGCTGCAAACAGCCGTGGAGGTACCTTTCCGTGGCGAAATTCGCCAAACCACCGCCGGCCGCCTACTATTTAATGAGATTTTTCCCGAGGACTTCCCCTTCCAAAACGAAGCTATGACCAATAAAAAGCTCGATTTTGTGATGACCTACACCTACCAAAAATATGGCCAAGAAACTACTGCCGAAATCGCCGATGACCTTAAAGACCTCGGCTTCCGCTACGCCACTGCCTCCGGAATTTCGATTGGTATGGATGACTTTTCTGACCTTAAAGTCCTCAAAGGCATCGTTGACGATGGTGAAAAAACCGCCACTGAAGTTAGCCATCAGTACGCCTCTGGCTTCATTACTGACGAGGAACGCTACCGTTTGACCGTCGAGGCTTGGACCAGTGTTGACAGCAAGGTCGAAAAAGCCTTGGCTGAGCAGTTTGCTACTGAAGATAACACCATGTCAATTGCTGTGGCCTCTGGGGCTCGTGGTAACTTGAGCCAAATGAAGGACTCAGTCGGGATGATTGGTATCCGAGCCGATGCTACTGGCCGGGCCATGGAGCTGCCGGTCCGTTCTAACTATAAATATGGCCTTAACCCGTTGGAGTACTTCACGGCTACCCGTGGTACCCGCAAATCCCTTATCGATATCGCTCTACGTACCGCCGACTCCGGTTATCTTACCCGTCGTTTAGTCGATGTGGCCCAAGATGTCTTTACAGTTGAGCACGACGCCGAAGATCCTGGTTTTGCCATTTACCGGGCCGATTCAGAAGCCATCGGTATCCCGCTAGCCGGCCGCTTAGAAGGCCGCTACTCTGCTAAAACCATTAAGCGCTATGTCAAGGAAGGTGAGTTGATTAGCGCCGAAGCCGCCCAGGCCATCGAAGCTGATGAGTCTGTTGATTCAGTCTTAGTCATGAGTGTTCTCTCTTGCACTAACGCCCGCGGTGTTAGCCAAAAGTCCTATGGCGTAGATCTAGCTACCGGCGAACTGGTTGCTAATGATTACCCGATTGGCGTAATCGCTGCCCAGTCAATTGGTGAGCCCGGCACTCAGCTATCCCTAGACTCTAAGCACCGGGCCGGAGCCGTTACCGCCGGCGATGACGTAACCCAGGGTCTAACCCGCGTGGAAGAGCTTTTGGAAGTCCGCACACCTAAAGGCCAGGCTTATCTAACCGATATTTCTGGCAAGGTTAATGCCTGGGAAGAGGGCGACCACTATATTGTTCAGGTCACTGCTAAAAAGCAAAAACCGATTGAATTGTCTTTAAGCGGTCGCGTAGCCCAAGTTAAAGATGGTGACGAAGTCAACATCGGCGACGTAGTAGCTGCCCAAGAAGACCACAGCGAGCCGCTAGTGGCGCCAATGACTGGTAAGGCCAATGTCGAAAAGACAATGATCACCATTACACCAACTGCCAAAACCATGATGCGTTACGAAATCCCCGGCTTTAAACAACTACAAATCACTGACGGTGATGAAGTCGTGGCTGGTCAGCGTCTAACCAATGGTTCAATTAATTTACATGATTTATTGCGCTTGCAGGGCGTCGAAGCCACCCAGCGCTACATCATGAATGAAATCCTGTACATCTTTGCTAGCCAAGGCCAGACGATTGCTGACAAGCACCTTGAGGTAATTGTCCGCCAGATGTTTAGCCGAGTCCAGATTGAAGATGCCGGTGATAGCGAGTTCATTACCGGAGACGTAGTTAGTAAGTTGGCCGTCGAAGAGGCTAATACCCAACTGTCGGCCAAGAAAAAGAACGTCGTTAAGTACAACCAGTTGTTGCTGGGTATCACTAAGGCTTCGTTGTCCACCGACTCATTCCTGTCTGCGGCTTCTTTCCAAGACACTACTCGAGTGCTAATTGCGGCTGCTACCAGCGGTAAAGTCGACCACCTATATGGCCTTAAAGAAAATGTGATTTTGGGTCGCCGAATCCCAGTCGGTACTGGCGCTAAACCACTAGCGGACGAGAACGAGGGCGCCGAAACCCTAAACCCGTTGGAAACGGTTGCTTCAAAGGAGTAAATTTGCTAAAGTTAACATTTGTATTTGGGAATAAGTAAGATATATGCCAACCATTAACCAATTGGTTAGAAAACCACGCAAAAGCTCCAGTGAAAAGAGTAAATCACCGGCGCTGCTTCGGGTTACCAATAATTTAAAGACCCGCAGCTACGAAAAAGAGTCACCATTTAAGCGCGGCGTTTGCGTGCGGGTAACAACTAAGACTCCCAAGAAGCCCAATTCGGCACTGCGTAAAGTGGCTCGTGTTCGCCTGACTAATGGCCATGAAGTCTGGGCTTACATCGGTGGCGAGGGACACAACCTGCAGGAGCACGCCGTAGTACTAGTGCGTGGCGGCCGGGTTAAAGATTTACCCGGCGTCCGCTACCACATTGTCCGCGGTTCGCTCGACTTACAAGGCGTCCAAAACCGCAAGCAGGGCCGCTCAAAATACGGCGCCAAGAGGCCCAAGTAATGCCACGTAAGACTACCAAAGCCCTGATAAGAGAAGTTGAACCAGACCGCCTATATAGCAGCACACATGTGTCAAAACTGATAAACCGGGTAATGCAAGATGGCAAAAAGCAACTAGCTGAGCGGCTGGTTTATAACGGCATGCAAAAAGCCGCCGATAAGCTCAAGGTCCAAAATCCGTTGGAAGTTTTTGAGCAGGCCATGAAAAATGTCCAACCACACCTAGAGACTCGCTCCCGCCGGGTTGGTGGCGCTAACTACCAAATCCCATTTGAAGTCAAAGGCCAGCGCCAACAGCACTTAACTACCATGTGGTTTGTCGAAGCTGCCCGGGCCCGCAGTGGCATGAGCATGGAAGACCGGATTGCCCAAGAACTAGCCGATGCTTATAACAGCACCGGTAGCGCAGTAAAGAAAAAAGAAGACACCCACCGGATGGCCGAAGCCAACCGGGCCTTCGCCCACTTCGCCAGGAGCTAGATGAGTGCGGAGCGAACAGCGGTTGACTATATGGTTAAGGTTGAGCTATGCGAAGATTGCCCTTTGCGGGAGATGCACGCTAATGAGCCGGACTATATTAGGCTAAGCGGAACCACAGAAGACATGCAAAGAGAACTTTATATGCTGTCTGAAGGCCATGAGGAACTATTCTTGGTTGATGGTGTTCGGAGGCCAGAAGACATAATTGAGGCTTTTAACAGTTGCGATCAGCCTCACCAGCGTGATTCAATATTTCAGGCTTTTAAAGTGGTCTGCGGGGCGGTTAATTCATTAAAATTTGAGAGAAGCTAAATGGCGCACCGAAAATTTCCAAAACCTGTCTATGAGATGCTAGTTGATGAAAGATTCTCTAACATGGTTACTTTTGGAGCGAATGAGCATCAAAGTCGTGAAGAAGAGGTGATTGACTTCATCCGAGAGAGATTCACCGGAATACCGGACTATAGCCTAAGGCTAGTGCGCCCTAAAGAGTATGGTAAAAAGAGACTGACTGGAATCAGGGCGCTTGCGGATACAGCACTGGATGAAGTCGTACAAAGGGTAGATATATCTGGAAAACTAGAGTTACTCAAATCAATCGATAGAACAACAGGATAGTAATGGCAGAGAAGAAGTACGAATTAAAAAAATTCAGAAATATTGGCATCATTGCCCATATTGATGCAGGCAAGACTACTACTACGGAGGGTATTCTTTACCGTACCGGTTTAAAGCATAAAATCGGGGCCGTACATGAAGGTGAAACTACCACTGATTGGATGGCCCAGGAGAAAGAGCGGGGCATTACTATTACGGCCGCGGCTGTAACCTGTTTTTGGAAAGACCACAAAATTAATATCATCGACACTCCCGGCCACATCGACTTCACAGTGGAGGTGGAGAGGTCACTGCGTGTATTAGATGGTGCTGTAGTGGTCTTCGACGGCAAAATGGGCGTCGAAAGCCAGTCGGAGACAGTTTGGCGCCAGGCCGACAAATATGGCGTGCCACGCATTTGTTTTATCAACAAGATCAACCAAACCGGCGGCGATTTTTATAAGAGTTTGGAGAGTATCCACCATCGCTTATCCAAGAGAGCATTTCCCATCCATTTACCAATTGGCTTTGAGCAGTCGGTTTCTGGCGTGGTAGACCTAATTAGTATGAAGGCCTACACCTACAAAGACTTCACTGATAAGAATCTGGTAGAGGGCGAAATCCCGGCTGATATGGCCGACCAGGTCAAAAAATACCGTAGTTTATTGATCGAGAATGCCGTCGCTGAAGACGAACAAATGCTCGAGAAATATTTTGAAGTCGGCGAAGAGGGTCTGTCTGAAGATGATATCAAAAAAGCCATCCGCACTGCTGTTTTGAGCGGTAAATTCTTTATTGTTAGTGGCGGCGATGGCCGTGGCGTAATCGTTGAAAAGTTACTTGATTCGGTTGTCGAGTTTTTACCAAATCCATTGGACCGCAGCAGCACCTGGGGCGTAAATCCTAAAAATGGCGAAGAAGTCGAGCGTAAGCCTAGTCCCAATGATCCGTTTGCAGCCTTAGCCTTTAAAATCTCAACAGACCCGTTTGTGGGTAAACTAGCCTTCTTCAGGGTCTATTCAGGTAAAGTTACAGCCGGAAGCTATATCCTTAACAGTTCTACCGGCGAGAAAGAGCGGGTCGGCCGGATTGTGCGCTTACATGCCGACAAACGTGAGGACGTAACAGAAGTAGAAGCCGGCGATATCGCCGCAATTGTTGGCCTCAAGGGGACCACAACTGGTAATACGCTGTGCGATGCCAATAACCCAATTATTCTAGAGAGCATTACCTTCCCGGAACCACCAGTCAGCATTGCCATTGAGCCCAAGACCAAAGCCGACCAAGAAAAAATGAGTACGGCCCTACAGCGGCTGGCCGAAGAGGATCCAACCTTTAGGATTAAAGTCGACCACGAAACCGGCCAAACAATCATTTCCGGTATGGGCGAGCTGCACCTGGAAATCATTGTTGACCGGATGAAGCGTGAATTTACGGTCGAAGCCAACATCGGCCAGCCGCAAGTGGCCTATCGTGAAACTATCCGTCGTGACGGCGTTGAGCAAGAAGGTAAATTTATCCGCCAGTCCGGCGGCCGCGGCCAGTATGGCCACGTTTGGTTGCGTCTGTCCCAGAATGAATCTGGCAAAGGACTAGAATTCATCAACAGCATTAAAGGCGGCACAGTACCCAGCGAATACATACCTGCTGTCCGTTCCGGCATCGAAGAAGCCATGGCTAACGGCGTAATCGCCGGCTACCCCGTGGTAGATATTAAGGCCGAACTTTATGACGGCAGTTTTCACGACGTTGACTCTTCGGAAATGGCTTTCAAAATTGCCGGTTCAATGGCTTTCCAAGCAGGCGTCAAAAATGCCGCCCCGGTCCTACTTGAGCCAATTATGAAAGTTGTAGTGGTTACACCCGAGAGCTTCATGGGTGATGTCATTGGTGATCTTAACTCCAAGCGCGGGCGTGTCGAATCAATGGAAGACCTTAGTCCCGGCATCAAAGAAGTTACTGCCTTTGTGCCTTTGGGCGAAATGTTCGGTTATACCACCAATCTGCGTAGCGCAACTCAGGGTCGGGCCAGCTCCAGCATGGAACTCGACCACTATGCCGATGTACCGCCTAACGTTGCTCAAAACATCATTGCCAAATCCAGCAAATAATATAACTATAAAATAAGCAGCTTCTGCGAAAACCTCACAGAGGGAGCTTGGCTGTCTGAGTAAAATTCAAGCTTATGGTAAGAAAAAAAATTTCAAAATTGCCGATCGTCCATCCGATTGTAAATAAATACATACGGAAGACCCCGCTTCAGGCACTCCGCTCAGTTGTTTCTAAAGATGGGATGGGCGTATATGCCAGCTCCGATACATTGTTTCGAGGCGCGGTTTTTGGCCGCGATTCATTAGAAGTAGCTGAGGATTTAATCCTACTTAGACCCAGGCTGGTCAAAACGATATTGATAACAATGGCTTCACTGCAAGGCGAAGAATTTAGAGAGGACAATGAGGAAGAGCCCGGTAAAATCCTTCACGAATATAGGCGGGCCGTAGTTGACCGCCGGCGACTCAAAGATACCAGCAAACACATCTTCGATACCTTATCCGAACTATGGGGTGGTGATGAGAAAAGCGTCGTCTATTATGGCTCTTTAGATGCCACGCCACTCTTTATAAGGGTCTTGTGCCGTTATTGCGATTATTATGGTCCGGAGATTCTAAAACGGCGAATTGTTTTACGTAGCGGACATCAAGTAAGCATGGGCATCGTTCTAGAAAATGCCCTAAGCTTCTTGCTCGGAGAGCTGAAAAGATCCAAGAGCGGCTTGCTTGAATACCGTCGGCTTGGTCCTCATGGACTTTTAATCCAAGCCTGGAAGGATTCTAAAGAATTTTATGTACATAATAACGGCGAGCTAGCCAACCATAACCAACCGATTTCATCGATTGAAGTCCAGGCAATTGGTTATGATGCTTTAAAGCTGGCTTCTAAATACATACCGTCAAAACACAATATATGCGTAAGCGAAGCTACAAAGCTTAGGGATAAAACTATCGAATTATTGTGGCTTCCAAAAGCTAGCTTTTTTGCACTTGGCACAGACTTCGATAGCCAGAACCGCTTAAGGATAATTGACATAGAAACCGCCAATCCCGCAGGACTTCTAGATAGCATGTTTTTTGATGATCTACCGCCCGAAGATAGGCAAAAATATATAAGCGGAATAGCCCGTAATATAATGGGAACCCATTTTCTAACAGATGCGGGGATTCGCAGCAAGGGCTTGAGCGAGGCGTCTTTAATTCCATTTTGGGACTATCACGGCTCCTTCACTACTTGGCCGAAAGAGACATATGATATTGCCAAGGGACTCAGGCGGCAAGGGTTTCCTAAGTTGGCCACCGAATTAGAAAACCGTTTGCTAAACGCCATTAATGCCATCCGTAACTATTCGGAATTTGTGTATGTTGATTTTAGAGGTAGAGTGCTGGGCGCGGCTTCAGCGGCCCACCACCATGCTGAATTAGTTTTAGTGAACAGTGTTGACCGACCCGAAAAAATCCAAGCCTGGACAGTATCGGCTGTGGTTGCGATCTTAGCCAACCGCAAATACAAAAAACTGGTGCCTAGAATTAAAAAAAGAAACGACGCTAGTCCAGGCTGGCAGGACGAGATAGAAAGGGAGGTACTGGTCCATATACCAGTAATGCCTTGGCTTAGGTCAAAACGGACCCTTTCGGCGCGTTATCCATCATACCCCTATGAAGTAAAAGGAAAAAAAGATAAAATTATAAATTGACCGGTTGGGAGGCCGAATTTTTAACGGAGTTTAATAGTGAAAATTGCTATTGTAGCTAGCCCGTTCGCTTCTGTTCCCCCCATTAAATACGGCGGCTCTGAGCGCGTAATTTATTACCTAATAAAAGGGCTGATCGAAAAGGGCCACGAGCCAATTCTTCTGGGGACGGGTGATTCGGACGTAGATTGTGATCTTATCCCGATTGTTCGTAGGGC
Source organism: Candidatus Saccharimonadota bacterium (assembly GCA_019662065.1). Lineage (GTDB taxonomy): Bacteria > Patescibacteriota > Saccharimonadia > Saccharimonadales > UBA10212 > JAIFWC01. The sequence continues at coordinate 27,014 of JAIFWC010000001.1, forward strand.
GATTTTCTTTCCCTCGGATTTAAAAAACATCGCCCTTTTTAATCGCCGGGTCAGGTTGATAGAAAAGCGCACCGAGCGAAAATTAAAAATGCTCTTGCCGGAAATTGATGTTATCCATTCCCATAAATTCGATTTAAAAGGCTTTGGTAGCTTTCCTAGCCTAACAACCCTTCATGACCCTTTTGTCCTGGACAGGCCAAAATATATCAATAACTTTCCATTGACATATTATAAAGAGCGAAAAAAACTCAACTATGTGGCGATTTCTCATAGCCAGCAAGCTTCCTACCCGGATTTAAATTATGCAGGTGTTGTGTATAACGGCGAAGATCCTTCAGAATTTCCGATTGTCCTAAAGCCAAATAACTATGTCTGTTTTGTTGGCCGCTTCGACCGGGAAAAAAACCCTCACCTAGCTATCCAACTGGCTGTCAGTCAGGGTATACACATAAAGCTAGTCGGCAAATCAGACTATGGCAGCCGGAGTTATTTTAACGAGGAAATAAAACCTTATCTTGACCATCCGTTGGTAGAATTTCTCGGCGAGCTAGATAGAAGCGAAACAATAAAAGTACTAAGTAAAGCCAAATGTAACCTTCACCCCACCGGCTACCGCGAACCTTTCGGCCTAACTGTTATGGAAGCTGGGTATTGCGGGACGCCGACCTTAGCTATTGCTAAGGGGTCAATGTCGGAGCTGATCGAAGACAACAAGACCGGGATATTGGTTGAGGATTTTGTGCAAGGCTATCACGTCCTAAAAAAATGCTTTAGCTTGGACCGAGAATACATAGCCACTAAAACTCGAAAAAGATTCAACTACCACAAGATGACACAAGACTATATCCATGCTTACCGCCGAGTTATAAAAACTTCTAAATAACCAAATGGAAAAATTTATATCAGCCGAATCGGCTGGGAAAGCGCTCCAGGACTGCCGATTTTCTGGCGGTATAGCCGCCAGCACAATAGATGGGGAATTTGGAGGTGCTCGAATCACTCGTGACTACTTGGCAGTGATGTCTGATCTGATGGAATCCCAACCTGGACTCGTCAGAGAAGGATTTAGTCAAATCCCGAAGGAACAAGGGATTGAATTTGATTCGGCTACAGACCAACAACTTAATCGTCTGCCACATCAAGTTGCCTATAATATGTGGGACGGTCGCCGGGTTCCATGCTATGTATCAGAAAATCGTAGAGAGTGGGCTAAGAAATGGGGAATTCCATTTGATGAACAAAACGGTTTTATAGTATGGAACCAAACCGACGCCAGCCAATATGTACACGAACTAAGACGATTTGTGGATTTGTATGGCACATCTGTCTTGAACGATAAATTTATACATAAACCAACTCAAGAAATTCGAACCGTTAAAGAAGCCGCGTTGCGTCAGCTAGATTGGATGGTCAGTGCAATCGAAGATTCCAACCTCGGGCTTTTAGAGGTCCAAGAATTCAATTCGCGCCAAACTAGTTGGAGTGGAGTAATGCGCGATGGATATGATGCTTATTTCCATCCTAAAGGCGAATACGGATATGCCGTTAACAAAGATAAACCAATCGCTTATTTCGAGAATCAAGCCTGGGCAACTCAGGCCTTCTTGGATGCTATCTATCTTTTTAAGCATGATGAGAGGTCTGAGATTTCCGGCAGGAGGTCAAAATGGCAAGATATAAGTCATGATTTGCCGCAAAGAGCCTTTGACCTGTTTAGAATCGATAAAGAAGATTACTTCGCGGCGGCTATTGATCGTGGTGAAAATGGTCAACCACAAAAAGTAGACCAAATCAGTGTCGATATAGCTAAAACACTCGCAGCCCCAGAGTTTTACCACAACTTAACTGACAAAACTGTTAACCCTGATGATGTACTAGCGGGCATCGTCCGTAAAATATTTAGCCCTGCATTCATGACGCCTGCCGGTCTACGCATGCTTGATCTTAGACATAGCTCTCAAGAGGGCGATTACTTTGCTTATCAAGCCTCAAAAGCTGTCTGGCCGTATATTCAATTTAAGCTTTCTAATGCCCTAAGGGGAATCCACTTGCCTGAATTAGCCCTCGAAATAGAGCTCAATAGAGCCATACCAGCCATAGAGAATGCTAATTCATTCACGGAACTTGGCTGGGTCACGCCCGAGGGGATAGTATTGTATCAGCCGGCTCCAGATATTACTGAAAGTGCTATTGAGATAGCCGCAGAACAGTGGCCATCTCGTAATCAGGCCTGGACAATTTCAGGAGTCAGCGCAGCTCTAAGTGCAGCCAAAAAAAGATTTAAAAAATCAGAGAGCTGGCATCGAAATGTAACTGATGAGGCTTTAGCCGGAATTAAAGACATTAAAAACATCAGCCAGCTGACAAGCGAAGAATTCCTGCCCTACCGGATTGATTTCGAAGCTGGCCGTCGACTCGGAAGACAGCGAGCAATCGCTATGGGTGGAATAACTCTCTCCGAATAATTCATTTATCGCTTGCTAATTCAACAATTTATTTTAGAATAATGGTATTAGTGAGTTCAATGAAAATTCGATAGCCTGCCTATTTGACGGACAGGGCATTTTTGCACCCGGCATGGGTGAGTTAGCACACAGAAGGCATGCGGCTGCAAGAGAAGTATTTAAGGACTCGAGCGAGCGATTAGGAATCGATCTAAGGAAGGTTTGCTTTGAAAGAGGTGAATTGAACTATCTCCAGGGTGAATCCCGCATCATACAACCATCCATAGTAGCTGTTGATTTGGCAGAATATGCCGCTTGGAGAGATATAAATGGTGAAGCGGATGTTGTCACTGGCCTTAGCTTAGGCATGTTTGCAGCTATGGCTGCCGCTGGGGTGTTTGAATCCTATGATGATGCAGTGGAGGCGGCAGCTCGGAGAGCAAAAATAATGCACGCTACAGCCACAAGGACGGAAGGTAAGATGGCAGGAGCTGTTGGCATGGTAATGGATAAGCTAGAGCCGATTGTTCATAAGGCAGGTGCAGAGTTCGCTGTTATAAGAGATAGGGTAAGAAATAGTTTTGTAATTACCGGCACGGCTGAAGAAGTTGGACGGGTTGAAGAAGAAGCTAAAAAAGAAGGCCTACCTAGATGGGAATACCTTAATATTTCTGGAATGTTTCATTCAAAGCATCAAAAAGATTCAGTCAAACCATATGACAACGAGCTAAATGATTTTGAACTGCATGACCCCTTGCTCCATTTACTAGGAAATAATGCCATGTATCTAGTGTCTGCGGAATCAGCCAGGCAGCACCTGCTTGACCAAATAGAGCAAACATCTGATTGGGATAAGGTAACCGAGCGACTCGCATTAGATGGCATAACTAAAGTCGTTGAGCTTGGCCCCGATAAAAAACGCGGCCTTGCCAGGCAGATGGTCAAAAACCATAAGGCGTCCGAAATTGAATTTCCATTCGCCGCTTAAAACCCTTTACAAGACAGTTGATTTTACCTTATAATTACCTCATATCGCACGAGGTGGTCTTTGCTGGCTTGTGCTAAATATTAACCAAATTCTAACAAGGAGTCATCTATATGGCAGAAAATTTTGACCGCAGCAAGCCGCACGTCAATGTTGGCACCATGGGCCACGTCGACCACGGCAAGACAACCCTAACCGCAGCTATTACAGCCGTACTCGCTAAAAAGCTTCCCAGCTCAATTAATAAGCCGGTAGCTTATGACCAAATCGACAACGCGCCAGAAGAAAAGGCGCGTGGTATCACGATTGCAACCTCTCACCAGGAGTATGAGTCCGAAAAGCGCCACTACGCCCATGTAGATATGCCCGGCCACGCCGACTACGTCAAGAACATGATTACTGGTGCTGCCCAGATCGATGGCGCCATTTTGGTAGTTTCGGCCGCTGATGGCCCCATGCCCCAAACTCGCGAGCACGTACTACTAGCCCGTCAGGTTGGTGTACCAAAAATTCTGGTTTTCTTGAACAAGATGGATCTGGCAGACGCCGAATTGGTTGAGCTGGTTGAGGAAGATGTCCGCGATCTGCTGGCCAAGTATGAATTCGACCGTGAAGCCCCGATTATCAAGGGCTCGGCCACAAAAGCTTTGGAAGGCAACGGCGCTGATGAAGATGCCGTTATGGAGCTGGTCAAGGCTATGGATGACTATATCCCAGAACCAGTCCGCGATTTAGACAAGCCATTCTTGATGCCTATCGAAGACGTTTTCTCGATTAAAGGCCGTGGTACGGTTGCCACCGGCCGCGTTGAATTAGGAGTCGTGAAAGTTAACGAAGAAGTCGAAATTGTCGGTATCCGCCCGACCACCAAAAGCGTGGTTACTGGCGTGGAAATGTTTAAAAAGAACCTCGATCAGGGTCAGGCCGGCGACAACGTTGGAATCCTGCTGCGCGGTGTTGAGCGTGATGACATCGAGCGCGGCCAAGTTTTGGCCAAGCCGGGTTCTATCACACCACACACCGAATTTGACGCCGAAGTTTACATCCTGACTAAAGAAGAAGGCGGCCGCCATACCCCATTCTTTAAGGGCTACAAGCCGCAGTTTTATTTTCGGACTACCGATGTCACTGGCGAAGTTGAATTACCGGCCGACAAAGAAATGGTCATGCCCGGCGATACCGTAACATTTAAGGTTAAGCTGCTTGCCCCAATCGCTATGGACCAGGGTCTGCGCTTTGCTATCCGCGAAGGCGGCCGCACTGTCGGCGCCGGCGTCGTCACCAAAGTCACCAAATAAGGCTTTTACACTTGGCACATTTTGACTTTAAATCTGCGCTCCGCACTCACCGTATGTATAATACGGCTCACTTACGGTGCTCGATTGTAAAGCCAAACTGCACTCAAATGGAAAAAGCCTTTCCGGGGATGGTATGACCCAGGAACACTATCAACCTAAGCTCGAAGGTTTTGATGAGGCGTATACTATCCAGGCTGGCGACATTATGGCACAAAACGAATACTTGCATATAATTAAAGTGGTAGAAACCGCACAGGCCGAAAATAGCGAGAAGCGAAGAGAAGCTGAGCGGCTCAGAGCCATTGAAAATGCAAGGAAACGAAAGCTAACAGGCCGCAAAATATCCCATCTATTAAGACCGTTAGGAGCTTAAATGGCAGAAGCTAAAGAACCAGAAGTCAAACAACGGATCCGCATCCGTCTTAAGGCCTATGACCATAAGGTCATCGACCAATCAGCTAAGCAGATTGTCGATACGGCGTTGCGTACTGGTGCTAAGATCTCCGGCCCAATCCCACTGCCAACACGCAAAAGCACCTTTACGGTTGTCAAAAGCCCGCATGTCTATAAAAAGGGCCGCGAGCAGTTTGAAATGCGTGTCCACAAACGCCTGATTGATATATCCGACCCAACTCCCAAGACAATCGATTCGTTAATGAATCTGTCCTTGCCCGCTGGCTGCGACGCCGAAATCAAAATGTAATCTAGCTCACAGCTTTTTATCACAAAATGGCTATGATTAGGCGCAGTGGTGGAAAGCATAAAATAAGTCGCTAGACTTAAGCCCACCGAAAAAGAGGCCAAAAGAGGCCTCTTTTTAGTTAAACTGAGGGACAATCTATTTTCACTGATAGGTTTTAACGAAATTGCGTAGGATTTTAACTGGCTCTATCACTGCCTGTTGGGCCGCTTCTTTGACTAATTTGCCGGCATCTTCTGGCGGGAAATAACCGTAGTTTTTATAAATCTGGATCCGCAGTGCCAAGCCAATATTATCTAGCTCGGGGTGGAACTGGCAGGCGTAAATATTGTTTTTGATGCGTAATAGCTGGGTCGGGCAGGTGCTCGAATATGCTAGTACTACCGAATTGGCGGGTAGTTTGTCGCACGATTCTTTATGCCCCGAAAATGCTACGAATCCATCCGGTAAATCTTTAAGCAGCTTGTCTTGCTTACCTTCTTGGCTCAGCTCGATCTTATAACCACCAATTACTTCTGGGTACTGGCGTGAGATCACACCACCTTGATGTTCAATTACAACTCCAATATAGCAAGCTGCTAACAGTGGGAAGTCCTGCCCAGCAACTTCATCCATGATTTTGTTTATTGCGGCCTCGCACTTTTTCTGCTCAGTCGATTTTTTGGTTGGCAAATCGCTAACACAATATGGTCCACCACCGATAAAAATGCCAGAATAATTGGACAAATTCAGCTTAGGTAATTGCCCGCTATGGATCCTAACTTGTCTTAATTGCTCCGGATTTAAGTCGCCAAATTTCATAAAAGCTTCGTATTCGTTATCAGCGGCTTTATCTTCTGGCCGGGAAAAAAAAAAAAAAAACGGCTTCATGCATTAATTTTAGCCGATTTTTAACAAGAGTTTCTGAGTTTCAGCAAGCTTGATAGGATGGCGTAGGGTGGTAAGCGCTGGATGAGCGCCTACCACCCATGGACCGCCTAGTGGTTCTTGTTGTAGTGCGAGATGAAGACGATGAAGCCAAAGATGGCGGCCGGGATGTAGAACATCCGCGATTGCCAGAATGGCTTCCTTTGGCTGAGGATGCCCAGCTTCGCGCCAAACCGCTTGGCCACTGGCTTGGCGATCTCTCCGGTCTTGTCGAAGATCTTCGGCGCTGTGTGGCTGATGGTCTCGGTAGCCGACTTCAGAGCGTTGCTGCCGTTGCTTGTCAAATCCATCCTCCTGCTTTGATCGGGGTTTTGGTCTGACATTGAAACGCTTATGCCGGACTTCATCTGGCGACGATCAGGGTAATGACCGACAGTACCACCACCTCCTTAATGTTCGCTTGCCGAAACTCACACCTAGTAATAACTAGGCATTCACACCTTAATCATCCTTATGATTGTTTTCTGTAATTTTTTTCAATGACAGCCAATTTACAAACCCAAAGCTTGAGTCTAAATGGCAAATTTTGGTGAATCCGAGCTATAATATTGTAGTGGAATCCGCAACGGATTGACAGGAGTTTTCAATCCGTGTTAATCTGTTAAGGACAGTATTGATAAGTACGCTTGGTTTTGAACAGGTCTACCGACTGGAAACAGGGGTAGAAACCGACAAATCCAAGCATTTTTAAGGTGCTGTCTTAGAAATGCCCAATCTAAAAGGAAGGCCGCTTGAAAGCATTAATCACCCGAAAAATTGGTATGACCAGCGTCATCACTCAAGACGGCGCTCTACAGGCTGTTACCTTGCTTTCGGCCACGCCCAACGTTATTACGCATATAAAAAATACCGAGGCCGATGGTTACCAGGCAGTTCAGCAAGGCTTTGAGCAAGTCAAAAAGGATAAGATTGGTAAGGCGCTTGGCGGCCATCTTAAGAATTCTAAGGCTTCGCCTAAGATTATCCGTGAATTTATTATTTCAAGCGATTTGGACGAAAACATCAAGGTCGGCGAGAACTTAAACGCCGATCTTTTTGAAGCTGGCCAGCTGGTTGATGTTACCGGTACCAGCAAAGGTAAGGGTTTTGCCGGCACTATTAAGCGCCACAACTTTAAGCGAGGCCGCAAGACCCACGGTGGCCGTAGCTACCGCCGACCTGGCTCAATTGGCTCGATGTACCCACAGCACATTTTTAAAGGCAAGAAAATGGCCGGTCAGATGGGCCACACCCGGGTAACTACTAAGATGCTCAAAGTGGCTTTTGTTGATAATGAATTAAATGTCATCGGCGTGGTTGGCGCGGTGCCTGGCCCTAAAAAGGGCATTGTTTTACTTAAGGAGGCCAAGTAATGGCTGTAGCAACCTATACCAAATCGGGTAGTAAAGCCACTACTCCGGCTAAACTGGATAAGACAGTATTTGGCGTGGAAGTTAAAAATCATCAATTATTAAAAGATGCCTACTTAGCCTATACAGCCAATGGCCGGACTAACAACGCCGTGACTAAGCGACGCGGTGAGGTTAGAGGCGGTGGGCGTAAGCCTTGGCGCCAAAAAGGCACCGGTAATGCCCGCTTTGGTTCGTCCCGTAACCCAATCTGGCGCGGTGGTGGTGTGGCTTTTGGACCGACAGGCAATGAAAACTACAGCCGCAAGTTAAATACTTCTGCCAAGCGCCAAGCTTTGCGCCAAGCCCTAAGCCTGGCCGCCAAAGAAGACCGTATTAAAGTAATTGAAGCCTTTGCTGTAACTGACGGTAAGGTTAAAACTGCCGTCAAACTACTTGATAAAATCGGCACCGGCAACAACACGCTGATTGTAGTAGCCAACAAAGATGACAAACTCGACCGGTCTACCCGCAATATCGGTAGCCTAAAACTCGTCGCTGCCACCTATTTGAATGTTTATGACGTAGCCAATGCTGACGTAATTATTGTCGAAAAAGATGCCCTAGAGGCTGTTAGTGCGTGGCTCGGAGGTAGTAAGTAATGAAACTTTTAGCCTTAAAACCCCGGATTAGCGAAAAGTCCTACGCCCTGAGCGAACAGATCAATACTTACATTTTTGACGTACCGTCTAACGCCAATAAATTTGACATTGCCAAGGCCGTCGCTGCCCAATTTGAGGTTGGTGTCACCAACGTCCGTCTGGCCAGTGTACCCGGCAAATCAGTTCGTTCCTACCGAAACCGCGGCCGCAAATCGATCACTGGTAAACGATCTGATGTTCGCAAGGCTTACGTGACTTTAAAAGAAGGCGATAAACTACCAATCTTTGCAGCGATCGAAGAAGCCGAAGCTCCTAAGGAGACTAAATAATGCCCATCCGTGAGTATAAACCAACCACACCAGCCCGGCGCGGCATGAGCAGCCAGGACTTTGATGCTATTACTGCCAAGAAACCGCTCAAGAGCTTAGTCAGGACTAAGAAACAAAATTCTGGCCGCAATAACCAGGGGCGGATTACCACCCGTCACCGCGGCGGTGGGGCTCGTCGGCATTACCGTCTGGTTAACTTCAAGATGCTGTCCGGTACTTCTGCAACTGTCGAGCAGATTGAGTATGACCCTAACCGTAGCGCCCGGATCGCCCGCATTAAAGACCAAGACGGCACCTATCATTATGTACTAGCTATCCGCGGCATGAAGCCCGGTAAGAAGTTCAGTGTTAACGAAGAAGCCTCGATTGAAACCGGTAACCGCTTGCCGCTTAAAAACATCCCTACTGGCACCCAAATCCACGCCATTGAGTTGCAGCCCGGCCGTGGCGCCCAATTAGTGCGCACCGCTGGCTCCAGCGCCCAGTTGGTGGCCAAAGAAGAGGATTACGCCCAGGTACGCCTACCAAGCGGTGAAGTCCGGATGGTTAACGCTAATTCTATGGCTACGATTGGTGTAATCGGCAACGAGCAGCACCAGAATATCCGGGTCGGCAAAGCCGGCCGTAGTCGCCATAAAGGTATTCGCCCCACTGTCCGTGGCGTAGTTATGAATGCCGCTGACCACCCCCACGGCGGTGGAGACGGTGGCCGTCACCGGATGGCCCGTCCGCCTACGACTCCTTGGGGCCAAAAGACCCTGGGTTATAAAACCCGGCGCCGCAAGAATACCAGCCGATTTATTGTAAGGACCCGCCACCAGGCGAAGAGGAGATAATTTATGAGCCGTTCACTTAAAAAAGGACCATTTATAGACCCTAAGTTAGCTAAGAAAGTAGCGGCTTTGGCACCCGAAGACCGTTCGGTGATTAAAACCTGGGCCCGGTCCTCTACAATCTCGCCGGATTTTGTCGGCAAGACTATCGCCGTGCATAACGGTAAAGTCCACGTGCCAGTATTTATAACCGAGAATATGGTTGGCCATAAACTAGGCGAATTTTCGCCTACCCGCAAGTTCCGTGGCCATGGCGGTAAACTAGCTAAGTCTCAGGGAGCCAGGGAGTAATCATGCCATCTATTGCTAACCAAAAGGGTATCCGAATCAGCCCCCGCAAAGTAGCGGTGGTAGCCTCTTTGGTCCGTGGCCGAAGCGTTGAAGACGCGCTGACAATTTTGGACTTTACGCCGCGCCGTGCTGCTTTGCCGGTTAAAGAAGCTATAAAAAGCGCCGCCGCCAATGCCGAACACAACCACAGTTATAAACCAGGCACCCTGGAGATTACCGAGATTAGTGTTACCAGCGGTCCGCGTTTAAAGCGCTATATCCCCGCCGCCCGCGGCCGGGCCCGCCGTTTTCAACGCAAGACCAGTCACATCCGAGTAGTAGTAGATGGTGAAAAACGAGAAATTAAAAAGACGTCTGAGCGTAAAGTCCCAGCCGCTAAGAAGGAGACCGAGTAATGGGTCAAAAAGTTAACCCAATCAGCATGCGTCTGCAGGTCAATAAAGATTGGCGATCTAAGTGGTTTGCCGGCAAAAAAGAGTACGCCGAGTACCTCAAGCAGGATTTATCAGCCCGCCGATTAATTGAGACTAAGCTGGGTTCACGGGCGGCCGTTAGCAAAGTTGATATCGAGCGCTCACCCAATTTAGTGACTGTTACGATTCAAACCGCCAAGGCCGGTGTAGTTATTGGCCGCGGTGGTTCTGGCGCAGCCGAGCTTAAGGCAGCTATCGAAAAACTCTATGGCGTACCAGTAAGGGTCAATATCGAAGAAATTAAACGTCCAGAGCTGCAAGCCAAGCTAGTAGCCGAAAACATCGCCCATCAGCTAGAACGCCGGATTGCCTTCCGCCGAGCAGTTAAGCAATCAGCCGCCGCTAGCATGCGGGCTGGGGCTAAAGGCATCCGGATTGAAGTCGCTGGCCGCTTGGGTGGTATGGAAATGAGCCGCCGCGAAAAAACCGTTGAAGGCAGTGTTCCACTGCACACGCTACGGGCCGATATCGATTATGGCGCCGCTCGGGCTCTTTACCCCGGCGCTGGAATCATTGGTGTAAAAGTTTGGATCTACAGGGGAGAGGCATAAAGAGATGTTAATGCCGTCACGCACTAAATTCCGCAAGGTCCGCAAGGGCCGAATTCATGGCGGCAAGGCCAGTGCACTATCCAGTATTGCCTATGGCCGGTACGGGCTGGTTAGCTTAGAGAGTGAACGGATTAATGCCCGCCAAATCGAGGCTGCCCGTCAGGCCATGACCCGCTATGTAAAGCGTGGTGGACAGATTTGGATCCGGATTTTTCCGCACACCCCAGTTACCCGCAAGCCCCAAGATGTCAAAATGGGTAGCGGCAAGGGCAACCCTGAGTTCTTCGTTGCAAAGGTCAAACCCGGCACCATCATGTTTGAAATGGATGGTGTGGCCGAAGAAGTCGCCCGCGAAGCCATGCGTCTGGCCGGTCACAAACTGCCAATCAAGACCCGTTTTGCGGTCAAGGAGGAGCAGTAGTGATGAAAATCGTTGATGTCCGCAAGATGACTACCGAGCAGCTAACCAAGCAAAGTTCGGCCTTGCAGACCGAGATTGTTGAGCTGCGGCGCCGCTTGTATTCCGGTGAAGTCCAAAACGTCCGCGTTTTGCGTACCAAGCGCAAAGATTTGGCTCGTGTTTATACCGTATTGGGCGAGAAATTACAAAAGGAGAGTGCTTAAGATGCCTAAACAACTAACCGGTACCGTAACTAGTGATAAGGGCGATAAGACTATCGTTATAACTGTACGCGCCCGCAAAACCCACCCCCTATACAAGAAGCAGTACACCACCAACACTAAATTTATGGCCCATGATGAAAAGAATGAAGCTAAAGTTGGTGATTTGGTGACGATTACCGAAACCCGGCCATTGAGTGCCCGCAAACGCTTTGCTTTGAGCCGGATTTTGGAAAAAGCTGGTGCCGCCTTTGCCGAAACTGATGCGACTGCCGATGTACCAGAAGAAATTGTCGAGCCTAAGGCCGAGAAGCCTGAAGAAGAAGCTAAAACCGATGAAAAAACGGCTAAAGACGGGGAAGCCAAGTAATGATCCAGCAAGAGTCAAGATTAATTGCCACCGACAACAGCGGCGCCCGCCAGCTGCTGTGTATTCGGGTATTGGGCGGCTCGCGCCGACGCTATGCTCGCGTGGGCGACATTATTGTGGCCAGTGTTAAAACAGCTAATCCCGCCGGCGGGGTCAAACGCAAGAGCGTAGTTAAAGCCGTAATTGTCCGTACCCGAAGCCCACTGCTGCGCAAAGACGGCTCTAGTATTAAGTTTGATGACAACGCGGCGGTAGTCTTAGCCGAAGACAATAAAACTCCTCGCGGCACCCGAATATTCGGTCCGGTGCCACGCGAACTGCGAGATATGGGTTATTCCCGCATAATTTCATTAGCGCCGGAGGTACTCTAAATGGAAGCTAAGATTTATAAAATGCGAATTAAGTCCGGGGATACCGTAATGGTCCGCTCTGGTAAACACAAGGGCAAGACCGGTAAAGTGCTCAAGGTGCACCCTAAGCTCAATAAAGTGACTGTCGAGGGTGTAAATGTGGTCAAGCGCCATGTAAAGCCAACCCAACAACGTCCGCAAGGGGGTATTGTTGAACTAACCAAACCCATCTGGGCCAGCAAGGTCGGCCTGCTTGATAACAGCGCTAAAAAACCGTCACGGGTTGGCTTTAAGTTCGATGCCAAAGGCAACAAGACCCGCGTCCTTAAGACCAGTGGCAAGGAGATTAAATAATGGCTACAGCAGCACCAGTCAAATATGTGCCGCGGCTGAAGCAAAGCTACAGCCAGCAGCTGACTAAAGAGCTTATGAAGGAGTTGAAGCTTAAGAACATCCACGAAGTGCCGCGGTTAGAAAAAATCATCGTCAGCGCCGGCTTAGGCCGGGCTAAGGATGAAAAGCGTCTGCTAGAAGTCGGTGCCAACACCATCAGCAAAATCACCGGCCAGAAGCCAATCGAGATGGCCGCCCGTAAGTCAATTGCCAGCTTTAAGCTGCGCGAGGGCAATAAAGTTGGCCTCAAAGTCAGCTTACGAGATGGCCGGATGTACGAATTCACCGACCGGTTCATCAACATCGTCCTGCCGCGGCTGCGTGATTTCCATGGCGTATCAGCTGGTTCGTTCGATAAGCAGGGTAATTTCAGTATCGGGCTAAGCGACCAATCCGTCTTCCCGGAATTATCCTACGAGGACACAGCTACGGCCCATGGCCTGCAAGTGACGTTTGTAATCAACAGTAAGAACCCCGAGCATACCCGGGCTTTGTTAGAACGCTTGGGCATGCCGTTTGAAAGGAATAGTTAATGGCTAAAAAATCAATCCTGGCCCGCGATGCCAAACGCGATAAACTAATTGCTAAGTACGCCGCCAAGCGGGCTGAGCTAAAGGCTGCGGGTGATTTGGAAGGCTTGGCCCTTCTGCCTAAAAATAGCAGTCCTACCCGCCATACCAACCGCTGTACACAAACCGGCCGGGCGCGTAGCTACATGCGACAATTTGGCCTATCACGCATCGCTTTTCGCGAGCACGCTTCTAAAGGCGAAATTCCAGGCGTAACTAAGAGTAGTTGGTAAAATATGAGTAAGAATATTGTAATTTCGTCTGATCCCATCGCCGACATGTTAACTCGGATCCGCAACGCCATCGCGGTTAATTCGGCGTCGGTTAGTATGCCCCACTCCAAGCTCAAAGAACAAGTTGCCAAGATTTTAGCGGACAATGGATTTATCGAAAGGGTCGATGTTAATGAAGAAAATGGCCGCAAAGCCCTGGTGATTACCATCAATGCCGAGGACCAGCCAGCCAAAATTACCGAGATTAGCCGCTTGAGCCGCCCTGGCCGCCGGCTATACGTTAAATCACCGGCCCTGCCAACCGTTAAGCGCGGTCGTGGCCTGGTAGTAGTATCGACCAGCTCGGGCATCATGACAGGCGCCCAAGCCAAGGCTAAGAACCTTGGCGGCGAATTAATTTGTGAGGTCTATTAAGATGAGTCGGATTGGCAAGCAGCCCATTACTATCCCCGGCGGCGTAACAGTCACTATCGAGCCGGATAAAGTGACCGTTAATGGCTCCAAAGGCAGCTTAGAGCAGTTTACTATGCCCGGTATCAAGATTTCTCAGACCGATAATGAGCTTAATGTGGAGCGTGCTAATGACGAGGCGGCTAACCGGGCCCGTCATGGTTTAATGCGTTCGCTGATTAATAATATGGTCACCGGCGTCAGCCAGGGCTTTGAGAAAAAGCTCGAAATCAACGGCGTAGGTTATCGGGTTGCCCAGCAGGGCACCGACCTTAAATTTAACCTTGGTTTCTCGCACGACGTAATTTATAAGGTGCCAGCCGGTGTTAATATCACTATTGAGCAGAATGTTATTACTGTTAGCGGTATAAGTAAGCAGCAAGTTGGCCAGGTGGCCGCCGAAATCCGGTCCCTAAAGAAGCCAGAGCCCTATAAAGGCAAGGGCATCAAGTATATTGACGAGCGAATTATCAGAAAGAGTGGAAAAAGTGGTAAGGAATAGATATGACCCGATTAGCCCATAAGAATCTGAATGCCCAACGCCGCGCCTACCGGGTAGCAGCCAAAATCCACGGCACTGCCGAGCGGCCACGTTTAGCCGTGCATATCAGCAATTTACATGTCAGCGCCCAAGTAATTGACGATGTGTCAGGCAAGACTTTAGCAGCGGCCTCAACTGTTGGCCAAAAAATCTCTGGTACCATGACCGAAAAAGCGGCTGTAGTTGGCAAAGACATTGCTGCCAAGGCCAAGAAGGCCAAAATCAGCCGGGTAGTGTTTGATCGCTCTAGCCGTAAATACCATGGTCGGGTTAAAGCACTGGCCGAGGCCGCTCGAGCAGAAGGAATGGAGTTTTAATTATGCAATCAGCCCAAAGAAGTCGGCCACCACATGGCGTCCAAGAAGAAAAGCAGTTCGACGAGCGGGTAGTTTATGTTAACCGCGTTGCTCGGGTAGTTAAAGGTGGCCGCCGATTCCGGTTTCAAGCCTTAGTTGTCGCTGGTGACCACAAAGGTAAGGTTGGTTTAGGTGTTAGCAAAGGTTCCGACGTGGCAGCGGCCGTTAATAAAGCTACTGATGTCGCCAAAAAGAACATGGTCAAAGTTACGCTTTATAAAGGTACCCTGACGCACGATGTAGAAGCTAAAGTTGGCGGCGCGAAGATTTTAATCATACCAGCCGCGCCCGGCACCGGCTTAATCGCCGGCGGTGTAGTCCGCACTGTTTTGGAAGTGGTTGGTGTCGAGAATGCCTTATCTAAATCACTCGGCTCTAGCAACCGCATTAACACGGCTTACGCCACCATTAGTGCCTTGCAGAGCATGCAGCCGACCAGCAAATGGATTGTTAAGCCCGAAAAGTCTAAGAAGGTGGCGCCTAAATAATGAAATACAACGAGCTAACTTTATCCAGGCAAAAGAAGTCCAGACAAGTCGGACGAGGTATCAGTGCTGGCCGCGGTAAAACCGCTGGCCGGGGCACCAAGGGCCAAGGTTCGCGCAAAAGCTCAACCAAGGCCGGCTTTGAAGGTGGCCAAAATCCGCTATATGCCCGCCTACCCAAGCTGCGCGGCTTTAAGAGCCATCGCCGTGGCGTAGAAACAGTCTACACAGGCCAACTAGATTTGATTAAAAAGGCCAAAATTGATAACCAGGCTGTGTTTGAAGCTGGTTTAATTAGAAGTCCTAATAGCCGCGTTAAATTGGTTGTTAAGGGCAAGCTGGAATCTAAAAAAGACGTACAGCTGCAAGCTGCTTCCAAACAGGCGACTGAAGTATTAGCCAAGGCCGGTGGTAGTTTTAATACTGTGGCTCAAGTTGGCCGGCCAGCCAAAAAACCCAGCAGTGAGCTTTCGCGACCATCCGATAAATAACTAAAAAAGAGGGTTAAAGCCAGCTGCCTGCTGGTATAATATTTAGCAAGTGAATTGGGGAATAATACTCAAGTCCTTGGGGCATAAAGAGATGCGCACTCGCATCTTGGCTGTGATTGGTATGCTGCTGGTTTTCCGCATTATGGCCCATATTCCGGTGCCGCTGGGCGACCCTCACACCTTAAAGCAAGTCCTTAAGAACCTATTTGAACAATCCAATTCCAACCAGCTACTCGGTTTCTTAAACGTGCTTTCCGGCGGGGCACTGGCTAACTTCTCAATCATGCTAGTCGGACTTGGGCCCTATATTAACGCCTCAATCATTATGCAGCTGCTCACCAAGGCCATTCCGCGCCTGGAGGCCATGAACAAAGAGGGTGAATTTGGGCGCAAAAAGATTAACCAGTACACCCGCATGCTTACTTTTCCGTTAGCGATCATTCAGTCCATTGGCACCATTTACCTAATACGCCAAGAAGCCTCACAGATCGGCGGCCTGGGCGACATTACAGCCCATACCTCACCTATGCAATGGGTGGTCATGATTGCCGCCCTAACCGGTGGCTCGATGATATTGATGTGGTTAGGTGAGCTGATTACCGAACGTTCGATTGGTAATGGTATTTCTCTTTTAATTACTGTCGGGATTGTTAGCCGCTTGCCTAGCCTATTTACTGAGCTTTGGAGCTCAATTTACGCCACTAGCAGTACTTTGGCAGCTGATAAGTTGACGTTACTCCATAGAACCTTTAGTAAACACGCGACGATATTATTTGGAATTGTGATGCTGGCGGTCATCTTTGTCACCTGGGCCGTAGTTAAACTTAATGAGGCCTCTAGGCGGCTAACCGTCAATTACGCTAAACGTGTGCAGGGGAACCGTACCTACGGTGGCGTTACTACCACTTTGCCGGTCAAGTTAATTACCGCCGGTGTGATTCCGATCATCTTCGCTGTAGCATTTTTGAGTGTGCCCAGCTTTGTCGGGCAGCTGCTAACGCACGGCCAGGGTGCAGCTTTTGTGCCGCATAGCGAGGCCGGCAAAATTGGCGTGCAGCTAAGCCAGCTATTCGCGAATCCTAGTGCCCAGACCTTTGCCGCCGGCGGCTATAAACCGTGGATTTACCCGATTACCTACTTCTTACTGGTCTTTGTCTTTACCTACTTCTACACCAGTGTGACATTTAACTCTAAAGAGATTGCCGAAAACCTGCAAAAACAAGGTGGATTTATTGCCGATATCCGTTCTGGCAAGCAGACCGAAAAATATTTAGGCGCCATCGTGAACCGGCTGACTCTGTTCGGGGCCTCGGCTTTAGGTCTTTTGGCTGTGCTGCCAATCCTGGCCCAGGTGAAGCTTAACCAAAACATCGCCATTGGCGGCACAAGCATTCTAATCCTGGTATCTGTATCGCTAGAGACTCTGCGCCAGGTCGAATCCCGCGCCCTAATGATTACCTACGACCAATACGAAGCTCCAGACTACTTCACCGAAGAAGATGCTGTGCCGGGCACAGCTTCTCGACGGTTGAGATTCTTACCGAGACGTCGCCAAAAATAACCCTTTACATCACCTTGTAGAATTTGGTACAATTACTTCGTTATATTTATGGCGAAGGATAAAGAGGTCATCGAGCTGGCTGGCACCGTCGTAGAGGCGCTTCCAGGCACCCAGTTTCGAGTAGAGCTTGAAAACGGCCATCAAATAATAGCTCACGTCGCCGGAAGGATGCGGAAACATTATATCCGACTCGTTCCAGGAGACCGCGTTAAGGTAGAATTGACTCCTTACGATCTGACGAAGGGTCGGATAACTTACCGCGAAAATTAATTCAATTTAAGAGCAGTGCGTCACCTGCCTAACCGAAGGAGATGATCCGCATGAAAGTGCGTGCCAGCGTCAAGAAAATTAGCCCCGATGATAAGATTGTACGCCGCAAAGGCCGGGTCTATGTCATCAATAAAATGAAGCCCAAGCACAAGCAGAGGCAGGGTTAAACTATGGCTCGATTAGCCGGTGTAACAATTCCAGACAACAAGCAGGCGCAGATTGCCCTGACTTACGTGTATGGAATCGGCCAAAAAAGCAGCCGCGATATTCTTAACCAGGCCAATGTGGAGCCAACAGTAAGGGTAAAGGATCTAAACGACGCTGAGTTAGGCCGTATCCAAGAAGTTATTTCTAATAATTATACGATTGAGGGCGAGCTGCAGCGAATAGTTACCGGCAACATTAAGCGCTTGCGCGACATTAGTGCTTACCGTGGCCTGCGCCACAAAGCTAGCTTGCCATCACGCGGACAGCGCACCCGTACTAACGCCCGCACGCGGCGTGGTAAAAAAGTAACAGTTGGCGGCACCGCCAAGAAGGCCCCAAGCAAGACTTAAAAGATTATGGCTAAAGAACCTACAGACACACCGGTTGAGGAGAAAGAAGCAGTGGCTACCGAAGCTACTGCGGTTGAAGCGACTACTGAAGCTCTGGCCGAATCTCCAGCTGCCGAGACGGCTGATGCCACTGAGCCTACACCCAAAGTCCGTAAGAAAAAGAACCGCCGTACGATTAGCAGCGGCCAAATCCACGTACTGGCCACCTTTAACAACACGATTATCACCGTAACTGATGAAAAAGGTAATACTTTGGCCACTGCCAGCGCCGGCGCCTCGGGCTTTAGGGGCTCAAAAAAAGGCACCGCCTATGCCGCCCAAATTGCTGCCGAAAAGGCTGTTAGCGCTGCCCGACAGAATTACGGACTGACTAAAGCCGATGTATTTGTTAAAGGTGTGGGGATGGGCCGCGACGCAGCCATCAGGACACTTGTCAGCCAAAAGGTACAGCTGGAGAACATCAAAGATGTAACCGGCATTCCGCACGGCGGTGTGCGGCCTAGAAAGCCTAAGAGGAACTAGCATGAGAATTAGCCAAAATATGAGCACAGAGCAGGTTTGGGCTCTCAGCGCACGCGAGTATTATAACTGGCAACTCGAACAAGGATATGAGGAACCTTTCCTTAGTCAATATCTGATTTTGACCTCTCCGGGCGGTAAAACAATCGAAGAATTGGGACACTTAGGCCTTAAAGTCGCTGCTTATTCGGACGGAGTTCGAATTGAGCCTGAGTCAAAATATCCCCGTAGGGGCGAAGATCAACTCTCAACCGAAGCTCTAGAGGTAGCTTAGAATGGCACGAGAATCACGACCAATTGTTAAGCTATCCCGCCGCGAAGGCTACGCCCTTCACCCCAAAGCCCACAAAGCTCTGGTTAAACGTAGCGGGCCGCCAGGCCAGCGTGGCAATTATATGGGGCGCCAAAAGTCCAGCCAGTACAGCCTGCAATTGCGCGAGAAGCAGAAGGTTAAGCGGCTTTATGGCCTACTGGAGCGCCAATTTGCCAAGTTGATGGAAGAAGCTAGCCGCACCCGCGGCCAATCAGGCGCCACGCTACTAGAATTTTTGGAGCGGCGCCTAGATAACGTGCTTTACCGGGCCGGTTTCGCCCCTAGCCGTAGCGCTGCCCGCCAACTGGCTACTCACGGACACTTTTTCTTAAATGGCAAGCGGGTAGACATCCCGTCTATTAGGCTGAAAGCCACTGACAAACTAGAACTACGGTCTGCCAGCAAGTCTAACGAGTACTTTAAGCAGCTCGATGAGCTAAGCCCAGCGCCCGCTAATCTGCCGGGCTGGCTTAAAGTTAACCGTAAGCTGGTTTCGGTCGAAGTTACAGGCACACCGGCGCGTGATGATGCCGAACCAGATATCAAGGAACAACTAATCGTAGAGTACTACTCGCGCTAGTACAGAAGATAGGAGAACATTTTATGAGCAAACTAATCCACACCCCAGCTCTGGCAGGAATTACCGACCACAACCCCACCAGCGCCACTTTTGCAATCGAACCATTGCATCCCGGCTACGGCATGACCCTGGGCAACAGCCTGAGGCGGGTATTACTTTCCAGTATCGCCGGGGCCGCTGTTACTGGCTTTAGAATTAACGGCATTAGCCACGAATTCACCACTGTTAAAGGTGTTAAGGAAGACGTGGTAGCGATTATGCTAAATCTTAAAAATATCCGTTTTAAGGTATTTAGCGATGAGCCCCAAACTATTACTTTGAACAAAAAGGGCAAAGGCGTAATCAAAGCTAAGGACTTGCAGCTGAATGCCGACACTGAAGTAGTTAACCCTGACCAGATCATCTGCACAGTCGATGATGAGAAGGCGACTGTTAGTATTGAGCTGACGGTTGAAACCGGCCGTGGCTATCGCCCTCTAGATGAGCAGGGCAGTGGTCGCAAAGTCAGCGACATGATCATGCTCGACGCCCTATACACCCCTGTATTACGGGTACGCTATAAGGTAGAAAACACCCGCGTTGGCCAAATGACCGACTTAGACCGCCTGTTGATTACAGTTGATACCGACGGCTCAATTACACCGCGCGATGCTTTTGAAGAAGCCGCTGCAATCCTGGTTAACCAATACACCGCTTTGGCCGGCCAAACCCGAGTAGAAGCCGCGCCGCAACTAAGCGCCGACGGCACTGGTGAGCTAATCGGCGGTGAGGGCGAAGAGCCAGCCGAGCTAATGACTTCTATCGAAGATCTCAATCTTAGCGCTCGCACCACCAACGCATTGGTTAATAACGATATCCACACCATTAAGGACTTAATTTCGCTCTCAGAAGCCGAACTACGCGACTTGAAAGGCTTTGGCAACAAAGCGCTGGACGAAGTCAAAGAAAAAATGGCGGAGTTGGAGCTTTAAGAGGTTAAATTATGCATCGCCACGGATACAAAGGCAAGAAATTCGGTAGGCAGCGCGACCAGCGCCAAGCCCTGATTGTTGGCTTGGCCGAATCTTTGGTACTTCGTGAATCGATTGAAACAACCTTGCCTAAGGCCAAAGAAGTGCTGAGCTACACCGAAAAACTGATCAGTAAGGCCAAAAAGGGCGGGCTGCACAACCGCCGGCAAGTCATATCAGCCCTGTCGACCCTAGAAGCCGCCCATAAACTGATAGATGACATTGCTCCTAAACTTAAGGGCCGCAACAGTGGCCATTTGCGGATTGAGCGAACCGATTTACGGCGTGGTGATGCTGCCCAGATGGCCCGGATCAGCTTTGTAGATGATTTAAGCAAAGCCGTTAAGGCTGAACCAAAAGCTACGCCCAAACCAGCGGTTAAGCGAACCGGCAAGACTACTAAAACAACTAAGGCGGCCAAGTAATGAAGACTTATTCACAAAAGCCAGCGGAAGTTGAGCGCGTTTGGTACGTGCTAGATGCCTCATCCGAATCATTTGGCCGTGTGGCAACCAAAGCCGCCAGTTTGCTGCTAGGTAAAGGCAAACCCACTGTTACGCCCCACACCGATGGCGGTGACTTTGTAATTATTATCAATGCCAGCCAGCTGCAATTTACTGGCGGTAAAGACCGCAAAAAGACCTACTACCGGCACAGCGGCTACCCTGGCGGCTTATATTCCAGAAGCCTGGACGAGCAGCACCAAAAAGACCCGGCCAGCATTTTGCACAAAGCCGTCCGTGGTATGCTGCCCGATAATAAACTACGACCGGGTCGGTTAGCCAGATTGAAAATTTACGAGGGCAGCGAACATAACCACAGCGCCCAAAAACCAGTATTTCTTGAAACGAAAGGTAAGGCTTAAACTATGGCAGACAGTAAGTATTTTTATGGTCTAGGGCGCCGCAAAAGTGCCACCGCCCGAGTTAGACTTCTAAGCGGCAAAGGCGAAGTTAAGATTAATGACAAGTCCTTAAGCGACTACCTAAGCGGCAGTAAGCATTTGCAAACTGAGCTGATGAAGCCGTTTCGTGCCTTGGAACTCGACCCCGAAAAGTATAATGTCAGCGCCCGGGTAGCCGGTGGCGGCCACAGCAGCCAAATCGACGCTGTTAGACTCGGCTTGGCCAAGGCTTTAGTAGAACTCAACGAAGACTTTAGGGGCACATTGCGCCGGGCCGAACTATTAGGCCGTGACCCTCGCGAAAAAGAACGCAAGAAATTCGGCCTCAAAGGCGCCCGAAAGAAGAGGCAGTTTACTAAGCGTTAATGTTATTAACCGCTCAGGAATGGGCAGTTTTTAAGTTATAATCGAAGGCAGATGCAAAAGCAAGTAATCTTAACCGGGCTGCGGTCCAATAGTGAGTTCCATTTGGGGAATTATCTGGGGGCTATTTTGCCAATGGTGGAGATGCAAAAGCGGCACGCCGGCCAGTACCAGCTGAATATGTTCATTCCGGATTTGCACAGCTTTACGACGCCGATTGACCACGGCAAACTCTACCAGCAAACACTCCAAAACCTCAAAGTCTTTGTAGCAGCCGGATTGGATATAGATCAGCCAGACACTTTTATTTATCGCCAAAGTTACATTCCAGCCCACTCTGAATTAACTTGGATTTTAGACTGCTTTGCCTATTTTGGCGAGCTGTCACGCATGACTGAGTTTAAGGATAAAGGTGGCAATAACGAAAATGTCAGCGTCGGCCTATTTAATTATCCGGTGTTGATGGCCGCAGACATATTGTTGTACGGCGCCAAATGGATTCCGGTAGGCGAAGACCAGCGCCAGCATGTTGAGTTCACCCGCGATTTGGCGATGCGGATCAACAACAAATTCGGCGATCTGTTTGTAGTGCCTGAGGACAATGCTAAACAGGCTGAGTTTGTCGGACGTAGTGAACCAGTACGGATTCGCTCACTCCGCAACCCCGAACGCAAAATGAGTAAGTCGGTTGACGATCCAGCCGGCACAATTATGCTAATCGATAACCCAGAAGAAGCTGCCAAAAAAATTATGTCAGCCACCACTGACAATTTAGAAAAGGTCGGGAATCCCGATTTTGAGTCACGACCCGGTGTGGCTAATTTAGTCCAGATACACAAGCTCCTTAGTCCCGACAGTCAAAACAATCTATCGGAGATGTCGTACAAAGACCTTAAGGACGTGGTTGCTAAAATAGTGGCAGATTTTTTAACGAACTTTCAAACCAGGCTGGCTCAGGTAGATGAGCAACAATTGCTGACAAAGCTCGAAGCTGATGAACAAGCCACGAGTCGGATAGCTAACGAAACTCTGACCAAGGTCCAAAAAGCGGTAGGTTTACGGCCGTCTTAGAAGTTAGAATAGAGCTATGAGACAATTTAAGCCGGAGGCGACTGATTTTGGCTTGAGGGCCGATGTCTATTTAGCAAATCAGTACCCTGAGTTTAGCCGCTCATCGCTTGAGAAATTGTTTGAGGGCAGGGTAAGCGCCGGAGGCCAGCCAATTAAACCGTCATTTAAGGTTTCGGAGGCCACCAAGCTATCTGTAGATGACAGCCTACTATACAAAAAACCTCCCAGGATTAACCTGCCAATCATCTACGAAGATAAGGACGTGATTGTCATCGATAAGCCGGCTGGTGTATTAACCCATTCCAAAGGCGCCCTTAACACCGAGGCCACTGTGGCCAGCTTTATTGCTCCAAAATTGGCTAAAGAACTAAGCGGCAACCGAGCCGGCATAGTCCATCGGCTGGACCGCCAGACCAGTGGCGTGATAATTACTGCCAAAAATCCCGCCGCACTGAGCTGGTTGCAAAAGCAATTCTCGACCCGAAAGACCAAAAAGAATTATTTAGCTGTAGCAGAGGGGCAATTAGATCCACCCCAGGCCATAATTGATGCACCGATTGCCCGAAACCCTAAAAAACCCCAGACGTTCTATGTAAACTCTGCTGGCAAACCAGCCCAAACCCAGTATAAACTGATCAAAATACTTAACGAGTTAAGTATTTCTAACGGGGCAAGCAAGTCAAGTAATTTTTTTTCCTTGGTTGAGCTAAAACCACTAACTGGCCGGACCCACCAGTTGAGGGTGCACTTAGCTTATATAAACCACCCGGTGGTCGGCGACAGGGTCTATGGACACGAGGCAAAGCATATGCTGCTGCACGCCCAATCTTTAGAGTTGACACTACCGAACCGGGAAAGACGGGTATTTGAAGCCAAAACACCTAAGTATTTCGAAGAGTTTATAGTTTAAGATGAGTCGAGATTTTGATAATTTATTGCTACATAAAGTTACTCGGACTCAGCTGCAGGCTTTCGCTGACCAGCCAGCCAATTCCTTGCTAATAACCGGTGCGGTTGGCAGTGGTAAAAAAAACCTAGCCAAATACCTAGCAGCTAGTTTATTGGGGACCAGTGCTGAGAAATTAACAAACCATCCGTACTTTACTCTGATTGAAAAACCGGCCGATAAATCCGAAATATCGATCGATACCGTCCGTAAACTGATAAAAAATATGGAGCTTAAAGCCCCGGCCTCAACCAATCTGATAAACCGAGTTGCTTTACTGCAAAATGCCCAATTTTTGAGTAGCGAGGCCCAAAACGCTCTACTCAAGCTACTGGAAGAACCACCAGCCGGCACTTTGCTGGTCTTGACGGCTGTATCTGAGGATGACTTACTACCGACAGTTGCATCCAGGACCCAGAAGATTAAAGTAATCAATCCCAGCTTGCCCGAGAGCCTAAAATTCTTTAACCAATACAAAGCGCCGCAAATCGAGGCCGCCTGGTGGTTGAGCCAAGGCGGAGTAGGGCTTTTGGTTGCTCTGCTGGTTGAAGACAGCAACCACCCCCTAAAGCAAGCTGTCGACCAAGCCAAGCAATTTTTATCCCAATCACCATATAAACGGTTGATATTCTTGCAGGCCGTATCGAAAGACAGGGCGGGTTTTAGCCTGTTTTTAGATGCCCTATCGAGAGTGCTAAGTGCCTTGCATGCCGAAAACCTAAGGAAAAATAACCAACCAATTGCTAAAAAGCTTCTGGAGTCGCGCCAAACTTTGGAAACCGCTATTAAGCGGTCCGAGGCCAACACCAACACCCGGCTTTTATCCCTGGCACTGGGCCTCAATATCACCTTGTAACCGTTTTTGCTATAATTACCTCGTATGTACGCCTTAGCGCTGCTTTTAATCTTTGGTTATTTAGTCTTTAGGCATAGCAAAAACAACGAACTGGAAATGGTTGTTATCCCGCGCCGGATTGGTGATCGGCTAACCCGCCTATGGGAAATTGCCCACCATGGCATGCGCGAAAACCGCTTATTGCGAGCCGAGAAAGCCTTATTAACTATCCTCAAAATCGATGAAAAGAACGCCGCAGCCTACAATCGCCTAGGCATTTTGTACGCCAAACAGAGGGAGTATAAGGATGCGATTGATTGCTTTGAGATCGCCAGCAGCATTGAGCCCAGTGCCTCGAGCTTACACAACCTAGGCCTGATTTATTATGAGACCGAGAATTACCAAAAAGCTGCCACGGCTTTTGAGCAAGCCCTTCGCCTAGAGGATAACTTGGCGGCCCGCCACATTGCTTATGCCAAAGTCCAGGAGAAGCTTGGTAACGACAAGCTTATGCTGCAAGAGCTGGAAAAAGCCGCTGAGCTGGAGCCTAATAAAGAATCATTCTCGCTGCTCGCCAAAGCCTACGAAGTCCAAGGCATGACGGATGAGGCTGCAGCCGCTAACCGACACCTGGATAAACTGGCTCTGCCGGTTGGCAAGCCCAAGCGAGTGCTACGCCCCAAACGAGTTGTTATTTAATACTAAAGTTTAATTATTAGGAAAAGTCTGAGGTTTAATCTCGGGTACTTCACGATGATGATCAATCATGAGCTGCCCTCTTAAGGGTTCTGTTACTGCATCAAAATATCCTCTGCCATAGGCGGCCCGCATAAAAGCTGCGATTGTTTCTAAATTCCAATCTTCAACCTCGTGGACTTTGGTCCACAAATCTATAAGTCGCGTATCTATATCTGACTCCAGCTCTTCAGTTTCCATAGATTGGAGCGGTCCACCTTTAAATTCTGGGTTACAATTCATAAACCTATATTAATACATTTATTTTCAATTCTGGTGCAGGGAGAGGGATTTGAACCCCCGTAGGCTAATGCCGCCTGATTTACAGTCAGGTACGATTGACCACTCCGTCATCCCTGCAGGTGCTGGCTTGGAGCCGACGGAGGGATTCGAACCCACGACCCGCTGTTTAC
>JAIFWC010000012.1 GCA_019662065.1 Candidatus Saccharimonadota bacterium
TCTTTGGCAATACTATTAGCGTCTTTGCCCTTGCCATAAACCGCCAGTGCAATTAAATCCAGCTGCCAGGCCAGCATGGCCATGATGGCTTGCGGCTCCACTTTTTGGGCACGCTGTTCGTCGTATAGCTCCAGCGCCCGTTTTTTGTTGCCGCCAAATGCGGCGTCCAGCAAGTCAAAAACTTTGCTTTGCGGTGTTTTAACGCTCAGCAGGTCAATATTTTGGCGGCTGATTTTGGACTCATATAGCAACAGCTTGTCTAGCTCGTTGGCGAGCTGCTCCTGGTTATTTCCGACCCGCTCTACTAGGTAGCTAGCATCCGAAAAGCTTAGCTCGCCACCCTGGTTTTTGGCTTCGCCTACCAGCCATTTAGCCAAGCCTTGAGTATCTAATTCGGTATATTCTTCGAGCTGAGTTTTGGATTTTAACACCTTAAAATAGACTGTGCGCTTATCCGGCGCCGGCTCATAAAATATCAAGTCTGTAGTATTGCCAGCCGAACCAATTATTTGCTCAATCTGTCCGCTTAGGGTTTTGTTAGAGCCGGCACTGCGCAGCAGCACTAACTTACGGCTGGACAGGAACGGCAGGCTCTGCACGGCGTCTAAAACTGCCTGCGGCTCGACTTCTTCGGCATCAATTTTCTCCAACGCTAGCTCGCCGTGTTTTTTTACAAACTCGCCAACCAGCTTGTTCAGCCGCCGCTTAAGTAAATAAAAATTGTTGCCAGTTAATGTCGTAATCATTTCGGGGCCTTTTGGCAGTGTGGACATATATGCGTGCCCCTGCCGGCCACCCTGATTTTTTCAATTGGCGTACCGCAGCGCGGGCACGGCTGACCCTGCTTTCTAAAAACATTAGCAAATGATAAATAGCTGCCTTTTTTGCCTTCGGCATCCACGTAATTTTTATCGGTGCTGCCGCCCTTGGCAATACTCAAGGCCAGCACCTCCCTAACGGCATTGTATAGCAGCACCAATTTGGCTTTAGGAACATCATCTACAGGAGTTGATGGATGGATTTTGGCGCTCCACAGCGCCTCGTCGGCGTAAATATTACCAATGCCGGCCACGACTGTTTGGTCCAGCAGCACTGACTTGATATTGCTGTTTTTGCGGCGTAGTAACCTCTCTATAAACTTATCCACGGTAAAATCATCATCCAACGGTTCTGGACCGACTTTTTTAAAGAAATCAATCTCCGGGATCTCAATCGCTGGCAGCAGACGCATCCAGCCAAACTTACGCTGGTCGTTAAAATACAGCTTACTGTCATCTGTAAAATCAATAACTACGCGGGTGGATTTGGCCGGCAACTCGCCCACCATATCTTTGCTGGGGTGCCCTGCCCCGAACCGATGGTTCTTGCCCACGAACACCAGCTGGCCGGTCATTTTAAGGTGCACAATCAGCGCCCAGCCGCCAGATAGCTCAATTATTAAAACTTTGGCGCGGCGACGGACTTTTTCTATGCGGGCGCCGACTAAAAACCGGGCAACGTCGCTGGGTGCGTTTGGAAAAGACTTATCCCAGTCGTACCACACGTCTTTAACCACCTTGCCTGGTAGTAATTTACTTAACCCTGCCCTGATAGTTTCTACTTCAGGAAGTTCTGGCATAGTCCTCCATTCACAGATGTAATTGTCTCAACCCAGTAGTAGACTTTCGCGGTTATTCGCCAAAGACGAATACAGTATCGACAAAGTCGATAGTCGCGAAAGCTCACTACTGGGTCAACCTCAGGTAACTCCGGCATTACCTGTTAATTATACTAGTGAATCAACTATAAGGCTTCCAAGAAGACTTCTGAGCCAGCTGGATGCGTAATCCGGCGGATGTGCCGCTTTTCAATCTCTTTGGTCAACCCATGCATGGATACTGCTATAGCTTCCCATTCGCGAGGGTCAAGCATCCCTTCATCTATTCCTGGATGCGGATCGATGCCGTCAATATAGGCATCATTGTCATTATTGCTAACTTCCCAATGCAAAAGGCCTAAGGCTGTTTGGCCTATGGAGATGTAATACTCCGTAAATTTTTCACCGGTATGGCTGCGGAGAGGATCCTTGCCTTCTACTGGCCAAATTGTGATATCAAGCGGTTCGGTATCTGCAAAGGGAGCGTATTCTTGGATTGCCATTTTTGTAGAGTTTTTAAGTGCTTAATTTTCAAAATACGCCTAAGCGAACAGTAATGTCAACAACATTTTTCAATGTATACTCAAATAAATGGAGTCACTGCAGGATATTTTAGGCAAAAGGGACTTTACGCCGCCGGATGAAATCGCAGCCGTGAAGGAGTTTATTAGCCGCCGCTACCACAGCCCCAGCCGGGTGCAGGTGGTGCGCGACGCGCTGATTGTGCGAGTGCCGTCCTCTGCCTTGGCTGCTACCTTGCAATTAGAACAACGGCGGCTGATAGAAGCTTGCCGGATTACTAAAAAACTAATTATCCGAACTGGCCGCTAGGATTTTCTCTAGCTCGGTTTTCATTTGCCCAAAATCCTGGTACCAAATGGTGCTCATACCAGTCGCTTCTGCGCCTTGGCAGTAGGTCAAGATATCATCGATAAATACGCATTCCTCCTCTTTAACACCAAGGTTATTGGCTGACATTTCATAAATTTCAGAGTCAGGTTTTATAAAGCCAACCATATACGACAAAATGATATTGTCGAACAACCTTTGGTTGTCTTGCCCTAAAATTCTCTGTACCCAATCAGCGCCAGCGTTGGATATAATGCCAAGTTTGTAATTTGGTTTTAGCTGATCGCGGATATAGTTCAGAAGCTCCAGATTGGGTTGGTACTCTTCGGTGTATTTAAGCACTTCTTCCCTATCCACACCGCCAATTTTGGCAAGAGCTGATATAAAATCATCGTAGCCAATTTGTCCTAGCCCCAGTTGGTTTTGGACTTTTTTGGTTTGGGCGACTTTTTCCGGGTTGTCGGCATAAAAGGTTTGCCTGAAAGATGCCGAATCTCTTAGCGCCAACACTCCGAAAAAGTCGAAAATAACGGCTTTTATCACCTAATTACTATAGCAAGCTACTGCTCGCGAGTGGCCGATAAGTTCACCTGGCTGGTCAGGGTTTGGTAGTTAGGAATTTGTGCCTGAAACAGAGAGTGTAGCGTGGTAATCGCGCCACCAGAAGTGCCGACTTTGCTGCCACAGGTTGAGGCCCACAGCCGTGATATATCGTCACTGCCATCATTTAAAGTCAAGATGTAGCGAAAGCCTAGCGGACATACGCCGCGCTCATCAGCTGGCGCTTTAGAGTTTTTAAGCTTAGCCACAAAACCAGATCGGGCGATGGCTTTTAAAAACACCGTGTAAGCCTCCTGGTTATTAATAAAGGTTTTGCTTTGTATCACCTGAGGGTTGTAGCCCTGTAACACATCCAGCTGGCGCTGGTTAGCCGAGATAGTGATGCGGATAGCCCGATGTAGCTCATCGCCGTTAACAATGCCATCGCTCGTAAAAGTAACCGTGGCATCAGTCTGGGCATATTCGGCCAGGGGTTTAATAGGGTTAAGTGGAGCCGGCTTTTTGCCGCCATGGCCAAACAACATCACTAAAATGATGATGAAGATAATAAAGCCGACAAAACCGGCAATTAGCCTTCCCAAGTACATAACGAGGCATATAATACCACTTTAATGATTAAATATCAATACTGAGATGGTAATGGCCTGGCTCTGCCCGATTCGACTTCTGAATCAATAGTTTCAGCCAGCAACTTATCAGTGATTCTTATCTCTTGACCCTGATTGTTAATTCTTATATTTAACCAGCTATGATCTTCATCGGCTTTTTTAGAATATTCAATCTTATTTTTATCCAGCATTAATCTGGCTTTATCGAAATCTTGATAGAAAAATTCGGCATATTCGACGCCAAAATAATCGAATGTGCCATCTAGAGATTTAGGTTCCATTATCTGAATCCACTCAACTGGGCGTCTCTCGATTAGAGCCAGTGGAACTAAAAACCTAGCTGCCACCAAGAATCGGCCATCAATTTCTGCAAAGTATCTATCTTCGGCAGTCCAAGGCTTTAGCTGTTTAAATTTAGTATCAAAGTCGGCCGGGTCCGACGATTTAATCATCACATGATCTGGGTCGCTTAATAAAACCTCTGGGAAGTTCTGATGATAAACATAGCCCGCGACCAACCTCCCGTAATCAGTTATCTCACGGGAAATATCGCTTGGGGGTAAAACTAATTCGTTCATCTTTGTCTTCCCTACTTATTCGAAATTATAGCAAATTAGTAAATTCGGGCGGGTATTTGTGGGCTAAGCGTTTGGCGGCTTCTTTTTTATTCACCCACTCCACACCGGTGTGCTCCTCGCTTAAAACAATCCGCGAGCGCTCAGGGATAGTTACTTTATAAATCATTAAAACTAGGCCCATTTTCTTGCCGCTGTCGGTTGGAATTTCGTGTTTGGATATAACTGAGGTAAAAAAACGCAGGTTACTTATTGTTGCAATGCCAGCTTCTTCTTTTATTTCCCTTTTTAAAGTATCAAGTACGCCGTGCCCATCCTGGATTCTGCCGCCGGGGATATCCCAGTAAGCTGTAGTTTGGGCCCGGTGTTTACTAACGTCGGCCTTAAACAGCAAAACCTGTCCGGCTTTATTTTCAATCAGCCCCTTCACTCCTACCTGGAAAAGTTTTTCTTTGGCCATCTTGTCCTCTTTATGCCAGTGTACTACATTAATTAAACTGTTGGCAAATTTATCAACTTTATAGTTTAATACTATTGTGAACGAGCTTAATACTTCCTCCGAGAGGATTGCCGCCGCTACTTATGAATGGCTCAAGGCTGAGATAAATAACTCAGCGGAAGACCGTAATAGCTATCTCGATAACTTTGACCTAATGCGCTCCAAACTATGTTTAGGCTATGAGGATGATGATAATTGGTCCGCCA
The DNA here is from genome assembly GCA_019662065.1 of Candidatus Saccharimonadota bacterium. Taxonomy (GTDB): domain Bacteria; phylum Patescibacteriota; class Saccharimonadia; order Saccharimonadales; family UBA10212; genus JAIFWC01. Next base: position 4,935 of record JAIFWC010000012.1, read on the forward strand.
AGAAAGATCGCGACCATATCGGACGTCTACCAATACTTTACGAAGGCTTTGTGGCAGGAATTGGTACTCCAGATGCCGATATAACTGCTGCCAGAATGCTGCTGGCTCCCTTGATGTTCCTCTCTGGTAATTACCGCGTCCAATCTTATATCCAAGCTAAGGACCAGCAATCTTATCTGTCCAGACGTGGTAAGGTTATCGACATCGACCTGGAAGGCGCTATTTATTCCCGTTTGGCTGATATCCTGCCTAACGATGGCGATTTTACAAAAGCCTGGATTACAGTAGAGGGCTTAAACAGGCGTATGGAAATCGCGGCCCATATCGGCCAGACAGCTATGCGTGAAGTCCACGGGCGTTTACAGGACGGCTTAGACTTCGGCCAGCCGCATTCCTTTTCAGTCCATAAATTAAAAGATTCACAGTATAGCTGGGCCGGCTTCGCTGCTGATGTCGCATCCCTAGCCGCCAAATTACGGGATGGCGAACTTGATGCCGTGCCCTACCCCGAGCCAAAAAGCATCACCGACCAACAGCGAGTTATCCCTCTGGGCGAACTACTCGACTGATTTCAGGAAGATCTTGTTTTTAAAGCGGCCGTTGGCGGCGGCTTTTTGGCGGCGCATATCTTCTAACTCTCCAGCATGGATGCCAAAGGCTTCCCTGATGGCAATTGTTATCTCTTTAATATCAGCTAACTCTTCAATTGAAGGATTGGCTTGAAATTCTTTAGCTTCTTCTTGAAGCTTTTTGACTAGCTCTTTCAGGTATTCTCTACTATCAAGCAGCCGGATGTTAGCCTTTTTGCCATCGGCTTCTATAATTTGTGGAATCTTATCTCGCACCAGCTTATTATAAATTTTCATAAAATTTTGGCGCGGCCGGTTCTTATATCGTCTTGAATTATTTCGCTCAGCCTTTTATCTGTAAATTTAACTTCATCATTCTCTTCACCAAAAACTATGCTCACCCACATGTGAGAGCGATTGAATTCAGGCGGGTTAAAGGGACGAAGACCTTTGGCTTCAAGTACTTTCATCACCGGTATAAGTCCGTGACTCTTGAATAACTCACTATGGTCAAACCGTACTGGTTTGTCCCCCTGCTCATCTTCTCGAGCTAGCATTATTTCAATATGATCAATGCTCATCCAGTCGCTAAAGCTCAATGTCATGTTTAAAGCGAAATGGCCTAATAATTTGGCGGTGGCAATCTGTCGGTCATCCAAATCAACTTCTGCGATAAACTCAGTTACCGGTTTGAATTGCTCGATTATATCCTCATAATCTTCACGACTATACGCTTTTAGCGCAAAGTGATCATAGCCATCGTCCAGCCAGACTTCAGGTAGTTTTGCTTCTGCCCAAAAAGTATCGAGCCGGTCGTTGTATTCGGTGGCCATTTTTTTTAGAGTTTCTAGGTTTGTCATAGGTCGCCCCAGTTTTTGCCGACAGAAATGTCGGCTTTGAGTTTAATTGGCAATTTGTCGTAAACAGTTTCCATAGTCTGCTTGGCGATTTGGCCGACGGCCTCGGCCTTGGCTTTTGGCGCCTCAATAATTAGACTGTCATGGATTTGCAGCAGAATCTTACTATCGGGCTCCAGTTTGTCGGCGATGGCGACCATAGCCATTTTCATGATGTCGGCGGCCGTGCCCTGCAGCGGCATGTTGATGGCGGCGCGGTAGGCGGCCTCGCGGACAATAAAGTTGCTGGACTGTACATCCGGTGTGGGGCGCCTGCGGCCCAGCATAGTCTCTACATAACCTTGCTGCTCGGCCAGCTGGCGGGTTTTTTCGATGAATTCCTTGAGCTTAGGCCGGATTTCAAAATACTTGGCGATGAATTCGCGAGCCTCGGCGAAGCTCATACCGGTGCTTTGGCTTAGGGCGTGCGGCCCCAGGCCATACATAATGCCAAAATTGACTTCTTTAACGGATGAGCGCTGGGCTTTGGTGATTTTATCGGCCGGCAGGCCGTAGATTTGCGAGGCGGTCTCGGTATGGATATCGGCGTCCTTATTGAAGGCATCGATCATGCCTTTGTCGCCGGATAAGGCTCCTGCTAGCCGCAACTCGAACTGGCTGTAATCGGCGCTCACCAAAAGATTGCCCTTCTCGGCGACAAAGGCAGTCCGGATGCGCCGACCTAAATCGGTTTTAACCGGAATATTTTGCAAGTTGGGGTCGGCGCTAGATAGCCGGCCAGTTGGCGCAATCGTTAGAGCAAAGGTAGTGTGCACCCGGCTGTTTTTATCAACCTGCTTTGGCAGCGTATCAACATAAGTGTTTTTGAGCTTGGTGACCTCACGATACTGGCTAATTAAATCGATAATGGGGTGCAGGCCGCGCAGTTTGGCCAGCTCGCTAGCAGCTGTAGAAAAACCGGTTTTGCCCTTTTTAATACCGTCTTTGGGCAGGTTTAGTTTAACAAATAACACCTCGGCCAGCTGGCCAGGCGAGCCGATATTGAACTCTTGGTCGGCGTGTCCATAAATCTGTTGTTCCAGGTCGCTAATGCTGCCATCGAGTTCGGCGGCGAATTTCTTAAGATAGTTAGTGTCGAGTTTAATGCCTTCGAGTTCCATATCGGCCAGCACACAGGTTAGCGGCCACTCGATGTTTTTGGCCAATTCCTCAAGCCTGGGTGCTTGCTCCAAAGCTTTAACCTGGCCATGGTGCAGCTCGCGCAGCACGGCCATGATTTCGGGCGCCCGCTCCAAAAATTCGTCAGTCGGTAAATCATCCAAATCGGCGCCGTCATATCTCAGCTCGGTCCTGGCCAGCTCTCCAAGGGTTTGGACACGTAGTAGCGGGTTGATTAAAAAAGCTCCGACCAGCACGTCGTGCTCGACTTTGCGGGCTGATATACCGAGGTTTTTTAAGACTTTGATATCGTTTTTAACATCGTAGCCAATCAACTTGAGGTTAGACAGCGCCGAGCCCAGGGTTTTTTGGACTTTTTGGCCATCCAGCTTAGTTAAGTCCAGCGTGTAAACCTGTTTTTCGGTGCCAATCAACAAAGCTTGGGGCTCGGCGCCGTGCCGCCCAGCCGCCCGGCTGCGGATTAGCAGTGTATTTTTTTTACCCAAATCGATCTGGCTCAAGTCCTTGTCCGAGCTAATGAGCACATTTTTGGGAAGCTTGAGTTTGATTCCGCCGACTGTGTCGGTCTTTGGGGCTTCGCCGCGCATGTTGTCCGGCAGGTTGCGCACTAGGCTTCTAAACTCCAACTTCTCCAACAGCACCCGCAGCGCAGCGGCATCGATCTTGGTGCCGTCCATCTCTTCTAAATTCAACTTCATCGGTGCATCGCACCAGATGGCCGCCACCTGTTTGCTTAGGTAGGCCGACTCTTTGCCGGCTTCCAGCTTGTTACGTAAGCTGTCTTTAACTTCCGACAAATTTTTATAAACCCCATCCAAATCCTTGTATGATTTGAGTAAATCAATGGCGGTTTTTTCGCCAACGCCAGGGACGCCCGGAATGTTATCGGAGCTGTCGCCTTTTAAGGCTTTAAGGTCCAGAAATTGGGTCGGGTCCAATCCGTACTTGGCAGTAAAACTTTCTGGATGGAATTCTTCGATATTAGAAAAACCGCGCTTTAGCGCGTAAACCTTTACGTGGTGCGTAACCAGCTGCAATACGTCTAAATCAGAGGTAATCAGCAGGGTTTCGATGCCCTGTTTCTCGGCTTGCACCGCTAGGGTGCCCATGATGTCGTCGGCCTCGTAATCATCCAGCTCGTACAGTGGCCAGTTAAAGGCATCAAGCAAATCGTGCAGGATTGGGATTTGGGTATAAAAATCCGGCGGTGCCGGTTTGCGCCCGGCTTTGTAATCCGGGTACATCTCTACCCGTTTGCGGATGTTGGTCTTGGGTTTGTCCCAAGCCACACATACATAGTCCGGCTGTAGTTTCTTGATAAGCTCCAGGGCCATGGTGGCAAAGCCAAACACCCCGCCAGTGGGCACACCATCGCCGGTGCTTAAGTTAGGCATGGCATAATAACCGCGGTAAAACACCGATTTGCCATCAATTATGGCTAATTTTTTTCTCGCCTGAGCCATTACAGATAGTATACTCCACCTCTGTTAAAATCGATAGCAACTATTGACTTTTTATACCTCTTATGCTAAAATATACTAGTTTTCAGTATTCAACTGGGAACCGCACCCGACAATTGGAGGAACAGATGGACTGCAAGGTGAATTACCATGCCCGCAAGCTCGTCCGAGTTTGGGAGCACCACCGCATCGCCAGCTACACCATCGGCACTTCCCTTTTTCCGGATGAAACGGTCCTGTTTCGCCCGTTGACCATCGAGGACGCGCCCGAGGCTTACATGGTCTTGGCGAGCGGTAAATCGCTCGACGACCATGACTTTGGGCCAACGCCCCTCATGCTCGACGCGGCAGCCGTTCGCATCGCCCGCCGAATCATCGGCGAAGAAGGCACGGATTACGAGGACGAGCTGATCGATCGCGAGCGGGAATGCTCGCAACTACTAAAGGCTCGTGAGGAAGTTCAGGAAGAACATCATCCGGCCGATCTCGCTCTCGTTTAGTCCCTACCCAGCCCCTACTGCCGCTCGCGCGGTGGTAGGGGCTCATTTATTTAAACTAGCGGGCTAGAGTAAAGATACCCAAGATTAAATTTTGGATCGATTGAGCGGGCGATATCAGCGGCTGCTACATAGGAGTTTGAAGCAATCCAGGCCCATTCGGCTTTTTCTTCATCCGTAGCTAAACGAATATTTTTTTGTTCCTCAGAAATATCCTTTGAGCTTAACAATTTCTCTTGTTCTCTAAGATTAACAGCTACTTCCCTCATTCTGGCGTACAGAGCCGGAGTACCCATCTTGAAGCCTTCAAATATTTCTCTATATAGCGCACTACGAGATGAATTTAAGACAAGGCGAGCGATTGGTTCGGGGTTCCTTGGAGTAAGTCTTTTTACCAGCATATCAGCTGCAGTAAAGATGGCTGGAAAATTTCTGGTTTGATGCACCTTGTAGGGTATTTTGTTCACAATAACTTCGGCAATACCAAGCCCGGTATCATATTCGGGCTTAAATTCGACCTTATTTAGATCGCCCGCTAACTCATAGGGGTCAACATCACCGGCTCGGATTTCCCGAAAACGCTGAGCCATTGTTTCTGGCGAACCTGGGTAATTTTCCATATTTTGCATTAATTAACAGATGTACAATAGCATATTTTAGCTAGTTTTGCAAGCTAGGAATTAGAATTTTTCTTTGGTGGGATTGATGACAACTAGCAGTAGTAGCGCCAGTACAAATAACATTGCCGAAAAGAAGCCAATCGTGCCCCATAGCTCTACCCTGTAGCCCAGGCCGTAATTATTAAAAAAGTAACGGACAGAGATAGTCGAATAAGCGGCGGTCGAAAGTGTAGTAGTAGCTAGAAGGATGCTGCGGCTACGCATGGCGGCCGCCGAAATAATTGGAATTGTATAAAGCATTACAGCTTTGCTATAAAGGCCGCGTTGCCAGTAAACGATGTATGAGGCAAAGATGATATCGGCCAAAATCAAGGCTAGTAAAACTCCTACGTAAAACCAGTAGTTATTGGATTTGAGCCGGGCTGTAAACCAAATAATGACGTTGACGGCAAGCAGTACGCCACCGGCTGTCCAGAGCTGGCTGGTGGCCTGGTGGGTATATAAATTCCAGGTATCGAAAATTACTACCGATAGGAGATAAGCCGCCACATAAGCAAAGTGGATCCGTGAGATTCTAACGGCAGTGGTTTGCAACCAGCCAGCGGCATTTGTTGATTTTTTGGCCATAGTTTAACTTAAGCTTAATCATACCGCTAACGCTTAAGCACTGGCAAGATCCTAAAGTTTGAGGGCTTTTTGGGCGGCTTGTTTAAACTTTTCCAGATTATTATCAGAATTGTCTAAGGTTGCGGTAGAGTGAGCTTTAACATATTCAGCGTTCATTTGGGCTTGGGATGGAATGCCGGGTTGGGGATTCCACTGCAGGCCTTCCTGGCGCTGGAATTCATCAAACGAAATTTGGGCTTCGCCTTTCCTTAGCGCCGACATCGCCCGTTGGTATCGCACTTGGTCATTAGCTACCAGCCAAATAAGTTGGCCACCGTGGCTTAAAATGAAATCGGCTTCGGCGGGCGCCCGAACGCTAAAAACTAGCAGGCCTTTATACTTAGCTTCGCCACCAGCGGCTTCAAACTTTCCTACAGCTTCTTTCAATGCAAAGTCGGCGCCCTTGGCATGGCGCAAGCTATTAGCGGTTTCAGTCATGTTAGCTACCGATATAGGATCAGGCTCATTGGCATGTCTTTGACGCGAGGCATTTCGGACAATATCACCCAGTGATACACCATAATAACCTTTTTCGATCAGAAATTCGGCCAACGTGTCCTTGCCACTTCTGGATAGCCCGCCAATGCCAATGATTCTCATCTTTTAGTTGTGGAGCCAACCAGCTCCAAGCCGAGCATAACGGAAGCTAAGCTCTCTTTACCGGGGATATTGAACCTTTTATAAAATCTGGCTAATGTGCCTTTGACGGTCCATTCGGTTATATGAAGGGCATTTGCGATATCGATATTTTTGTATTCGTCGGCTCCCAGGCTTAAAATTCTAAATTCAGTATCACTAATCTTAACCTTTTTCCCATCACTGGTTTTGTAAGTTTTTGGAGGCTGAGATTTATCGTCCGTTTCTGGTGCAGCAAAATCGGCTAGCTCAGGCTGAGCTTCGAGCTTTTTCAGTGCTACGGCTTCTATCTGCCTAACGCGCTCCCGTGTAATGCCCAGGCTTTTGCTAATTTTTTCGAGAGTCTGAGGCTCTGCCCCGTCCAGCCCATAACGAGCAATTATCACAGCGCTCTCTCTTTCGCTTAGTTCAGCCACGGCTTTTCTAATTTTTTTATCTCGTTCGGTTTCTATGACCATTTTATCGAGTGCATCCAGATTTTCGTCGGGCAGTAAGTCCCCAAAAACATTGTCATGATCGTCGCCGACTTGCTTATCTAACGACGCAGGAGTCTGTTTTTGCCGTAGCGTCGTTATGTAAGTAACTTCATCGGCCGTGATTCGCCTGTCGCCTACCTCCTCAGCTATTTCTTCAGGGGTCGGCTCTCTACCAAATCTCGCAGTTAGTCGATTCTCGGCGCTTGTTACTTTTTGGATCCTCTCAAATATATGCACCGGCTTCCTGATGGTATCGGCTTTATCGGCAATACCACGCGTCACGGCTTGGCGGATCCACCAGGTGCCATAGGTGCTGAATTTGTAGCCTTTTCGCCAATCAAATTTTTCAACAGCTCGTATTAAGCCGACGCTACCCTCTTGTATAGAGTCCAGAAGCGTCACGTTAGGGTGCTTATACTTTTTAGCTATCGATACGACTAGCCGTAAGTTACTTTCAGTCATAGTCTGTTTGGCGAGCCTGCCTTTTTCGACTTGGGTTTGCAAGTCTAGAAGTTCATCAGATGGCATCCAGTCCTCGCCTGATTCCATTAAACTGGCTAGTTTTGTCTCAGCTTCGAGTCCGGCTTCCATATGCTTGGTATACATAATCTCCTGGGCAGCAGTTAGCAATTTATGTTTGCCGATTTGCTGAAGATAAAGCGGTAGGCTGTCTAGAGTCTGCCTATCTATCTCTATTGAGAAATCTTCTTCAGTTTCATCGATATCTTGATCGGTTGGTTCATATTCGGCGCCTAGATGATTTACAATTTCGGTTTCATCTTCGTCTAGCGGAGTTGAAATATCTTCTTCAGTTTGGTGGCCACGAAATTGAAGCACTTTAGCCAAACCTTCGGCTGCCAGTTTGGTTTCCGAATCCGAAACAGGACCCGGTTCTTGTCTTTCCGGGGAAAAATCGCGGGAAGCTTCCATTGCTTAAATTTTACCTAATTGTTTGCAACGGGGGCAAGTTTATTGTAAGTATTCGTGCAAGCGGCGGGTGTCTTTGTGTTTGCGCAGCTTAGCAAGGGCTTTGGCTTCGATTTGCCTTATACGCTCGCGGGTGACAGAAAATTCTTGGCCGACTTCCTCAAGCGTGTGGCTTTTGCCATCCTCTAGTCCAAACCGCAGTTTTAGGATTTTTTGCTCGCGCTCGGTTAAGCTGCCAAGGATTTGTTTGACTTGCTCTTTGAGCAGCTGCTCAGAAGCCGATTCGGTAGGTGTTTTGGCGTCTTCGTCTTCGATGAAATCGCCAAGTACTGAATCTTCCTCGTCATCGCGAACCGAGGCGTCCAGGCTGGAAATATCCTGCTTAATTTTCATGATGTGTTCTACTTTATCCACGTCCATCTCCATGGCGGCGGCGATTTCTTCATTGGTCGGCTCGCGATTGAGCTCCTGCGTTAAGCGGCGTTGGGTACGCAGAAGTTTATTAATCGTTTCGACCATATGCACCGGAATCCGGATGGTGCGGGCCTGGTCGGCAATTGCCCGGGTGATGGCCTGGCGGATCCACCAGGTAGCGTAAGTTGAGAACTTAAAACCGCGGTCAGGGTCGAACTTCTCTACCGCTCGCAGCAAGCCGGTGTTGCCCTCCTGAATCAGGTCTAGTAAATCCAAGCCACGGCCGACGTAACGCTTGGCTATACTGACTACCAAACGCATGTTAGCTTCGGCCATTTGGTCTTTGGCCCGCTTATCGCCTGACACGACTTTTTTGGCCAGCGCCAATTCTTCTTCGGCAGTTAACAGCGGTATTTTGCCGATTTCGCGCAAGTAAAGCCGCACCGAGTCATCGGCAATATCATCAATGTATGAAGTATCCTCGGGAATGACTTCCTCGGTTTCTTCTTCTGTCTCCCACTGGCTGATGTCTTCGGGGCGCGGCTCTTCAGCCGCGACAAGTTCTACGCTTTCTTCGATCAGCTCAGCGTAAAGCTGCTCTAGAACGTCAACGTTGGCCGGAGTATCCGGAATCAGCTCAAAAACCTCGGTCTGCTCGAGTTTGCCGTCCTTTTTGCCCTTTTCTACCAGCTGGGCAATCTCCTTATCGAAAGATTTGGCCGGCTTTAAAACAGTGTCATCGCTTTTCTTTCTTCTAGCCATAAATAATTAGTTCCTCCCTACCCTTTAATCAGAGCGTTAAGCTTATCCGCTTTTTGGACAAGCGAGTTTAGTTCATTATCGTCCTTGGCAGCTTGCATCGCAACCACCAATTTATGTTTTTGTATCTTGACGTACCGGTCTATAAGACGGTGTTTGAGCTGGGCGGCTTGCTCGGTTAGATCGGCAAGCGGCAAATCTAGGTATAATTCCTCAAACTGTAACAATAATATCTTAACATAATCGCTGATCGGTTGCAATTGCTCAGCGATTTTGGGGTCGCCTTTAAAGTCCGGGTTATCCTTAATAAATTTAATTCTTTTCCC
>JAIFWC010000056.1 GCA_019662065.1 Candidatus Saccharimonadota bacterium
GGAACTCGTTGGGGATTCTTGATGGCAAACTTATCGGCCAGCTGCATCAGCCGGTCGTCACGCTTGGCACCCAGCTGGCGGCTTTGGCCTAAGCGTGCCAGAGCGCTGGAGTATTCTAGCCGAAGTCGGCAAGCCACAGTTTTAGCCAGCAATTCGCTATGGCCAAAGCCGCGCTGCCGCACCCGGCTAGTAGCCGTCGGCAGTGGTACAACCAGATAGTCATGGGTAATTATTCCGTTTGAACCGGTGATATCTAAAAATGTATCAGCCATCATTCGAGTTAAGGGCTCGGCCGCTGCCCGCAAGTGCCCAAACTTATACTTGCGTACTAAGGCCTGCGATAAGCCTTCATAATTAGTACATATCCATGCAAAACTCAGTGGACCTGATTGCCGGCACTTGATACAAGTGCGCGAGCCCGGACTCAGTGAATTACACCGCCAACAACGCTCGCCAAATTGACTGATTTCGGCGGCAGAACATTCACGGCACAGCGCCGAGCCCTCAATCTCGCAGCTTAAGCAGTCTGGCGGAGCCAACCACCCTATTGCAGCCACTAGCAAACTCATTTGTCTATCATCAGGAAGGAGTTGTTAATAGTCAACGTTAAGCACTTTGTGAATGGCGGTGCAGCAGGCATGTTGTAATTGTTTTGTTGTAAATGTTCATCGTAACACGTTGCACTCCGTATATTGGCTAAGCTATACTAGCATTAACACAAAGACGCAAATCAAAATAACTGATTGAAATTGGAGGAAAGTATGGCTCGAGGCAGCCAACCGCAAGACGATTTGTTGATGGGCGACGACATTACTGCCGCCTTTTTGAGTGAAGATGAAGCCCCTGCGCCAGAAGCTGAGGCTCCGCAGCCAGTGGCCGAAGATGTTGATGAGTGGGACGAAGGCGAGCCGGTAGCTGGTCAGCTAGCCGTCGATGTTTATGAAACTAAGGAGAAGCTGGTGGTTAAAGGCCGGGTAGCCGGAGTTAACAAGAGTGAACTAGATGTTAGTATTTCTGACAATACCCTGACCGTCAAAGGCACCCTAAGCGCCGGTAATGAAGAGGGCGTAGAAAATTACTTCTTACAGGAATGCTACTGGGGTGAGTTTAGCCGCAGCCTAGTGCTGCCAGTACCGGTTAAAGAGGATGAAATCGAAGCTGTGCTCAAAGACGGTGTACTGACTATCAGCTTTGCAAAAATGAAGCAGGACACAGTCAAGAAAATCGAAGTCCTTTAACGATAGTCCACAAAAAAATAAAACACCTCCAGTCGGAGGTGTTTTTGTTTGTCTGAAAAACTTTAGCTATTAGTCAATTTACTCAGGGTGAACCGAACGATCAGCTGGGCCAGAGCAACTACTACTAAACCGATGATGGCATACAGAATAGTATTCTTGGCACTGGTCACACTGGTATCGTTACCACCGCTAGTTATATAACGGAAACCGCCAACGATAATCATGATGACAGCTACTATACCAACAACGGCTGACAGTAGGTTAACGATGGTGTGGACGATGTTATTAATCTGACTGGTGGCATCAGTACCGGCTACATTACACTCTCCTGGGTTCTCAGTGAACTCTAGGTTAGATCCGGCACATAAGCCATTATTGATTTGCTGTTGGGCGTCGGTTGTCTGGGCTAAGGCTGGCGCCGCCAAACCCAACATTAATACCAACGACATCAAACTGCTTGCGATCCATGCACTGAGCTTATATTTCATGCCCACCATTATAGAAGATTACGAGTTAGAGTACTATTATCTAGCCTAGATTCGTAGAACTGCTAAGCACAAACCTTACAATTATTTGCGCCAGCGCTACAACTACTAGACCAATAATGGCGTACAGAATTGTATTTCTGGCACTTTTGGTGGATTCGGGATTACCGCCGCTAGTTATATAGCGGAAACCGCCAACGATAATCATGATGACGGCAATTACACCATGACCCGCGGTAGTGTCAGTACAGGTTGCGGTACCTTCTTGCACTGTCAATTGCTGAGCCCCTTTACAAAGTCCACCCTGGATAACATCTTGAGCTGAAGCTACTGCTGGTACAGCAACTGGAACAGCTAAGAAAAGTAAAGAGCTTAAGATTAATATTTTATTTTTAATTTTCTGAATCATTTTTAAATATTTCCTTTAATTGTTTTGCTAAGTATATATCCTCTTATACCATAGTCAACCCGCTAATGACAAATGGCTAATTTTAAGTAGCTGCATTCAAAACAAATCTTGCTATCAATTGCGCCAGCGCTACAACTACTAGACCAATAATGGCGTACAGAATTGTATTTCTGGCACTTTTGGTGGATTCGGGATTACCGCCGCTAGTTATATAGCGGAAACCGCCAACGATAATCATGATGACGGCAATTACACCATTCCGGCAGAATCTTTAGGACAATTGCCCCCAGCCGCGTCACAAATTCCGCCCTGTACGACACTTTTGTTATCAGCAAAGGCGGGAGTGTGACTAATACCAATGCATAGCACCAAAAAAAGTATTATAAAAACTAACGTTTTTGCTAAGTGGTTGTTTTTTAAAATCGTCATGGCCTTACCTTACGTTTTTATTAATCTATTGGTCAAGAATGTTATAACGGCCCAAGCCAAGGCTACAATCACTAAACCTATAACAGCATAAATGATGCGTTTCCGGGCATTCGCTACCGCTTCGGCATTACCGCTAGAGGTAATCATAGTTAATCCACCTAAGATTATAAATATAACCGCAGCAATACCTGTTAAGGTAGCCACAATTGAGGTCGCTACCTTGATGTAGTGATTAGCTGGATTAGAATTAGTCCCTTGATCTTGGCAGATGCTGCTGCTTTGAGTACTTGAATTAGTTTTACAAGCTCCAAACAATTGACTATCATCTGCATAAACCAGACCGCTAGGCGATAGTAAGCCGATGAAGATAGTTGCTATTACCAATAGTTTTTTAAGTCTCATACTCATGTTCTACCCACTACAAAATTAACTATTGTAGCCGCCAGGGCAATTACTAGAAGACCGGCGATCGTGTAAATTATCATCCGCTTGGAATCGGCGACTCGAGTTGGATCGCCCTGAGATACTGTGTAGCGAAAGCCAGCTATTACCAGCATCAATAACGCCAGTGCTCCCATTGTTGCAAGGATGATATTGAATATATTTGTAAGATTACCTGAATCGGCTTTGGTTTGCGGAAGGCCACTGGTATCGATAAATGATGCTAGCAATCTAATCATTTTAAGCTATTTCCGATAAATGAAACGACGGCTGAAGCTGCCAGAACCACAGCAAGTCCTAATAGCGAATTTACAATCCGCTTGCGAGATGAGGTAATTTTGTCGGCGCTGCCGGCGGCAGTAATGTAGCCAATGCCAGCGATAATAATTGAAACCACTGCCACAATTCCGGCTAGGCGCAATAACATATCAATTATTGCTAAGCCAACAGCCCAAGTATCTGATGGAAAACTAAAGGCTGGCGAACACTTACCGATTGGGTCTACCTGGCCACTTAAATACTTCCACCAATGCGGGAAGCCAAAGAAAGAACGGACACCTGAACCAGGCAGTGTGCAAGCATCACCAACTGCCGCAAAAATAAACAGATTAAGTTTTGCAAATATTAAAGCCAGCATATTCTATAACCCTCCTGGCACTAGCCACTGCAAGAAGGCGAATATGAACAGGAAAGCAAACAGGGCAATCAAACCATTTGTGATTCTTTGTCTAGCGGCTTGGGTGGCTGTGGGGTTATCTCCAGCCATACTGTACTGAATACCGCCTAAAATTATAGTGCCGATTACAATAATACCTACTCCAGCTGATAGAAAAGCAATCGCATCATTGATATAAGTTGTGATTGGATTTTTTTTAAGGCAGGCATTGTTGTTTAGGCCATTGCAGTCGTTACCGAGTGGCGCACATTTACTGTTATCGTTTGGGTCAACTCTGCCACTAGGACAATCAATTGGATTTTTAACCGGCAGCCCATTGTCGCAGCCTTGGCTTGAGCAAGTACAGTTAGCTGTGCTGGGCAGACAGCTGGCCGCCATAGCCGGAGATTTAACATAACCAACCGTACCCAGAATGAAAAGGGCTAAGAGTAAGACAAAGGTTTTTATTTTTTGCGGCATCGCGTTTGTACCTTGTCTATAGATTAACAGCTTAAGCTAATTTGGCAATAGTCAGGACAGATTGCTACATCTGTTGAATCCTTAAAGCTTATGTTATAGTCATAACAGATAAAATCTCGCATGAAAAAATACAAACGAATTGGGCAAATATTCGTATTAACGCTAGGGATGCTTGGCGTCAGTTTGATGTTTGGGCATAAAGTGGCGGCAGCGGACAGCCTCACCTCAACCCAGCTAGGTGAAGCTACTTATACGATTGTTAAGGACTCCAGTAGTGAATTTCATATTAACGTGACTGCTGGGGGAAATACGTACGCTTTCTATGACAAAAGCGGTGTTTTGGGAGACAATATTTTAAATTTCAAACCTAAAACCGGGCCATTTTGCGGCAATACGGTTTACGGTAAAAGCGGGCCTGAAGGAATAACTATCACAGATAGAGATGCGGGGAAGATCGATGTAAATATCCACTACCTTAACCCGAGCGGGGCGTGTTTGTCCTATGTAAAAAACGGACTTACCTTAGCAGCAGCCACGACAACCGGTACTGGTAATAAAGGCGATGCATGTACTGGAGGTGCTGATTGTATTAACGGAGTTTGCTCTGTAGATGGCGGTGCTTGTATAAGCAACGCTAGCCTTTCGACCTGTGAGCAGAATTCTGGCGGCTGGTCATTCGCCTGGGCATTTTGTCCGGTATTAGACGCTGCTAGCGGCTTAACTAATGCTCTTTTAGACCTATTCGAAGACCAATTATCTTTTAGCGTAGGGCAGCTCGGCAATGGCGCAGCTAAAATCCACCAGTCTTGGGCGCTTATGAGGGATGTAGCCACGGCTTTAGTAGTAGTTGCGTTACTTATTATGATCTTTTCGCAAGCTGCCAGTTTTGGCCCATTTGACGCGTACACCATCAGGAAAATGCTTCCAAAGTTAGTGGCGGCCGTTATTCTAATTCAAATATCGTGGGTTGGAGCTATTTGGGTGATTGATTTAATTAACTCAATCGCCAGAGGGATTGCTGACCTTATGTATTATCCGTTTGGCGGTTCCTCTAACATGGGCCTGTTTGATCTGCTTGGCAATGCCGGTCTTGGTGGTACGGAGCTCGGTATCCTGAACTGGGCGGCTATTGCGGTAGTGGCTGCGCTGGCCGTAGCGTTCTTATTTTCGATGCTAGGAGTGGCTTT
>JAIFWC010000057.1 GCA_019662065.1 Candidatus Saccharimonadota bacterium
GGGGGATCATAACAGATTAGAGAAAGGATTTTAACAGATAGAAGCGTGTTATAATCTGTGGCGGAGAGATGCTCGAGCGGTTTAAGAGGACAGTCTTGAAAACTGTTGTGCCGGCAACGGTACCGTGGGTTCGAATCCCACTCTCTCCGCCATAGTTTTAATATCTGAACTCCGATACAATAAGCTTTAGCAGGTAGTCTAAAGCAATGAACCAAGACGAAAATTCTCCGTGGCAATATAAGCCCGATGGCAAGACCGCCTCGGCCAATCTGCCCGATGACAATGGGTCAGAATCAAAAACCAAGTCGCGCGCCTCATCACAATTAATCAGCTGGCAGGCCGCCGAATTTATCGAACACCAGCACAGTAGCAGCTGGTACGCAGCCCTGATTGCCGGGACGGCTCTGTTAGCGGCGCTAGTTTATCTAGCTACCAAAGACATTTTTGCCGCCGGTACTATCATAGTCGTGGGTGTAATTGTAGGCGTTTTTGCCGGCCACAAGCCCGGCCAGGTGCAGTATGAAATTAGCGAGTCGGGCTTGAGTGTAAACGGCAAAAATTATCCTTACAGCGCCTTTAAGTCATTTGCAGTATTGCGCGAAGGTAATTTGAGCAGCGTTAACCTCTTCCCTCTCAAACGCTTTATGCCACCGGTGTCGGCTTACTTTGAGCCTGGCGAAGAACCCAAAATTGTTGACGCCCTAGGCAACCACCTGCCATACGAAGACCGTAAAATGGATGGCATCGACCGCCTGTCCCGCCGCCTACGCCTATAATTTAAGAGCATTTTTTATAGCCAGCTGGGCCATCAGCCTCGGGACATTAACACCCGAGACTTTTTCAACATGAAAGCCGGGGCTGATATTGACCTCAATAACTACCGGCTCGCTTTCTAGAAACATAATATCGATTCCAAGAATGTCACTGTTTACAGCCTCGGAGGCGGCTTCGGCAACCTCGATTTCTCTTTCGGATGGCTCATACGCCACACCAGTACCGCCCTGGGCTATGTTGGACCTGAATTCGCCTTCGGCCGCCACTCGTTTCATGGTCGCCATCACCTTTTTACCGATAGTAATCAACCGTATGTCTGCCGGTCTTTCCTGATTTGAGTCGATGAGCTCTTGAATTATAGTAGGCATGCCGCTTTGAGCAGGAGGATGAGCGGTTAGGCTGGCAATCGCTAGCGTTCTGTTAGGGGTCAGTTCGACACCTATCCCATGAGTTCCAACATTGGACTTAATAATTACTGATTTTTCGGCATCCGGCTCAATCGCGGTAAGGATCTCTTCGATGTAGGTCGGCACGGTACTGGTTTCCATAACACTGCGCGGCGTCGGCACGCCGGCCGCAGCCATTACCAACTGGGAGTTGAACTTGTTTTTAACCAGGTCCACGGCTTCTGGGCTGGAAGGTGAGTATACCCCACTCAATACCAAAGTGCGCAGCGCCGAAACTCCGCCGGTAATTGATAGCGGGTCAGCTTCATTAATGCGTGGTATAACGGCATCCACCTCTATTTTTCTGGAAGATCCGTCAGCCAGGTGCTCATAAAGAGCCCCTGTACCGTCAATATAGCTGTAGGTTCGATGATAATTAATTATTTGAGACTGATGCCCTAGATCTTCTATCTCATCGGCCAGCCGCTGGTTTTCGACTAAGGCTTCATCGTCAAGTTCGGCTGACAAGATTCCAATACGCATGCAGAGCTTAATATATCAACAGTCATAACCAAAACAAATCGTTTATGGTACGCGTGGCAGGATTTGAACCTACGACCTTCGGCTCCGCAAGCCGACGCTCTATCCAGCTGAGCTACACGCGCAAAACAGGGGTAATTATAGCATTTACACCTGTAAAAATCCAGACGCCTAAGACTAGCTTAATTGCCGACTGAGCGCTTTTGGACTATGATTTTAGGTAGTAAGAGGAGCGAGGTTATGAGAAAGAATAATCAACGGGGCTTTTCGCCTATCGAAACAGTTTTAGTTTTAGTAATTGTGGGCTTAGTAGCTTTTGTAGCCTGGTATGCATTTAAATCTAAAAGCGATACCGAAACTACCTTAGGTACAGCCGCCAATACCCAAACCGAAGTCTCAAAACAAAAAAAGAAATCAACTACTGAGACCAAAGTCACAGCTGCCGATGTTATTCAGACTAAGACCGACAGCAAGCTCGGCCAATACCTGGCCGATAAAGACGGTAAAACACTTTATACCTACGGAGCCGATACCACAGGAGTGAGCAATTGTACCGGCACCTGTCTAACCGCTTGGCCGATTTACAAGCCCACAACATCTGTTAATCTGCCGACTAGCGTCACAGTCATTACCCGCAGCGATGGTAGCACCCAATACGCTTACAAGGGCCTACCTCTTTACTACTACACAGGCGATACCACCGCTGGCATGGTTACTGGCGACGGTGTTAATAATTTCCATATCGCTAAACCCTAGGCTCAGGTTTAATCCCAGTTGGTCTCAACAGCCTGGCCCTCTTGGTAACCGGCCGAAGATTGGATACCTATAACTGCCTTTTCCTGAAACTCTTCTAGATTGCGGGCACCGACATAGCTCATTGAACTGCGCAGGCCGGCTGTGATTTGGTCGATCAAATCTTCTACTCCTGGACGCTCGGCATTGATATATAGCCGACTGGTGCTGGTCCCCTCTTCGAATAACTCGCGTTTGGCTAGCTCATATGCGCCTACCCCACGATTACGATTTTGGACCGCCCTTTTGCTGGCCATGCCATAATTTTCTTTGTACAGCCGGCCACGGCCATCGCGCAGCACATCGCCTGCGCTCTCATGGGTGCCGGCAAACCAAGTACCAATGAAGCCGCAGCTAGCTCCAGCCGCTAAGGCCAAAGCTACATCGCGCGGATGCTTTATCCCGCCGTCAGCCCAGACATGTTTGCCATTTGCTTTAGCCGCCGCCGCACACTCCAACACGGCACTAAACTGTGGCCGACCAACCCCAGTCATCATCCGGGTAGTGCACATAGCGCCTGGCCCCACACCTACCTTTACTATATCGGCGCCGGCTTCTATCAAGTATTGGGTGGCTGTCGCTCTTCTCCC
>JAIFWC010000058.1 GCA_019662065.1 Candidatus Saccharimonadota bacterium
TTGAGTCTTACGGCGGCCACTACGTCGCCGTGCACATGGCCATCGTGCTGTTGGCGGGCCTGAAAGAATAATAAAGTCGGCACCCCTTGGTCGCTAATCATCACCACATGCCCGTCAGACACAACCGTTGGGCTGGCATGGTTTAAGTTAATGTCTTGCTGTCCCTGGTTCATTAGCTTAATTATACTCCTGGGCGTAACCGGACTGTATTTATTCCAATAACAGGGGTATAATTTTTGAATTAATTAATGAGGTATTTATGAGACGAAATAACCAAGTCTTTGAGGGCGGGGAATGGTATCTGTTTGCTGGCTGTACACTGGTTGGTCTTGGCCTGGGCATGGCCTTGAGCTCAGCCGGCGCCGGCCTTGTTATTGGCGCCGGAGTCGGTTTTTTGGCCATGGTGGCGGCCTCAGCCTTCCAAAGATAGCCGCCATTTTGGGCATGTCATAATGGACATACCCAGTGAATAAAATAATAAATCCACAAATGATAATAGTGGCCGCTTTAGCTACAGCGGCAGTATTGTTAGCTGTTTTGGTCTATCAGCCAGAACCAGCTGTGCAGCCGGCGATTAATAATCGCAATAACCAGCTGAAAGTTAGTAACAACGGCGTAGAAACCAATTCCAATTCCAGCCTGCAGCCAGCTACACCTCCAGAACGCTCGGCTAGCAGCTCAGACTTAAGCCCGCAGCAGGCCCAGCCTAACTACTGCGCCAGCGACGAAGTGCCATATCAGGACGCTTGCGTCCCGCGTTAAGTCGTATTCTTTCCTAAAACAAAGTTATATAATGTTTTTTGCTGTTTGTGGCATAGCGTACATCTGACAAAGAGGGTGAAACATGGCAAAAGCAGTGATTGTGCTGGTGGCGCTAAGCTTGCTATTGCCAGCAGCTTCGGGCGCCGCACCAAGACAAGTCGGTAGCACCAAAGCTTGTCTGCATACCGCTCAGCACGAACACGAAGTCTGCACAGCTTACGTAGTCAACTGCGCCCTGATCTCTCTGGCGCCCTACTACGTCTTCGTGCGCAGCGCCAACCCAGCTAGGCGTAAAAAGGTAGTGGGTAGGCTTAAATCTCGCTACCACGACTCAGCGCTCACACTGATCAGAGAAAGAACGGCTTGGTGGCCACGTGGTGAAAACCGGGTGGGCCTTCCCGACATCAACATTTTGTCGGTCAAGGTCGACCTGTCGGCTAATCAGGCCATCCTGGTCACGCGTGAAAGCTGGCAGGTGACTTCAAGTAAAGGTCTTGACCTGTACAGAGAAGATCACCAGCGTCATGTCATCATCATGCGGCGAGTGCCTGGCCTGATCCTTCACAAGTGGGTTGTCACTGCCTTCCGCTAGCAGCAATGGGGCCGGCCAAAAGCCGGCCCCACTTCATAATTAACCGGTCTGTATTCTTTCCAAAAACCCAACTTCAAAAACAGGGTATAATTATTCAATAAGGTAAATATGGCATCGTACGAAACTCCACAATTCGGCGATTCACCCGAAGATTCCGAAACACTTCTTCCACCCGAAGCAGAAATGCCTCATCTTGATTTAATAGTCGATGGACAAAACTATCAATTGACTTGGAAAAACACACTCATAAGAAAATTTCTAGTGGGAGGCGGAAAGTTCGATTATTTTCTGCTTGATCTACAAGATGATCCGCCCTTCTACTTATTTTTTGAGCGAGCAGAAGCTGGCGAAGGGATAAAAGATTTTTTAGAAAGATATACCTACCCCGTCCAAGTCGATCCTATACTAGATGACCTGACTATAAATCTTTACAGCCGGGTAAATACTAATCATTTAGACGATGAATTACATGACACATTTCCAATCCAGTAAAGATACTTAATAAGTCAAGTTTTTCTCCTACTCAGGGATAAGATATTGCTATTGGCATCATCTAATCCAGCGCTGATGTCTGGCCTGGACTCCTTATGCTAAAACCACAACACATAAGTTCTTGCAATCCAAAATTCTAAAGAGTACGTTAGGGGTGGTAGCCGGGAAAGCGAATACGGAAAGAACAGGCCGTGTGGCGGAAATGGCAGACGCAGCGTCTTACCAAGACACTGGGAAATCCCATGCGGGTTCGAGTCCCGCCACGGCTACCACATAATAAAAAACCACCCTTTTGGGTGGTTTTTTATTACCAAGACACTACGAATCAACTACATGGTCCTACACCAGCACATTGGTGTCAAGCAAGGCTGTGGACAACTAGCAGTACAGGGATACATAACTTGTTAAGTATTTTTTTGAGAACAGAACTCTTTCTATCTTTTAAGAAATTTTTTTATAAAGCTCAAATAGGAACTTGATTCGGTCGTCATCACCTTCGAAGGTCTCTGACCGGTAAGCCATATCTACTGCACCATCTAGCTCTCTGTGTGCACTTAACAGTTCTGGTGGCATAGTTAAAAGGTTGTACAAATCAGCTAATGCAATATTAGAGAATTGGTTTCTGACTTCTAATATTTTTTGAGAGGCAAACTCAATCTGTAATTTTTGATCTTCAAGAGGATTTGGCCAAGGAAAATTATTGTAGACGATATCCTTTGAATAGCGATAATCGCTCTTCAGCCTACCTGCCACGTAACGCATCCACGTCATATGCATTTGGCTATTCAAGATTCCAAAGTGATATATTGAAGCACTAGGTATCATCAACGAAGTATTTGAAGCAATTTTGTCTGTTATGAATCCCATCGGCAAGTAATTCCGATTCTCAGAGCTCGTTTTGGGGACGAGAATAAACTGCTTAGCAATCACGGTCTCCCTGAACAGCCAAGGCGTATCAGCAAACTTTTTAGAATAGTTGCTTGAAAGTCGAAACGATTTAACTTTTCTTACTAGATCCATAACTAGTGGCATTCGCCTTAGGTCTGACGGTGATATACCAACAAGCCAAAGGCAATATCGTTTTTCATTATTGATAAAGCTTTGCCCGGTAACAGACTCTTTTATCCATTTTTTTGCTTCCGGCTCCTTGTTGATGAAATCCTCATAATCCTCCTGGCTGAAAGACAAAAAGCCGTTATCAAGGAACGGGATTCCCTCTACCATCTC
>JAIFWC010000059.1 GCA_019662065.1 Candidatus Saccharimonadota bacterium
GGCCAGCCAAACCGGCGAGTTTTATGGCAGTTCAGCCAATATTAGCGGCCGCGGCTTTGCCGGCATGCACTTTACGGCCAAAGTAAGTAATCAGGCCGATTTTAATAACTGGGTAAACAATACAAAACACATGCCCGATAAACTTAGCCTGGCTCAATATAATCAACTATCGCAGCCGAGTGAGAATAGTCCTATAGCGCTTTACGGTTCAACGACGCCGAGCCTTTTCCACGACGTAATGATGAAATATATGGCACCCGGTAGCGACTTAGCCAGCCAAGGCTACGGTTTGGCCGGAGTGGAGCAGCATGTTCACTAATGCCAGCCTGCTACTTGGCCGCCTGGATTGGCACTCTTTCCAACACGGGCCAGTCGAGCTAGTTGGTATTGCCTCGATGGCCGGTGGCTTGCTCACAGCCGTCGCGGCACTGACCTACTTTAAAAAGTGGAAGTGGCTGTGGCGAGAATGGCTGACTACAGTGGACCCTAAGAAAATCGGGGTGATGTATATAGTAGTGGCCGCCCTGATGGGGCTGCGTGGCGTGACCGATGCTTTAATGATGCGGGCCCAACAAGCTACCTCAGTAGGTAATTCGCATGGCTTTTTAAGCTCTGACCATTTTCAACAGGTTTTCTCGGCCCACGGCACAATCATGATTTTCTTTTTGGCCATGGGACTGATGTTTGGCCTGATTAATCTGATACTGCCGTTGCAGTTAGGAGCCCGCGATGTGGCTTTTCCGTTTTTGAATGCTACGAGCTTTTGGTTATTTGCAGCCGGTATGGCATTAATTAATGTTTCGCTGGCAGTGGGTGAATTTGCGGCCGCCGGTTGGCTAAGTTATCCGCCGCTGTCGGAGCTGCGCTATAGCCCCGGTGTCGGTATTGATTATTGGATATGGGCCCTGCAAATTGCTGGTATTGGTAGTTTGCTGTCTGGTATTAACTTTACGGCTACCATATTAAAAATGCGCCGAGCTGGTATGAGCTTAATGCGGATGCCGATGTTTGCCTGGAGTGTCCTGGGCAGCATGAGTTTAATAATTTTCGCTTTTCCAATCCTAACAGTGACATTAACCTTGCTATTTTTGGACCGCGCCGTCGGCACCCATTTCTTTACATCCGATTTTGGCGGCAACCCGATGATGTATGTAAACCTGATTTGGGCGTGGGGCCACCCAGAAGTTTATATCTTAATTTTGCCGGCCTTTGGTGTATTTTCAGAGGTAGTACCAACCTTTTCGCGCAAGCGGCTTTTTGGTTACACGTCGATGGTAATTGCAATTTGGGCAATTGTAATTTTGTCTTTCCTGGTCTGGCTGCACCACTTCTTTACAATGGGCGCCGGTGCCAACGTTAATGCCTTCTTTGGGATAATGACCATGGTGATTGCTGTGCCAACGGGCGTAAAGGTCTTTAACTGGTTATTCACGATGTACCGTGGTCGTATTAAATTTACAACACCAATGCTGTGGTTTTTGGGTTTTGTAGCTACCTTTAGTGTTGGCGGTATGGCCGGGGTTTTAATGGCGGTACCGCCGGCCGACTTCCAATTGCACAACAGCCTGTTTTTGGTGGCTCACTTCCATACCATGATTATTGGCGGTGTAGTGTTTGGCTACTTTGCCGGTCTAACCTACTGGTTCCCTAAAATCTTTGGCTTTAAGTTAAACGAACGATTAGGCCGCTACGCTTTTTGGTGCTGGCTGGTCGGCTTTTTACTAGCCTTTATACCGCTGTATATCCTAGGTTTGATGGGTGCTACGCGGCGGCTAGACCATTATGACCCGTCGATGGGGTGGCAAGGACTGTTTATTGTGGCCGGCGTTGGCGTGGCTATAATCGTGGCCGGCATCGGCTTTCAGCTTTTGCAGCTATTTGTCAGCATCCGCGATCGTAACCAAAACCGAGACCTAACCGGTGACCCTTGGCAGGGCCGGACTTTGGAATGGGCAACTAGCTCGCCGCCACCGGTCTACAACTTTGCCCATCTGCCGGCCGTTACCGGCCGCGATGCCTTTTGGTCAATGAAACACGCCAAGAAATCAACTGAGCCTATCGAATATCAGCCAATTAAAGTTACTAAAAATACACCATTGGCTATAGCGATTGCCGGCTTAGCCTTTAGTGCTGGCTTTGGATTTATTTGGCATATTTATTGGTTACCAGCCGTCTGCCTTTTGGGCGTAATTACGACTGTCATCATCCGGGCGTCTGACGAGCAGACTGAGTATCGGCTGTCGGCGTCCCAAATCCGTAAAATCGAGGAGGCTAGGGCATGAGCGAAGTTGCCTTGAGCACCGAGCCCAAAACCGAAGGCTCCAACAGCCTGTTTGGTTTTTGGATATACATCATGACTGACTGCGTGCTATTTGCCAGTTTATTTGCCACCTATGCCGTACTGCACAACAACACTTTTGGTGGCCCAGGCAGTAAAGAATTGTTTAGCTTGCCGTTTGCCCTGAGCGAAACCTTAATCCTATTGACCAGTAGCTTTAGCTGCGGGCTGGGTATCTTGGCCGCCCACCACCGCCAAAAGCAGATGGTATACCGGTTGTTTGGTGTAACCTTTTTGCTGGGCTTAGCTTTCTTGGGCCTAGAGCTGCATGAGTTCGGCCATTTGTACAATGAAGGAAATAGCTGGCGGCGGTCTGGTTTCTTATCGGCTTTCTTTACGCTGGTTGGTACCCACGGTTTACACATCACTACCGGCTTACTGTGGATGGGAACTATGCTGGTCCGGATCTCCAAGCGTGGTTTGACTGATATTTCGGTGCAGCGTCTAACCATGCTTAGTTTGTTTTGGCATTTTTTGGACATCATCTGGATTTTTATCTTCACCGTAGTGTATTTAATGGGAGCCTTTTAAATTATGGCCGAGCAGCCTAATAGCCAAACTAAAGACGGTGCTATAAAAGGCACTACCCTTGGCTACGTGGTGGGCTTTGGGTTGTCACTGATACTCACTTTAGTAGCATTTTTCCTGGTGTCGCATAAGGACTCCAATCCTTCGGTTTTCAACCACCGCTTTTTGATGATTTTTTTTCTCTCCTC
>JAIFWC010000060.1 GCA_019662065.1 Candidatus Saccharimonadota bacterium
GGAGGGATCGAACAGTATATGCGTCAAAAGGGCCACCACCAAAGGCTTGGGAAAAGACCATTATCAGCATCACAATCACTAAAATTACAGAAGTTAGTGACCTAAATACCGTCCAGGCTTTTTTAACAGAGCCGTTTAAATTATCGTTAACACTGAAATTTAGCTGGCTTGATACAAAGGAGCTAATACCATCGGCCGACTTGCTCAAGCCATTTATAATTGGGCAAAGTAGCCAGGAAAGGCTTTGCTCGTCTACGCAACTACTGTTTGTGGTGGTGCCATTAGCCCCGCCCCCACTGCCCGGCGCGGCCACCCCTTTTGTACCCGAAATAGTCACGGCTCGGGATGAGACTAAGTAACACGTACTGTTTTGGAAACGAGGATCGTTAAACTTCTGGTTTGGCGTACCAGCTTTACTTAAAATATATTCTGTTCCACTTGTTGTGGACCCATTGTCCAAAACAACAATATCACCACCACCACAACTATCAGTTTTGTCTTTTTCAAATAACGATGCATCTGCCGTGTGGCTAAAGGTATCACCGGTGGCTATTTGTATTAAATCATCGGTATTCCACTGAAAACTTATTAAGCGGTTAGCAACTTGGTCAATATTGGCGTTGAGTTTATTAGGTTTAGTATCTGTACAAGAGGCTGCGTCGTTAGCCGCACTATAATCTAGATCGACAGTCGCTGTGACTTTTGTAACACCACTGCCAAACGGACTACCAGCTAGTGTAATACCATTGATGCTGCCACCGGTTTGACAAAAAGAACCGGCTGGCGGCTTATAGTTATAAGTCCCATCAGTTATATCGTTATCCACGAAACTAATTGACTTGCCGCCAATTGTGCCGGTTATAGTTCCTCTGTCTTGGAAAGCTAGAGTACCAATAAGTGCCTGGATATCAGCCTGGCCTTGAGCGTCAAACGCTAAAGCCCTATCAGGGGCCTTCAACATGAACAGCCCAGTGGCAAACAGCAGCAGTACCAAGCCCAATGTTATTTTTTTATATATTTTCATTTTGGAAGTTCGCTTCCTTAAAATATAGCATAAGAGACTTATGTCGACAATCTGTGGCTAACCTGTTGGCTTAAGCCAACATTTGCACTTATTATGCTATAGTTTTAGACAAAGAACTAAAACATGAAAATTCTTAAAAAAATAATAACCAAAGTATCCCTAATGTTAGCTATGGTCTTGGCATCAATAACATTGGTTGCACCAATGGCTCTGGCTGCTACTACCAAAACACCGGTTGATCCTAACGTTAATTGTAATGACTCTTCTCAATCGGGACTTCAGAATTGCATTAAGAGCAACAAAATTGTAGAGGATTTAAACGGTATTATTGATTTTTTGAGCGCTGGCGTTGCTATTGTGGTGATTGGGAGCATTATTTTGGGCGGTATTCAGTACAGTATGGCTGGCGGTAGCCCCGAAGCCGTTACTAAAGCTAGGCAACGAATCACCAATGGCTTAATAGCCTTCGCGGCATTTTTATTTATATTCGCTTTTCTGCAGTGGATTATACCGGGAGGAATTTAAGAGATGCTCGCAATATTATTTGTAAAGATGGCGCCCTTTTTCTTTGCGGCTGCTTGTACGCCCGCCAAAACTCGTTTTTTATTTCTGCCTCCCTGGTGGGAATACCTTAAAGGCGGGACTACTGATGCGCTTGGGCAATGTGCTCCTAATTTTACTTTCCCGGGAGATATATGGTCGGTAGGTTTGGCAATTCTAGATATGCTGCTGCGTATAGCTGGTTTTGTAGCAGTGATTTCAATCATAGTTGCTGGTTTTCAGCATCAATTTACAATGGGCGATCCTCAAAAAGCCGCCGCCGCCCGCCGCCGGATTTATAATTCATTAATTGGTTTAGCGATTGCCTTAGTTGCAACCGCTTTAGTAACATTCATAGGTAATCAATTGGCAAAATGATATGAGACTTGGCGATTTAAATTTACTTAACTCAACCAATTTGCCGAAAACCAATGATAATGTTATAAAAACAGTGCTGACGGATACCTTTATATTACTAGGCGCAATCTCTTTGCTTATGATAGTAATAGCTGGGCTTAGATATATCTTTGCTAGAGGCAACGCCGAAGCTACTGCCCAGGCAAAAAACATGATTACCTATTCCGTGATGGGTTTGATAATTGCTGCACTAGCAGCTTCGATTGTTAGCGTAGTACTGAATAGAGCTGGCTAAATGAAATTAAAAACAATACTTTTGGCATTTTTCACACCCTTACTTTTGGTCGCATCCGCTGGTTCGGCGCAAGCTCAATTTAATCCACTAAGCTCTGCCTGTAAGAAAGCCCCAAATAGTCCAACTTGTCAGCAAAACAATAAGCAAAATGGGAAAAGCACTAACCCAACAGTTGATATTATTAAAACGGCCGCAAACATCATTGCAGTAATAGCCGGCATTGGTGCGGTAGTCGTAATTATTATTAGCGGTTTTATGTTTGTGACAGCCGGCGGTGCTTCACCGGGTCAAAGGGGCGGCGACCCCAATCGTATTAAAAGTGCTCGAGCAACACTAATTGGCGCAATAATAGGGCTGGTCATAGTAGCACTCGCCTGGACCATAGTTACGTTTGTAACCGATAAACTAGTAAAGGCATAGTACAATGCTCATTATGCCTAATAAAATAAAAAAACTTACACTATTGTCGGCTATTTTCCTTTTCGGCTTTATTAGTCTGGCTCCGCTCCAATCTTTAGCGGCTATTGATTGCTCCCAGTCCAACTTGTCTACCCAGCAAGCCATCCAATGCGGTAGTTGCCAGGCCGCTGGCGCAGAAACCTGCAACCCAGGTACTGCTTCGGGTTCCCTCAACACTACTATTACAGAAATAATTAACCTACTATCGGTAGCCATAGGCATTCTGGCGGTAGTGATGATCATGATCGGCGGTTTCCGCTATATTACTAGCGGCGGTAATCCCGAGTCTACCAAAAGCGCCAGGAATACCATTCTGTACTCCC
>JAIFWC010000061.1 GCA_019662065.1 Candidatus Saccharimonadota bacterium
CGGAAGAGGGGAGATGCGCCGTTTGTGGCCAGCCGTTATTTGCCAGCGGCACCAAGTTTGATAGTGGCAGTGGTTGGCCGAGTTTTTACGACGTCGCCAAATCCGATGCCGTAAAGCTTATCGAAGATAATAGGAATGGGATGCACCGCGTAGAGGTCCAATGTGCCAACTGCGGCAGCCATCTGGGCCACGTGTTTAATGACGCGCCGGACCAGCCAACCGGCCAGCGCTTTTGTATCAACTCTGCTTCGCTAGACTTCCAACCCAAAGACAAAGCCAAGAAATAGATGACGCACAAACAGGTTGAGGACTATCTTTTGAGTATGCCGAACGCCCGGTTGGATTATCCATTCGGCGAAGATGTGGCGGTTTATAAAGTCGGCGATAAGATGTTTGCACTGGTGCGCGAAAAGAAAATGCCGGTGCAGCTTAGCTTGAAGTGCGACCCGCTGCTGGCTGAAACCCTGCGCCAAAAGTACGAGACAGTACTTCCTGGCTACCACCTAAATAAAAAGCACTGGAATACGATTGTACTCACCGGACAGCTGAGCTGGGACGAAATTAAAGACTTCATCCGCCACTCCTACGACCTAGTGGCTAAGACTTGAGCGGCGGATTGTCTAAGAGGGTTTTAGTGCTATCGTAAGCACTTTTTAGAATCGCTTGGCCGTTTGGTCCGGCGGCTTTATAAGCTTCTTGTAAGTCCGTTTGATACTTTGCCAGGCTATCCTTTAAATAAGTCACGTAGGCCGAGTCTAAGGAATTATTTTGCGAGGCAGTCTGCAGCTGTGTGTCAGTAGTTTTATCACCATCGGTGGCCAGCTCCAGTTTAGAGACTTTTATGTGGCTTTTAGCTAAATAAGCCACCAGCTGTTGCTGGTCACTGGACAGCGAGCTATAAACAGTAGCTGCCAGGGCTTGAGTAGCCGGATCTTGCAACTTAAGTTGTTGCTGGGTCAGCTGAGTCACTCGCAGAGTTTCTTGGCCACGGGCCAAAGCGGCCGTTATCTGCTTGGTAGCGCCGCCTTTGTGTCCTGATAGGACTGAGGAGATAATAACCAGCAAAATGACTGCCACAATGGCGCCAGCCACTATTTTTATCGGCTTGGACAGTTGCGGCAGTCCCAACCCACGTTTAGGCTGGGCATTATTTTTAAGCATGAAATCAAACTTCGGGTCCGGCGACGTCGGCTGCATAAGCATTATTCTATCAGTTAAAACGCTTAAGCTGTAACCGCTAACCTCTAGGCCGTATACTTAGAGAATGGATGCGGTAGCGGAGGTAAAATCCAGGCTTAATATTGAGGACGTAATCAGCGAATACGTCCAGCTTAAGCGTACCGGCCACAATTTTAAGGGCATCAGCCCCTGGACTAACGAAAAAACGCCGAGTTTTATTGTCAGCCCCGAAAAACAGATCTGGCACGATTTTTCATCAGGTAAAGGCGGTGATATGTTCAGCTTTGTAATGGAGATGGAGGGGCTGGATTTTAGAGGAACATTAGAGCATTTGGCGCGCAAGGCCGGTGTTGATTTGGATCAATTCAAAGGAGCTAAGCCTGGCGCTAGTACCCAGCTTAAAAACCGGGCCCTAGAAGTTTTGGAATGGGCCACCAAGTTTTACCAAAAACAGCTAACAGTCAATAAGACGGCTTACGAGTATCTGGTCAACAGCCGGGGGTTCAGCAAAAATACGATACTGACTTGGCGGCTCGGTTACGCTCCCAACACCGGCTTTGCGTTAACTAACTTTTTAACCAAGCAAGGTTTTACTACTGATGATATGAAACGGGCCGGTGTGGTTTTTCAGCGCGCCCGGCACTCTAGTGATATGTTCCGCGGCCGGATAATGATTCCGCTGGCCGACCAAAGCGGCCAAATCATTGGCTTTACCGCCCGCCTGCTGGCCGATGAGCCGGACGCCCCCAAGTACATCAATACGCCGCAAACCGTTACCTACGATAAGAGTCGCCAGGTATTTGGCCTGCACTTGGCTAAGGAAGCCATCCGCAAAGAAGGTTTTGTAGTGGTAGCCGAGGGAAATTTGGATGTAATTGCCAGTTGGCAGGCCGGTGTAGCCAATGTAGTAGCCAGCGCCGGCACGGCTATGACCGAGCAGCACCTCAAAGCCCTAAAGCGTTTTACCAGCGATATCCGTTTGAGTTTTGACGCTGATAGGGCGGGCATTGCCGCTACTGAGCGAATTATTCCGCTGGCCCAGAAGGCGGAAGTTAGTTTGAGTATCATTACCTTTGAGGACGCCAAGGAC
This sequence comes from Candidatus Saccharimonadota bacterium, assembly GCA_019662065.1. GTDB lineage: Bacteria > Patescibacteriota > Saccharimonadia > Saccharimonadales > UBA10212 > JAIFWC01. The sequence goes on from JAIFWC010000061.1 coordinate 2,270, forward strand.
CCAGACGAGTTAATCCGTAAAGATGTAAATTTTTGGCATAAAGCCATCAAAAATGCCCAGTATGCGCCGGATTGGCTAATTGACAGGTATAAATCCGAGGTTGACCTAACCAGCGCTGCCGGCAAAAAAGCCTTTACCGATGCCTTACTGACTACCATTCGACAGCTGCGCGACCCGATTGAGCAGGAACATTACCTTAAAAAAATCGCCAAGCTGACAGATACCAGCCTGGAAGCCGTTAAAGCTAAGTTTAGTGGCCCGGCCGAACCGATGGCTATGCTCAAAAAACCCAGGGGCGCCCAAGCACCAGTCGATAAATTCCAACTGGAATACCAGCGCTTGCAGGACCATCTGCTATCGATGCTGCTGGCCCAACCCAAGCTGCGCGGCCTCATAAAAGACTGCCAGCCAGAATTTTTCACAGATGGCCCGCAGCGTCATATGTTTAAGTTCTTGCGCGATAATTCTGATTTTACAGGCGACCCCAAGATTGCTGCCCAATTGCAACCAATCAGTGATTATGTTAAAATTATAATGTTACAGTTTGAGGAATTATACCAAGATTTGCCGCTTGCCGATCTAACCGAGCAGGCCGCCCAGCTCAAACACCGTCTTATAGACCGGTACGTCAAGATACAAAAACATAAACTGGCGGTTGCGATGCAAGTCGCCA
>JAIFWC010000013.1 GCA_019662065.1 Candidatus Saccharimonadota bacterium
GTACTGATCCCAGCAAGCTATCACTTTTATGGATTACGATTTCTTCCTGACGTTTGGCCAAGCCAATCATTGGCATCTTTTGTTCGCATTGATTACGGGCTTGGATAGCCGCCGTTAATTGACCCTTACCGCCATCAATCAGCATTAGGTCGCCAATTCCCCATTTTTTGCGATTTTCTTCGCGCAACCGGCGGCGGACGGTCTCGGCCATGTGTCCAAAATCATCGTTGCCGTGAGTGCGCATCTTAAATTTGCGGTAAGCGGCCTTATCCGGCAGGCCGTTTATAAATACCACCATGCTAGCAACATTATCGGTACCCTGCAGATGGCTTATATCAAAGCCCTCTATCCGCCGCGGTGGTTTGGGCAAGCCTAACAAAGCCGCCAGCTCGACTAAAGCTAGGTCTTTAGAAGCATCCTGCAGCTCGCGATCCGAAAATAAAATCTGGCGGCTCAAGGCTTGTAGGCATTGCAACTGATTGCGAAAAGTCGCGGCTTGCTCAAAATCTTTAGCTCTGGCGGCCCGTTTCATATCGCGCTCAATGTCTCTAATTAATCCACCACTGTCGCCACGCAAATAACGCATTAGTTTGCGTAAGTTGGTCCGGTAATCGCCTAGGCTGGTTTTGCCTTCCTCTAATCCTGGATCTAAGCCCAGATGATAATGCAGGCTAGCCCGCTTTTGGCCGATGGGTTTAGTGATAGCATATGGAAAAGCTCGCCGCAAATAGCGCAAAGCTTTTTTAACGGCATAACCGTTTAAGTACGGTCCAAAATACTCGGCCTTATCGTCGAGTGGCCGCCGCACTAAAGTAACTGTGGGATAGTCGCTTTTATAGTCAATCCGTACATACTGCAAGCTTTTATCGTCGCGCAGCAAAATGTTAAAACGCGGTTGGTAGCGTCGCACCAACTCAGCCTCTAAAAATAGAGCGTCTACCTCGGTTTCTACCTCTGTCCAGTCGATATCAGCGATTTCAGCAACCAAGGCATCGGTTTTAAGATCGAGCGCCCGGCTTTTTTGGAAATACTGCCTGACCCGGTTGCGCAAATTAGCGGCCTTACCAATATAGATAATCTCGCCGGCATCGCTCTTATGAAAATAAACGCCAGGCGTGGTGGGCAATTTGGCCAGCTGGGATTTTAGCTTATCAGTCATGGTTACTATTTTAGTATTTCTTGGCTTATGAATCTGCCAAATTTCTTTGGCAACCGGATAACGCCACCAGTTGGGCGGCAGTCTAAACAGTAAATAATTGTCCGGGAGTTGATAGTCTCTAGCCGGTCTCAGCTGACTCTTCCCCACCATTTTCTTCAGCTTCGCCTTCTTCGGCGCCCTCTTCGCCCTCGGCGGCCTCGGCTTCAGCCTCGGCTTCTTCGGCCACCTGAGCCCTGGTTTCAGCTACTGTGGCTATCGGGTGCTCTGGATCAGTCAATATGGTCACTCCATCAGGTACTTGTAGATCGGCTACCGTAATTTTATCGTGAAGTTCAACTAAACTCTCAGCGCTAATCACTAATTCATCCGGTAAGTTTTTAGGTAGGGCTTCAATTTCTACGGCATCCAGCTGGTGCAAGATAATCAAGCCTACTCTCTCGGCAGGGGCATCGCCATCTAGGCGGATTGGTACCTCAGCTTCGACTTTTTCGTCTTGGCGGATAGCCTGAAAAACCACGTGCTGCAACCGGCGTTTAACTGGATCAAAATGGGCGTCTTTAATTAGCGCTAAATATTTATCGCTGCCAACTTCTAAATTAAGCGGGTGGTGCTTGCCGGCCTCCCGGTAAATTCGAACCAGCTCGGTTTCTGGCGCCATTACATGTATGGAAGCTTGGCCATGATTATGAATCACAGCTGGTATGGTGCCATCGCGGCGCAAGTGGTTGAGGCCTTTGCCGACCACTTCTCGCTGGGCTAGTTTTACGGGCGCATCAATATCAGACATCTAAAAAACCGTATCTCCTTAAATCTTTAGTTAATTATAGCAAATCTAAGGTGTAATTGTACAATAGAGGCATGCCCGATGTGCATACAATTGTCCAGACTGGCGGTATTTTGGCCGTAGCCGCCATTATTTTTGCCGAAAGCGGCCTGCTGATTGGCTTTTTTCTGCCTGGTGATACTTTGTTACTAACGGCTGGTCTCTTTGCCGGCCAGGGCAAAATACCAATCTTATGGCTAATTATAAGTGTGGTTTTGGCGGCGATTATTGGTTACCAGGTCGGTTATATTTTTGGCGAGCGGATTGGTCCAAAACTGTTTAAGCGCAAGGACGGCATTTTACTGCGCGAAGATTATATTGAGCGGACCAACAAATTTTTTGATAAATATGGCGCAGTCACAGTAGTAGCTGCCCGTTTTATTGCCCACGTCCGGACTTTTGTGTCGGTAATTGCCGGCGCTGGGCACATGAACAAACGAGCCTTCCTAACTTATAACATTATCGGGGCCGTGCTATGGGGCAGTGGTTTGACCTTAATCGGTTATTGGTTGGGTAGTAACGTATCCAATGTTGACCAGTATTTTTTCCCGGTAGTAATTGGCGGCCTAATTGCGATCTACATGGTGACATTCTGGGGCTTGGCCAAGAACCCACAGCGACGGGCGGCCTTTAAAAAAGGCCTCAAAGAAGACTTTGATTATTTTTTCCGCAATTCCAAAGTTTAGCTAAAGCATTTTAGCTAAAAACTGGCCAGTATAGCTTTGTTTATTTTTGGCGACCTGTTCTGGCGTGCCTTCGGCCACGATTCGGCCGCCGGCCTCACCGCCTTCGGGACCCATATCAATGATGTGATCGGCGTTTTTAATTACGTCTAAGTTATGCTCAATCACAATCATGCTGTTGCCGGAATCGACCAGGGCGTGCAGCACATGCAGCAGCTTGTCGACGTCGGCCATATGCAAACCAGTGGTTGGCTCATCCAGGATATAAAGCGTCCGGCCAGTCGGACGGCGTGATAATTCGCTGGCCAACTTAATCCGCTGGGCCTCGCCGCCGGACAAACTTAATCCGCTGGGCCTCGCCGCCGGACAGGGTAGTAGCCGGCTGGCCTAAAGTTATGTAGCCGAGGCCAACGTCGACCAAAGTTTGCAGCTTGCGGGCAATCGCCGGGATGTTTTCAAAAAATTCTAAGGCTTGTTCGCAGGTCATATCCAGTATGTCGCTGATGGTTTTGCCTTTGTAATGGATTTCCAGAGCCTCACGGTTATAGCGCTTACCGTGACAAACTTCGCACGGTACATAAACATCTGGCAAAAAATGCATTTCGATCTTGATGACACCGTCGCCTGCGCAGTTCTCGCAGCGCCCGCCTTTAACATTAAAGCTAAAGCGCCCGGGACTATAACCACGCAGCTTGGCTTCGGGCATCTGGGCGAATAGGTCGCGGATGGGCGTGAATACACCGGTGTAGGTTGCCGGGTTAGACCGTGGGGTACGCCCAATTGGCGACTGGTCAATCACAATCGCTTTATCAAGCAGTTTAATACCTTCAATATCATCATGGCGGCCGGGTATGGTTTGGGCCCGCATTAACCGGGCTGAAAGCTCTTTAGCCAAAATGTCGTTAATTAAACTGGATTTACCAGAACCAGATACGCCACTGACCACCACCAGCTGGCCCAATGGGATTGTAACGTCGATACTTTTAAGGTTATTTTCACGGGCGCCTTTTATAACCAGTTGATTTCCATTACCCAGACGACGGACTTTGGGGACCTCAATTTTACGCTCACCTCTTAAGAACTCGCCAGTGATACTGGTTTTAACTTTAGCTACTTCGGCCGGTTGGCCGGTAGCAACTACTTCCCCGCCATGGATACCGGCGCCGGGCCCAATATCCACCAAAAAATCAGCGGTGTGAATGGTTTCTTCATCATGCTCGACCACCAATACACTATTTCCCAGATCACGCAGCCGCTCCAGAGTATTGAGTAAGCGTTTATTGTCACGCTGGTGCAGGCCAATGCTGGGTTCGTCTAACACGTAAAGCACACCCTGCAAACCAGGGCCGATTTGGGTTGCCAAGCGGATTCGTTGGGCCTCTCCGCCGGACAAGCTGACGGCGCTGCGGGCTAAATTCAGGTAATTTAAGCCAACGTCTTGCAAGAACTGCAGGCGGGCATTGATTTCTTTGAGAATTTGGACAGCAATTTTTGCCTCTGTCTGGTTGAGCTTAATATCGTTAAAGAAATCAACCGCATCATCTATACTAAGCTCGCAAATATCTATAATCGAATGCTTAGCCACTGTTACAGCCAGCACTTCTGGCTTGAGACGTTTGCCGCCACAGGCATGACAGGGCCGCTCTTGCATAAAACGTTCGATATCACGGCGGATAAAATCACTGTCGGTTTCTTTGTGGCGGCGCTCCAAGTTAGGGACTACGCCCTCGTAAGTCGTATTGAAGCTGCGGCCTAAACTTAAATTAACGCGGTAAGTTTCGTCACCAGTGCCATACAAGATCAGGTCCAGCTGTTTTTGGCTCAATTGGCTGGTTGGTACGTGCAAACTAAAGCCGTAGCGGTCGCCCACGGCTTGCAGTTTTTTGGTGTACCAAGCATCGGTATTAATCCGGTTAAAAGGGCGGATGGCGCCTTCGGCAATCGTTAAACGGCCGTTAGGAATTACTAATTCTGGATCGACTTCGAGTCGGTTGCCCAGGCCGGTGCAAACCGGGCAGGCGCCGTGCGGGCTATTAAAGCTGAAGGTCCGTGGCTCCAGTTCCGGAATGCTGACATCCGGGTGGTCGATACAGGCGTACTTTAAACTGTAGTTTTTGTCAGCTTTGGCGTCGGCATTATGCACAATTAGCAAGCCTTCGGCGATATCAAAAGCTTGCTCTACACTTTGGGCCAGCCGTGTCCGGTTCTCGGTATTGTTAACCAGCCGGTCTACCACAATATCGATCTTGTGTTTGTAGTTCTTATCGAGTGTCGGAAATTCATCCAATGCATAAATCACGCCGTCTACCCGGGCCCGGGCAAAGCCAGCCCGCTGATATTGTTCTGGAATATGTTCAAAGGCTCCTTTTTTATCGATTACAGCTGGCGCCAAGATAATTAGGCGGGCATTTTTTTCGCTGGTGGTAATCTGGTCCAGTACAGCGGCTGTAGTCTGGCGGGCTACCGGTTTGCCGCAGATTGGGCAATGCGGAATACCAATCCGGGCATACAGCAAACGCAAGTAATCATAAACTTCAGTGACGGTAGCGACGGTGCTGCGCGGGTTGCGGCTGGTCGATTTCTGGTCGATGCTAATCGCCGGACTCAGTCCATCAATTTGGTCAACATCCGGTTTTTCCATCAAGCCCAAAAACTGCCGGGCATAAGCTGACAATGATTCCACATAGCGTCGCTGGCCTTCGGCATAGATGGTATCAAAGGCCAATGATGATTTACCAGAGCCTGAAAGCCCGGTTATCACCACTAGCTGGCCGCGCGGAATCTCCAAAGAAATATCTTTAAGATTGTGTTCGCGGGCCCCACGAACAGATATAAACTCACTCATTTCAGCCAAAGGATTATACAGGTTTTGGCCGAGTTTTTCCAGTCTGCAGCGGCTTTATTAACTTTCCACAGATAAGTGCTTATGTTTAATAATATTATTGCTTTTAAAGCAATTTGGTACTATTCTTAAGTTAAATAGGCGAGGGGCAGAGGCTATGCTAAATGAATTTTTGGTTTTGGGACAGGTTCCTGGTACCAATTTTCAGATAACTTTTAATGAACTGGCCCTGTTATTTGATGCCAGCCTGCTTCTGCTAGTCCTTGAGAGATACCATCACCTAACCCAAAAGTTCCGTTATGTTCATTTATTGCTGGTTGTAAAAAAGGGCCAGCAACTCAGTCTGTCGGTATAGGCATCACCGACTGGCCGTATAAATTAAGTTCTTCGAGCAGGTATTGTTTCTGGCCATCCATACCCGGTGTTTTAGCCAGCTCCTCCAAACGGCTAAAGAAATTGGCTGCCGAACCGCTAGCATCTAATTTTTGGCGCCTAAAAGCCTCCCAGGTTTTTTGCTCCAACTCATCCAAACTTTTTGGATAATTACGGGCTTTATAAAGTGGCAGCAAGGCTTCTAGCCGTTGGTCATTGAAGCTAAAGTTGCTTAACTCACTAGGTTCGGCTGCCCTGACGGCCGACAGTGTAGCCTTGTCGGTATCCGGCACAAAGCCGTCGTAGAGTTGCCCATCTACTTTTTGGGGGTTGTCGAGCATTTCGGCTGTGCGCTTAGGCCACATAATATCCAGGGCTTTTAGTAACTTATCGTCAAAGCCCCGTGCCACCTGCAATTTTTTAAGGTGCTGCTGGATAATTTCCTTGTGTAGCTGGAGTTTTTCGTAACCATTATCTAGTTCCAGCACGTCAACTGGCGCCACGGCCGGGCATTTGTTATAGCTTAGGGTCTTAACCGGAAAATACGGCACGTCTTCGCCGCGGGCGGCCCAGCGTTTAGCTAATTCGGCTGGCGATAACTCTTTAAACTCATCAGGATCAATCCGCAAATCGTACATCAGGGCGCCAGACTTATCGTCTTTTTGGGCCACTAGTACAGCTACAGCCGTTTTATTATATTCACTTGGATAGCGCCCGCTGGTATAGACTACCGGCCGGCCGCTAGTAATGAGCGGTGCTACTAACTTTTTATCGCGGTGCTTAAGTAGGTAATCAAATAACTTGGATTGTTTGGCTTTGAGCAGTTTAGCCAAAGCAATTGAGGCCTTAACATCGCTCAGCGCATCATGAGCATCAATGTGGTCGAGCTTGTTAACGGCACTTAAATACTCAAGCTTATTGCTGGGCTTGCCATCTGGCGCAAACGGCCATTCTATGCCTTCTGGCCGTAGCGCCCTGGTCATGCGTACTACGTCTAGTAAATCCCAGGTGCTGCAGCCATCTTTCCAGCACCACTCATAAGCATCGTTAAAATTACGCCAAAAAGTAAAGCGCAGAAAATCATTATCAAACCGGATATTGTTATAACCGACGGCTATTGTATCTTTAATAAATACTTGAGCAGTTAAGTATTTTACCAGTTCGGCTTCGCTGATGCCTTCAATTAAAGTTTTTTGCGGTGTGATGCCATGGACTAATACGGCATCCGGCTGCGGTAGTATATCGGGCGTTATCCTTACCAAGATATTGTCTGGCTCACCGATTGGATTTAAGTCCATGTCAGTCCGCTGGCCGGCAAATTGCATGATCCGGTCATTGCGGGCCGAAAAACCACTGGTCTCCAAATCAAAAAAATAAAATGTCATCAGAAAGTATTTCTTTGAGCCAGGTATGTAGCGCTGTGTGCCAGGGCGTAAGAAGATCTCATGTGCTTGGATACAAACACAAAATCATAATTAATTTCACTTAATTTACGCTCCCAGGTTCTTTCCAAGTGGTTAACAATTTCATCGTCTGTAGGCCTATATTCTGGATTTAGCCAGGCTAAAGGCATTAAGGTATTGCCAGCGTTAGGTGGATCATAACCATGATTTGTATAAAGTTTTTCTGGAAATGGTTCGCTTCGGGCATCTTCTTGGCCTTGATGAAACGAACTTAGTATAAGATTTTCGGCAGTTGGCGGAGTTATTTCGTTTAGTCTCGACGCGTTTAGAATTAAATCGGCTAACCTAGTGTCAACGTCAAGCTCCAGTAGATCAAGGCTGGTAGCACTTAGTTTTTCTTGCATTTTAATATTCTACTTGGCCGATTGCAGGCTGGCCAATGGTTATGGTTTGGTCTGGTTCAATCCCCTGCCGCTCTAGCTGGCGCAGGATGCCCATTTTTTTGATGATGTCGCGCAACCGCTCCTCGGACTGCGGTTCGCCAAATCGAGTACGGCGGGCAAAGCGCTCGATTTTTTGGCCAGTAACTAAAAAGCCGCCTTCGGTTGGTTGGATCTGCCAATCATCATCGCTCGGCCGGATACCAATAACTGGCAGCTCAGTGGTTTTAGTGACTCTTTCGGCTTTGGCGCGATTTTTTTGGACCTGTTTATCGATCGTGCGAAGCAGCTCTTTAACGCCCTCGCCGCTGTTGCTTGAAAAAGCCAGTACCGGAGTATTTTTGGGCGCGATTTTTTTGAGTTGCTTTATTTTGCTGGCCAGCGTTTTTTTATCTAACCCCTCAACTTTGGTCAGGGCCACAATTTCTGGGCGGGTGCTTAAATCGACTTTATAATCGGCCAGTTCTTTGATGATGGTTCGGTAGGCCGCCGCAATATCTTCATTATAGGCGTCAATTAAGTGCAGTAGCACGCTAGTGCGCTCGGTATGGCGTAAGAACTCATCGCCCAGCCCCTTGCCCTGGCTAGCGCCTTCAATTAAGCCGGGAATATCGGCAAACAGTAGGGCGTGTTTTTTATCAACGTCAACTACGCCTAGATTAGGCCGCAGAGTGGTGAACGGATAATCAGCAATCTCGGGCTTGGCATTGCTAATAACGGATAGTAGCGTCGACTTACCGGCGTTGGGTAAGCCGATAATGCCGACGTCGGCGATCATTTTAAGCTCAAAAACAGCCTCTAGTTTATTGCCGGCTTCGCCCCGTTCGGCTATTCTTGGGGCTTGCCTGGTAGAACTAGTAAAGTGAGCGTTACCAAAACCACCTTTGCCACCCTGGGCGATTATCTCAGTTTGGCCGTCTTGAGTCAGGTCGGCTATCACTTCGCCTTTCTCGTCAGCTATAACCGTACCAATCGGTATATCAACTATTAAATCGGCGCCGGTTTTCCCATGACGCTTACGCTTACCGCCAGATTCGCCATTTTTGGCTTGCAGTAATTTTTGGTACCTAAAAGCCGCCAGCGTGTTTTGATTACGGCTAGCTCTAAGTACCACGTTGCCGCCATGGCCGCCGTCGCCGCCATCTGGTCCACCGCGGGCCCGGAATTTTTCATGGCGGAAACTTAAAGCACCGTCGCCGCCGTCGCCGGCCCGAATTGATACACTAACCCTATCTACGAACATATTTATAGGTTATAGGGTTTACAGGTGAGGGTCTAGTATTAACCGCGGAATATATAATGCGGAAAACTAGAAGTTGGTACCCAATCGCTGTAGCCTACCCGGCCCCAGCCAGACAGGCCGTTCATATCTGAGTATTTAATCATGCTGCCATCGGCTGATACGGCTTCGACAACCGCTACGTGGCCGCCAAAGCCAGAATCAGTTTGAGCCACGGAGCCAACAACCGGAGTGCGGCTAACGACCCAGCCGGGCGTAATGGCGGCGTAGTTGTCCCAAGTATTGGCGTTGCCCCAGTTATTGGGCACGGCTACCCGACTGGCGGCATAGTAAGTGCACCAACCTGGTGCGTAACCATTGCCACCATAACTGGCAAAAAATGATGAATAGCTGGCTGTATAGGTGCCATAAGTGACGGCCGGAGCAATTCGCCCATTGGGCACGATGATTTGCTCACCAATATGTAAGCCGTTGATTTCGGCGTCGTTCAAAGTAATAATTTGGCTTTCGTCGGCTGAATATCTAGCAGCAATTGAGGCTGGAGTATCACCAGCTTTAACGGTATAGACTAAACCATTTACTGGCGGCACAGTCAGCTTGATCCCAACCGAAACATTATTACCGGTGATATTGTTAGACCAACGGACACTGTCGGCGGTAACACCATATTTAGCACTGATTGAGGCAATTGTGTCACCGTTTAGCGTGGTGTAGTGGATGATGTCTTGCTTAGACTTTAAGGCCGTAGATACAATTTGTGGCTTGGCTAGCACTGAGGAGTCGCTTGGCGGTACTGCCAAGATTAAACTGTCAGAATCGGCCTGGTTACGAATAGCCGTTAGCTCCGATAAATGCGATATTTGAGCGGCGGTTAAAGCGATTTGAGCCGAAGATAAAGTATCTAGGGGATTAGTCGCCGAATTAGCAGTTGATACGGCACTGCTTAGCGTACTGGCTCTAACAGTTTGGCTGGCTGAGCGGTTAAAGACAATAAACCCGCCAACTACTAATAGCAGTGTTACATTACCAGCAATTAATCCATAGCGAATAAATTTGCGACGCGAGCTTTTATTAAGCTTGTTCACAGGATTAGCTAAAGCCAAAACGACCTCGGACGGCCGATTCTTATAGGGTCTAATTAGCGAGAAAAGTGATTTACGAATATTTTGCTCCTAGAAGCGGTTGCGAGTGGGCCGCTCCCTGTAAGTGGCCGCTTTAGCCAGACTTACCCACCAAGTATAGCAAAGCTTAGTTATCTACAACTCATCCATCCCTGTTATTTCCCTATTGACAAAAATTTAAGAACATTCTTTAGTGCAGTATTGTTTAGTGGCTTGCTCGTGCTCGGCTCCGGTGTGCGAAAAATGTATTACACCGTCATCGCCAGCCACAAAGAATAGATAATCAGTGCTAGACGGGTGGGCCACAGCATTCATGGCAGAAACGCTAAAATTACCGATTGGGCCTGGTGGCAAGCCGCTGTGCAAGCGAGTGTTATAGGGTGAGTCCACGCCAAGGGTTTTGCCGGCGCCGATTTGGTTAGCAGCGTAAAATGCCGTTACATCAGAACCCAGGGACATGCCCTGCTTGAGCCTGAGTAAAAAGACTTGGGCCACAGTTGGCTGATAATCCGAATCGCCCGATTCTTGGTAAACGATTGAGGATAGCGTTAATCCCTGGTAAACGCTTAGTCCTTGAGCCGAAAAGCCATTTACAATATCTGGCGTCAGGAGATTTTGCATCTCATCTAGGCTCTCCCTAACAATCGTGCTAGCTGGAGTATTAAGCTGTTTTTGGAAAGAATCTGGATAAAGTAGGCCCTCCAAGCTACCGCCAGCAGGTAGATTGGCCAGCAGTGGATGGCCGGCATAGGTTGCTGGGTCAAACGCCGCGTTTATATCGGCATCAGAGTAACCAGCTTTTTTAAAGGCTGGTTTAATTTGTTTGAGGGTTTTGCCCGGCAAGATTGTTAGCAAATCTTTGGATACGTCACCTCTGACCATTTTATCCAGGATTTGAGGGGTGCTCATTGACGGGCTAAGGGAATAAGTCCCGGTTTGAATTTTAGCGGCCAGGCGCCGGCCGCGGGCATAAATTTCAAAGGCATGGGCACTTTTAATCAGTCCGGCTTGTTTAAGCTTAAGGCCGATTTGCTGCAGGCTGCTACCGCTATCTACACTAAAGTAGACGGTCTGCGAAACAGAGGAGTTGACAGCTGCCAGATTATTCTCGTACCAGCTATGGGCTGTCCAGTAGCCGCCGCCAATTAGTAGGATGATGGCTAGGATTACTATCCAAGGCCGGCGCGAGCGCGAATTTCTACGAAAACCTATCATACGGCTACCCTATCACTTTCGGGACTGTCTAAAAAGTCCTGCAAGATAATGGCGGCGGCTAAACTATGTTCGTCTGTAGTATTATTTTTGATTTTTGATTTTTGAAGCTTACCGGCTGTTTCACTGGTCATGGCTTCGTCTTGCCAATACAATGGCAGTTTAATTTTATTTTGGAGTTGGCTGGCCCACTGCCGAACTAACTCAGTTTGGGCAGTCTCATTACCATCTAGCCCGCGCGGTAGCCCGATTACAATGCCGCTAGCAGAGCTGGCTATAGCTAAGTCTATTAACTCTTGTACAGCTTCTTCTGCCGCGACGGTCTTGAGCGGCTCGGCTAAGCGCGCTGCGTTACTGCCACGGGCAATGCCAATCCGGGCGGCACCGACATCCACCCCTAGATATTCTTGAATTTTAGGGCTGTCCACTATTGCTGGAATTGTCTTTAGCTTCTTGCAAGATTACTTTGACTTTGGCGTCCTTTTTGGGCACCTTGGAAACCCAGAACGGACTGAGTTTAACCTCTACATCCTTAACTCCTGGCCAAGAGCCCAGGGCCGCCTTAATATCACCAACTTTTTTGCCTTCGGTCTGTTTTTTGACACTGGCGATATTAATAATTGGCACAGCCGAAGTGTCTTCGTTTATGGCTAAGGTAGCCGAAGTCGGCGAGCTTTGGTTTTGGATTGAGACATTGGCGTCATTTAAGAAATCGCCAGTTAGCTTTTGCTTGGATTTATCGATTTGGTCGGCCAACTTATCTTCTATAGCCTGACTTAAATCAGTCTTTTTGAGCGTTAATACCGTATAGGTGATTTTAAGCGTTACATTAGCGCTGCTGGCCGGTTGTCCAACCGCCGGAGAAGCCGCAACTTGGGCGTCGCCGGCTTTCATGGTCGAGGTAAGTACGTACTCGCCCGAGTCGGACAGTTTTTTCTCAAAAGCTTTTTGGAAGTCACTACCGGTCGTGCCGGCAGTTAACTTATCTTTTGCGCCATTAACATCAGCTTGTGAGAGGATTGTTACGATGTTGTCACTACCTCCGGAAGCAGAGCCGCTGGCTGTGACGCCTGAGACTACGCTTGCACCGCTAAGGGTCACGTTATACTTAGAGCCAGCATTTTGAGCCACAACATTAGTATTCCCAACATGAGAGCCGGTACTTTTACACACGCCTCCCGAGGTAAAGTTGCCTGAATCAAGAGAGACGGAACTCTGAGTTATGAAGGCCAAACCGTTTTGACTAATTCCCGTGCCAGCCGGTACATTAATTGGGCTATTTGAGCAATTGGCCAAAGTCGCCGTGCCAGTAGCTTTTTGGCCATTATTCTGTTGGCCGGTAGCCGTTACTTGCTGGGTGCCGGTTTGGTCAGAGCTTTCTAACTTGGCCGGAATCACGCCTTTTTGGCTATCCAGCGCCGGAGTTTTATCCGAGGCTTGCAGGTTAAAGCTGGCCGAGACTGGTTCGCTGGCGGTTTTGAGTGTAATAATGGCTTTGGGCAGCACCGAAATAGCAAAGATTATAAAGACAATGAGAGCAATTAAGCCCAACGCACCCAGTCCCAGCAGCATCCTAAATCTATCGAAGTTAGGGACTTTATTCTTTTTATCTTTAGGCACTTTGGCGCTTTTTAGCGCCGGCTTGTCGGCTTCGTCCTCATCATCTAGGTCAATCGTTTCGGGATTATCGGCTTCGTGGGCAGCGGCTAAAGCGCCAATCGGCTTATCGTAATCAATTTTGCCTGGCAAGTTTTCTTCATCAGCCGCTTCATCGCCTTCGGGAATTTCTTCTGGAGCTGGTTCATCTATTGGTTTTTGGACTGCGCCAAGCGGTGAATCCGGGATCTCGGGCTTGCTCTGCAAATTTTTAGCGACATGCAGACCAGCAGCCCCCGCTAGTGGCAACAAAGCGTGTTCGCTAGTAATTAATACCGGACTTTTGCCGGCGGTGTCAGCGCTGCGGGCCAGTAGCTTCATATTAACAATACTCTGTAAGCTGGCGGCCCGCTTAGGCAGAACCAAAGCCACAACTTTATGCGACGAATTCTCAACTTTATCAATAATCGAGGTTATTTCATCATCAACATCAACGTAAATGACATCCTTGGATGGTTTAGGGGGGATTTTGGCGCTCATACCCGCAGTACTTTGTTAAGTTTATTGCGCAGCCGATTTTCGCCTTCGGCCACACCAGAATTGAGCGTATCCATGCCCACCCGCAGTAGGCCCATGGCCGTGATGTAGGTGTGGTCGGTAATATCGCCGGTAGAATCAGTAATACCAACGACTTCCTCGGGCTTGATGTGCTGGATCAATGGCTTTTTGGTAAATGGCAGAGCTTTATACCAGCTGCTATCTTCTAGTTTGTCCATTAGAAGCTGCAAGCTAGAACCGCCGCCACATAGTAGAAGCCGGTGCGGCAGGTGATCCAGCTTAGGGAATTCACTCAGAGCTAGCTCTACGCCATTAATCCAGACCTTTAGGGTTTTGGTTAAGGCGGCTTCTAACTCAATCTTATTTTTGGGATGGACTGTAGCGGCCAAGCTTAATTTAGCGGCCTCGGCTTTAACAAAATCGACATCCAGCTCGCGCTCTATGGCGTGAGTAAAAGCTCGGCCGCCAATGCCAAACATCTTAGTGCCCTCTACGCCGCCTTCGTTAACCACGGCGATATCGGTAGTCCCGCCACCAACATCCATTAAAATAGCGCTAACTGCGGCGTTGGGGTCATCACCAACTACCGAGCGGGCTACTGCGAAGGGCTCGGCGGCTACCGCCAGTAACTCTAAATCGAGCTCTGCGGCTGTGCGCTCCAGTGCGCCAATGTGAATCATCGGCGCAAAAGCCGTGTACATTTCTACTAAAATATCTCGCCCCTGAAAACCAACTGGATTAGTCACTTTATAACCATCAATATCGATGCGTACCAGAGCGCTATTCACCAAACGAACCTCTACGTCTTTGCCGCCCAGCTCCCAGGCTAGCTCATGGCGGGCTTTGGCTTCGGCCCGCTCTTGCACCATATCAATAATCCGGGCCATTTCATCAATACTCAGCTCTTTGCTGGGCGTTTTACGCGTAAAGCGTACCATGCTGGTGGTGCCCTTAACTAGCTCACCGGCAATGCCTACCACGGCTGTGCGGGCACTAACACCGGCCTGCTGTTCGGCAGCTGCCAGGGCTTTGTCGCAGTTAGCCACCACAGCGGCAATGTCGGCAATCGCTCCGGCTTGCATATCGGCTAGTTCTTGGTGGGCCCGGCCAACTCCTATAATTTCGACTTCATCACCTATTACCTGGCCTACCAGAGCTTTAACAAACTCGGTGCCCACATCCAGTGCTACCATGTATTCTCCGCCAGGTTGTTTAGTCCGCGTAGAGACAGTTGGTGATTTTGGAATTTTACTCTTTATAGAGCGGCTTAATGTCTTAGCCTTATCAAGCATAATCAGGTTAAATTATAACACGCCCATCTCTTGTGAAGCCCCTTATGAACGCCTGAGCCGGCCATGGCTTCTTAGGAACAAAAATTCCTCACGCTCGCCCAACTTAAAGGCAACCACCATTAGAAGTACGCTGATGTAGGCCGGCCAAGCCACCCATAGTAAGTGCCGCAGACTGCCAATCGTCGGTGGTGACTTGGTATAGATATTCCCGATGCTGGGGCCGGTCTGGGTATCTGTAACGATTACAAAAAACTGCAAGTAGGCATAGTTGGAATCGGTATCAGAGGCTTGGATCTTAATGGTGTAGCTGCCTTTATAACCGCCAGCCATAGAGTAGGTATGGTTGATCATAAATTCTCCAGCGGCTTTGCGACTAATGATGCTGTTTTGGCCGTCGCCCCAGTCGACATTTAGGGCATATGGTGGATTGCCACCGACAATCTCAACCGGCCACTGCACTTCTTGGCCGGTGTAGTAGCCTTTATAAAGAAAAGCCGTTTTGAGCAAAAACGGATTAGGCTTAGACGGCTTACTTATAGGAGTAGTGGAGCCGGGTGGTGTGGGAGGTGGTTGGGGTACATCGTAATAAACTGTTACTATAGCCGAAACCGGACCTTCGTCATCGGTAATATTAAAACTATGGGCTGTTAAGTCATTGCGGCCAGGGAACAGGTCAATCTGCAACTCAAAAGTGTTACCGGCCGAGCAAATGGCGCTGCCAGCCAAAACGTTATTTTTAAAAATCTCTACATAGGCGGCATTGGTTGGACAACTACCGCTAACATCTATCGGCACGGCCGAAAAATGGGTGCCATCGGCCGGAACTGTAATGGATGCCGGATCAGTTATGGCTGGCCCAGAAATTCGGGCAGTGACTAGTATTTTCCCCC
>JAIFWC010000062.1 GCA_019662065.1 Candidatus Saccharimonadota bacterium
AGAGCGGACGGCCGAAACATTTGTATATAAATTGATTACTTTGCCGTCGGCATACTTTAAGCGGTAATCGGTGCTCGAAAAATTGGCCGTGCCGGCTGGCACTAAACCTAGTACGCTATGGGGTTTTTGCTCAGCATCGATTAGCGGTAGCGCGTCCTTGATATTTTTGCCACTTAGCGAATTAGTATCAAGTAAACTGAGGGCTACCCCATTGCTCATCTCAATTTGCCCCTCAGGCGTAACCGCCAAGAAGCCTTCGGTCAGGTTGTTAATAATCGACATTAGCCGGTCGTGGTCCAACTGGCTTTGGGCGGTTTCAAACAGCTTGGCGCTGCTTAGCATAAGCTTAATTATGACACAGATTCAAGCTACGGAGTTAATAACCGGACGGTATTGCTTCAAAAGTCGTCTGGTCTGTTTAGCTCCAGGGTAGGCTTGGTCAAAATCCGACCAAAAGCGCGAACTATGGTTTAAGTGGCGGGTATGGACCAGCTCGTGCAGCAGTACATAATCAATCATTTCCCACGGCAGTTGCATCAAGAAGAAGTTTAGGGTTATGCCTTTATGGCTCGAGCAGCTGCCCCAGCGGCTGACCATTTTCTTAATCCGCACCGTTTTGTATTCAAAATTATTTTTAGAGGCCAGCTGGGCTAGTCGTCGTGGCAAGAGTAATCCAGCTTCTTGGCGCAAAGCTCTTTCGCCGGCTTTAACAGCTGCAGTTTGCACGCTGGGATGGCTCAGCGGCAAATGGCTGGTAATCCGCAAAGACTGGGCTACCAGGCGAGTTGAGGTGCGGCTGGCCCCGGGGTCGAAAATGTAACTCAGACGGTATGATTTGCCAATCCGACTACCGTGGTTTAAATAATTATCAGTAGCCGCCGGCAGATGTTGCTTAATCCAGTCGGTCCGGCTTTTGGCAAAGTTAACACCAGCGGCGTAAGGCGCCCAAGCCGGCAATCCAATTCTAACTTTACCGGCCGCCGAAACGCTCAGTCGTATATTTTTAGTGCCACTGCGCTTAGACAGCACAATTTCGCCAATTTCAGGTAGCCAGACTGTTTTTTGAGCCATGTCTTTAGCTAATCGTAATGTTGCGGCGGGTTAAATCGACGCGGCCAGCATGGGGGTTAGGGATCAAATTCACCAGCTCTGGTTTGGTCACCGAGTGTTGGACAATGCCGCTACCAATCAAGCCCATTTGATACAGCCGATTGATAACAGCACCCTTCTGGGTAGTAAAGGTATGTTTACCGCTAATTACGATATAATCCTCGCCTTGGGGATTTTGCATACCAGATAGCTGTCTGTCAAAAGTGTTTTTAGTCTGCGGTTCGGCATATTTATCATCACTGGTCCGCCGGTCGCGCTCCTGAGTACGCGAGAAAGCGCTATCAATATCAATTTGCAGCCAAATTAACAGATACTCGGCTTTGTGTTTACGGGACAGCTCGCGTAGTTTGCGCCGCTGGGCGACCCGTATGGCATTAGTGTCATACACCACGCTAACGCCTGAGCTCAAAAATTCCTCAGTCATATAATCCATCAAATGGGTAACTACGGCGTTTTCTTGGGCATCGTAGCGCGGTGACTGAAAGAGCTCGTTCCGAATCCGGTCAGAGCTAACATTAGCCAGCTGTAGCTGCTCAGCCAAGTTCCGGGCCAAATAACTTTTGCCCGAACCCGGGAAACCATACAAGCAAATTAGAGCCGGCTTAGATAATACAATTTTGGCCATATCTTAAACTAAATACTACCACCGACCGTCCGTCTGATAAATGTTTTTGGCAGGGGCACGTGGAATCGAACCACGATCTAAGGTTTTGGAGACCTTTATACTAGCCGTTGTACTATGCCCCTTTGTTAGAGTTGACACTCCACGCTGTTTATTTTAACAGAGATAAAGCTTAGCGCCGCGGCTTTACTTCGTTGCGACCCAGGCTTTTTTTAGTCTCTACCTGCTTAGCGTTAACTCGTTTTATAGGGCAATACTTGTTTAGCTCTACTTTGTCGGGTGTGTTCATAGTGTTTTTGGTTGTGTAATAATGGCGCTGCTTACAAGCCTCGCAGATTAGGCCGACAATTTTTCGCTTATCACCTTTTTTAGCCATAAAAAAATAACCTTCTCGGCTATTTTAACAGATAGAGTTCATCTGTTCAAGTGAAACACTAAGCAATTTTCTTTAAAGAAAAGAAGACTGCGTCTCCACATCCCGCAGTCTTCATGCTTGATGCCTAAATTTGGTCCGGGCTAATCAAGCATAACTTCATTAAATATCATTGTTTTACTGTGCGCTGTATTCTAGCTCACGTGGATAGTGTATTAAATCTCACAAAATTGTAAGGTGTTTCTAGCTTCGGATTGGTCTTTTTAGTACAATACAATCTGTTATTTGCCGTGATAGCTCAGTGGTAGAGCACCTCCATGGTAAGGAGGGGGTCCCGGGTTCAAGTCCCGGTCACGGCTCCAGAATTACTGCCTGGACTTTTCTTATCGCATCTTCGACCGTATTGGCTTCGAACTTAGCGCCGGCGGCTGGTTTATGGCCACCTCCACCAAGTTTCCCAGCAATAACAGAAACATCTTTTACGCCGCTCACAGCCCTAAACGAAGCCGAATAATAGTTGTTTCCGTGCAGAGAATTTTTATAGACAATAAAGCCCCACTTCCGGCCGCCAATATTCCTTATGTAATCATCTAAAAAGGCGCCCGTAGCTCTATTGAGGGCGGCCTGGTTCTGTCCCTTAGCCAGCCACTCGTCAATAAACTCATCCCTGATATAGCTATAGGTATAGTCAGCTTGATGAGCTGCGTTGCCCATTAATTCGCCAAGCGTTAGCAAGTCCTCATCGCTATATTGCGTCAGCTGATTTTTGATGGTTTCTATATCGGCACCCGCCTGG
>JAIFWC010000014.1 GCA_019662065.1 Candidatus Saccharimonadota bacterium
TACTTTAACCGGGGCCAAATGTGATGGTAGCTTTAAGAGCAGCCGCTTTTCGCCCTCGACCTCGTCTTCTGAGTAAGCGTCGCATAAAACCGCCAAGAAGTTTCGGTCAACGCCAAAGGTGGGCTCGATAACATGTGGGACGAACGGGTCGCTGCCATCTTTGGGCCGGTATTCCATACTTTTGCCGGACTTTTCCTGGTGATTTTTGAGGTCAAAATCGGTCCGGTAGGCCAAGCCGCCCACCTCATCAAAGCCTAAGGATGGAAAATCATAATGAAAATCAATGGTTCGCTTGGAATAATGGGCTCTGTCCTCTGCCGGTACTTCAATTTCTTTAATCTTATCTTCCGGCAAGCCGAGGTGCTTAAACCAGCTATGCATATCCTTGCGCCATTTTTCGAACTTAGTCTCCCAGTCAGCCTCTTTTAGAAAGTATTCGAACTCCATAATTTCGAACTCGCGGGTGCGGAACAAAAAATCCCGGGGGCTGATTTCGTTACGAAAGGCTTTGCCAACCTGGGCGATACCAAACGGCAAATCCGGATAAAAACTATCCAGAATGTTCTTGTAGTTAGTGAACATGCCCTGGGCGGTCTCTGGGCGTAGGTAAGCAATTGAATTCTCATCATCAATTGGCCCCATATTGGTCTTGAACATAAGGTTAAACTGACGCGGTTCCGAAAATGTGTGCTCTTTGCCACAAGTCGGGCATTTATCGCCCACTTTATCGGCCCGGAAACGGCTGTGGCAGTTACTACACTCGACAAGTGGGTCCGAAAATGTATCAACGTGGCCGCTGGCCTGCCAGACTTTGGGGTTCATTAAAATGGCCGAGTCTATCTGGTACATATCTGGCCAGCCGTCTACAAAGTATTTAAGCCATTCGTTGACGATGTTCCGCTTAAGTAGAGTACCTAGTGGGCCATAATCCCAGGTACCAGCCAAGCCGCCATAAATTTCACTGCCCTGGTATACAAAACCACGGCGTTTTGCCAGGCTGACAACATCTTCTAAACTCGCGCTCATCTTGCTTCAGATTATATAGGAAAAGCGCAGTGATATAATACAGTCTTATGAAATTTAGCCCGACAGAAGCCAAGGCTGTAGAAATGATTATTCCATCCGAAGCTCCTCTTGAAGCAGAAGTTACGCTAGTTGGCCTGTCCAAGGTTATTAAAACCGAAGTTTGGCCGCTCAGAGCCGAACAAAATTCTGAAGCATCGAACTAACTAAGCTCTTAGTTTGTCTAGCCAACTTTTCTGAGTCCTGGACTTTTTGAAGAGTTATTGGCGAATTATTGCTGAAAAGTAGGCGCAAATACTTGATTTGGTCGGAGTTGTAGGTATCACCCAGCTGAAAAGACATAGTATCGAAATTAAAATCATATTTTTGGCTAGCCTGGAGTTTCTCGCCAGACTTTTGGCTACGCAAATTAGGTGATTGGCCGGCTAGCTTGAGCAGTTGGGCGTAAAACCAGACTCTGACAAGTTCGAGATTTATCGCCGCGTCGTTGAGCGATTCCAAAGCCTGCATTAGCAGGTTAAAGTAGCTAGCCTCTGGGTTATCTTCGGTGGCCTTATTCATCAGCATAATCAACTCGTATGCCAGATTGGTTCGTTCCAGGTCTTTGACTATGTTGCCGTAATGTTTGACCAGGCGCGTAGATATTAGTGTATTGATTTCGCTTTTGCCAATAATCAGGCTAAGGTCACTGATGCTAAACAGCTCGATGCCACCGGCTAGCTTGCTCTTACTCTTACGGACGCCTTTGGCAATGGCTTTGACCTTGCCATTATCAGGGGTTATAAAAGTCATGATGCGGTCGGCCTCGCCGTAGTCTGTCCGGGCTAGTATGATACCCTGCGTGGTAAAGCGCTTCATGTCCTGGCTGGCTGGGAGCTAGTCTCTAGCGTCTCCAGAAGCTGGCTCAAGTTGGTGCGGGGTTTATAAAAGTAGCCGGCAATGTTTAATTCTTGGAAAACCTCCTGGTAGGCAATTGTTTCCTCTGGCCGCAAATTACTGAGTACGATAATGGGAATGGCCTGCCATTCCGGATAACTACGAAATTCATATAAAAACTCTACTCCTGAACGACCGGCCAACTGGAGTTCGGTGATAACTGCTTGAGGAGTTTGCCTATCGGCACTGGTGACTGCATCTTGCGGATGGCTGTGCCAGGCCACCGAATGCCCTTCCCTAGCTAAATAATTATTAAGGCTAGCGGCCAAGAGATTATCTGGTTCGAGTAGCAATACATGCATTTTAGACAAATTGAAGCTGTTTGCTGGCCGGCAGCATAGTGACCAGACCCGGCAAGTTATGATGGGCGGCCGCCCTCAGTGGCTGCCACATGGCGCTGCACAACATATCGGCCACCATCACGCCAGCAGCGGCACCGGCCGGTACAGCCGGCAGTGGCTGGCGGGCTTTGCCAACAAGTGAGCGGGCGGCCCGTAGGGTACGGTCACTCAGGCCGTGGGCACTACTAAAAACTCCGGCAGCTACTGAATTGTCTGGTGAACGGTGGGCGCCCAGTACCAGTTGATATTTCTTCTGTTCGATTTGGGCAGCTTGGGCCCGAATAATACTAGAGCCCAAAACTTCTAGTGCGGCATTCAAGCTTGGCTGATGGGCTAATACCGGATTGAGCTTATGCTGGACACTAACTTCTATAGAAGTATTGTACTGTTTGGCGTACGGGGCCAGCTTGTGGGCGATATCGTCGAGCACCGCACCGACCGCCAGCGGTTCGGCCGGCAAACGTGATTGATTTTCGGCGCTCAGCAGCAGCTTGTAGGCCTCAACCAGCTGCAAGCCGGTATCGATGCTCAAGGCGCTGTCTGAGGCATGTTGCCGGGCTGCTATTTTAACGTAATTTTGGCTGTGCAAAACTTCTAAGGAGGTTCTGACTTGTAGCAGCGGCAAAGCCATGTCTTCGCTAAGGGTCATCAACAAAGCCCGCTGACGGGCCAACTCGGCGTGTTCGCGCGCAAAGGCTGACTTTTTCAGGATTCTCCCCTTTTAATACTCAAATTATAGCACCGGTAAAGGACCATGAACTGTTGTAAAAACACTCGGCAAATCGGCTACGGGGCGAAGCTCAGGTTGGATAAGACGCCATTGTTGAAGTCAGACAGATAATCATTTGACTGGGTCGAAATCTCGAGGGTCTTGTCGCGGACTTTGATGACTAGCAGCGTGCCACGCTGAGTGGGGTCTTGAACATTAATCTGGCCACTAAATAACGTGCCAGGCTGGACATTAGCTACACGATTTAGCTTGGGCGGTAGATAGGCCCTGGCAGTAATTTTTCCCTGCTGGATTTGCGAGCTTAGCTGCTGGACAACCTGGGCATAATCGGTACTGAGTAATTCCAGCCGCAAGGCATAAGCAGTTTTACTTTGTATGCCCGGGACTACATCCGGATGAAAATAGGCATTAATTGGTTCGCTGGAGTTAGTCGTATCAACATAAGCACTCCAAGTCTTGGGATAGTTAAAGCTGATACTGCCGTAAGTCGGTGAACCATGAAAGACCTTGTTGGGCGATTTGTTGGCCTGTTCATCTTGAGTTTTTTGGTCCCGCTGGGCCTTAGATACGGCCACCGCCACAGCCGCTGTAGTTTTTTTATCTGAATTATTCTTGTAATCTTGCATGTTCTTAAAAGCCCAGCCACCAAATACCAGCGAGATTACCAGCAGAGCCCCTAGTAATACCGTAAATAAAATATTGCGGCCTGATCCAGCGCCGGAGCTATAAGATACCGGCTGGCTAGTCTGTGGTTCCATACTACGCTTATGTTAAATTAGTTCACACTCATAGACAAGTCGAGGTTCAGTACTTGTATAAATAGACGCCGTATTTGTGGGCTATCGGCCTTTTACCAGGGATTTTAAAGGTATGGCTGGCTAGCAGTAGGCCTGCTTTGGCTTCGGCCTCTAGCTTATTGTCGAGCTGCTGCATGTATCTATCTAACAAGAAAACATATATGGCATCGGCCTTAGATATATCGGCCTTCCAAAAATCACCAAACTTTAGTTCTACCAGTTTGAAATATCGACGGGTAACCAGCCAACTAATGGCGAACATGAAGGGGTTTAGTTCGTAGCCTACGGCCCGGTAGCCACGCTTGGCGGCGGCTTTTAAAAACCGGCCGTCGCCGCAGCCCAAATCATAAATCACCTGCCCTGGTTTAAGGCCTAAAAGCTCAAATGCCGCTTGGCGATGACCTCTTAGGCTCGGTAGATATGGCGCCCCTTTGGTGGGTATTAAGCCAAAAGCTAAAAACACTAGGCCTAAGATCAGCCAGATTAAAACGGCTATTTCCATTAGTCGCCGTTAAACTTGGCGGCGATTTTCTTGATTTGGTTTCCGGTCAGCTTTAGTTGGTTCTCCATCTGCTGCAGTAGTTCCATGGCCTGCTCGTATTTGGCCAAAGCCTCATCTAGGTTTAGCTGTTCGCTTTCAAACCATTCAATTAAGCCATTGAGCTCGTTGGCCATTTGCTGGTAGGATTTTTGGGCTTTAGCCATATTATTGAACCTCCTGGATGCTTGCGCCTATTGTACCATCGGCCAACTGCACATTCAGGCTCTGCCCAACCTTTAATCCGCGGACACTTGATAAGTGCCTCCCGCCCCGGCTGACAATCGCGTAGCCACGCTTAAGGGCCGCCTCGGGATTAAATATGCTAAATAACTTGCGGTTAGAGGCTAGCTCATTTTGCAGATCCTTGAGTAATAAATTTACTTGGGAGGTTATGTATTTTCTACTTTGCTGACTGTCAGCCACGGTAGTTTGCAGTTGATTATTAATGGCTTGGTTAAAAGATTTTTTAATGGCCGTGAGGCCGCTAAGCACTTCGCTACGGCTAGGTACCACAACCTGGGCGGCATTGGTGGGTGTGCTGGCCCGCATATCGGCCGCCAGCTCCGCCAAACTGACATCAACTTCATGTCCGACAGCTACTAAAGTCGGCACGCGGCTGGCGGCCACTGCCCGCACCACCCGTTCATCGCTAAATGCCGCCAAATCCTCGGCGCTGCCGCCACCCCGTGTGATCACCAGCACATCTGGCAAATCTGACAGTTCGTTAAAATATTCAATCGCTCGTACTAGTTGCAGCGGCGCCTGGGTGCCCTGTACATAAACATCAGCCAGCTGAATCTCCACCCCGCCCCAGCGCTCATTCAGAATTTTTATAAAGTCAGCGTAAGCCGCTGAGTTAGCAGCCGTGATCAAGCCGATGGTCTGTGGAATAGCTGGCAGCAGCCGCTTGCGTTCCGGCTCAAACAGCCCTTCGGCTTGCAGCTTAGCTGCCAGTAAATCGGCGGCTTTTTTAATTGAGCCTTCGCCTACCGGCGCAATTGAGCTGATATTTACGCTAAAGCCAAACCGTGGATGTAGCCTAGGTGTACCGATAACCCGGATTCTTAGGCCGTCTTGTAGCGGACCCGGCAGATTATAAACTGTACCAAAAAACTTAATGCTGGCTTCATCGTCGTGTAAATCAAAGTAGACCCAGCGGTTTTTGGAAACCCTAAAGTTAGTTAGCTCGCCCTCTATGGTTACTGACGGATAGGCAAATTCCAGGGTCTGGTTGAGCAGCGCCACAAATTCGGCCGGCGACAAAACCATGTCTGGCATCACTTCTGCCGGTCTAGGCCGTTACGCAGGGCTTTTTGGTAGAAGTAATAGCCCGGTGTTAGCTGAATCACCATATTAATTACCCGGTACATAATTGTGACTGGGATACTGAGGCCAGCCGGAATCCCAGTAGCCACCAATACACCCGTCATCAAAGCCTCGTAGATACCAATACCGGCCGGCAGCACTGAAACCAGCCCGGCAAAATTAGCCACGGCGTAGGCCAAAATTACTGCCCCGACGTTCACCAACCGGCCAAAGGCTTCATAAACCACATAAATCGCCGCAACTTCGGTAATATTGGCTATCGTCAAATATAAAAACGGGATTTTTAAATCACGCCAGTTCTCTTTTAGCAGCTGGTAATTGTCGTGCAGTTCGCCGAAAGCCATTTGGGCCCCTTGAATGCTAATTGTTTCGGGCTTACGCCGAAAAGGGCTGAGAAATTTATTCAGAATTTTAGTCACGGCCGTCAAAAAAGAGTTGATACGGCTGCGGCTTTCAATCATGTAGATAAAGCCAAAGGTACCAACCACTAATAGAGTTATGATCGAGCTGGCGACTACCATCACCAAGTTATTAACGTGGCCGCGCAGCGCCAGCAAAAAAACCCCAACAATCAGCAGTGGCTGGAAGCTAATGTACAAAATCAGCAGCTTGATCAACTGCGACAAGGTCGATTTGGGACCGCTGACGCCAAAAGCCCGCATTCGGACTGTAAAGTAGCTAATGCCACTAACACCGCCGCTGGGCAGGATATGGTTAACGAAGTTGAGCTCTAGGTTCAGCTTATACATATCACGATAGCTGACGTTTTTGCCCAGGATTTTGAACAACCGTACATAGAACCGGGCATAAACATCATAGTTTATAAACTCAATTGGAATGATCAGCAGTAGTGCTAGGGCATTAACTTTACCCAAATTCTCTATCACGTCGCCAATATCTTTGCGGACACCATATATCAGCACGGCCAGGGCGATAAAAGTCGCCAAAGTAAGTACCAGGCGCCACTTAGACCGTTTGATTAGCGGCGCTTCCTCGTGTGTTTCCATCTTTCATTGATTATACTTGAATAACATGAGGAGTTTTACCGAAAAGTCTGTTTGCATATTAGGCCGCCAGCCAGCTTTAGGCTTAGCCGAGCTGGAAAGTATTTATGGCGCCGAGCACGTCCGGCCACTAGATGGGGCTGCCCTGTTAGATGTTCCAGCCGAGGACATTAATTTTAAGCGGCTGGGCGGCACCATCAAAACCGCCCGGATCCTAACGGAAGTACCAACTACCGACTGGCAAAATTTAGCTAATTATTTGGTCGAAAAGGTGCCGCCCTATGTCAAGGACATGGACATCGGAAAATTTACGTTAGGCCTGAGTCTATATGGGTTAAATATACCGCTTAAGCAAATCGAGGCCTGCTTGCTGGAAATCAAAAAACAGGTTCGCCAATCGGGCCGGCCGGTGCGGATTGTGCCTAATAAGGCCCCGTCTCTAAATAGCGCCCAGGTACTGCATAATAAGCTGACTTACAAAGGCGCTTGGGAATTGTTGTTTATAAAAGACGGCCAGCGGACACTACTGGCCCAGACCTTGTTTGTCCAGGACATCGATGCCTACGCCGCCCGTGATCAGGCCCGCCCCGCCCGTGACGCCCGGGTGGGTATGTTGCCGCCAAAATTAGCCCAGATCATCTTGAATTTGGCGCTCGGGCAAATGGCTGACGGCCTCGAGGATAAAACCAAACTCAGGCTTCTTGACCCCTTTTGCGGCAGTGGAGTTATCCTGCAAGAAGCTTTGCTGGCCGGCTACAGCGTTTTGGGTACCGATATTGAGCCTAAGATGGTCGATTACACCAAGCGAAATTTACAGTGGCTATTTGAGAAACAGACCAACTTGGAAGGTAATGTAGTTGTAGAAGTCGCCGATGCTACTTCTTATAAATGGCCTGGCTTTAGCACAGTAGCCAGCGAAGTGTTTTTAGGCCGGCCGCTTAATTCCCTGCCACCGCCCGATAAACTCAAGCAAATTATTTCTGACGCTAATCTGATTACCAAGAAATTCTTAAAAAATCTGGCGCCCCAGCTCAAGCCGGGCCGCAGCCTTTGTTTGGCAGTGCCGGCTTGGCGTAAATCAAATGGACAGCTAATCCACCTGCCTCTTATTGACCAATTAACAGATATGGGGTACAATTATTCGGACTTAAAGTATGTCCGGCGTGAGGAGTTGATTTACTTTCGGGAAAATCAGGTCGTCGCCCGCCAATTATTAAGATTAGAGAAGCAATAATATGAGTAAAACCAAAGCCGGCGGTACCAGCAAAAATACAACCGACAGTCCCGGCCAGCGACTGGGAGTTAAGGTATGGGGCGGCCAAGCAGTTAAAGCCGGCGACATTATTGTGCGCCAAGTCGGCCAAACCAAACGGCCTGGCCCTGGCACTTTTATTTCACGCAACTTCACGATTCACGCCGCTAAAGATGGCGTGGTGGCTTTTAAGCAGCGCCGGGTCAAGAAATTTAGCGGCCGTTCGATTCCCCGCACCGAAGTTATCGTAGAATAAACTACCTCTTGGCTAAAGAGGCCTTTATAAATGCCGTGTAAAGCGGGTGTGGCCGGTTGGGGCGCGAGCGGAATTCGGGGTGGGCTTGGGTGCCGACAAAAAATGGATGGCCTGGTGCCTCGATCATCTCCACTAAATTGCCATCTGGTGATAAGCCGCTGATTTTTAAACCCCATTTTTCGTATTGCTCGCGATAACTATTGTTAGCCTCATAGCGGTGGCGATGGCGCTCCACAATCTCGCCCTGCCCATAAATTTTGCGGGCGGCAGTACCCCGCTCTAACACACAGGTCCAATCACCCAGGCGCATAGTGCCACCGGTGTTTTCTTTGCCAATCTGCTCCGCCATAGTGCTGATTACTGGGTTAGGAGTTTTAGCGTCAAATTCCGTGGAATTAGCCTTAGTTAGCCCAGCCCGGCGGGCCATAGCAATGATTGAAATTTGCATTCCCAGGCAAATACCAAGATATGGCACTTTATTTTCATAAGCGTAGGTAGCTGCCCAAATTTTGCCCTCCGAGCCGCGGCTGCCAAAACCTGGCAGGCCGACAACGCCGTCTAAGCCTTCCAACTGCTGGCGGTTTTTTTTGTCTTTTTCTAGAGCCTCAGCGTCAATCCACTCTATTTCGACATTTACATCGTTGGCCCAGCCCGATGCCCGCAGCGCCTCAGTCAAAGACATATAAGTATCCTGATTGTCCAGATACTTGGCAATTACACCAACTCTGACAGTTTTACGGTATTTGGTCAGGGCACTTTTAACGACGCGCTTCCAGGCCGCTAGGTTAGCCTGGTGGGCCCGGATGCCTAGCCGCCCAGTAATGACGTCGCCAATACCACTATCTTCTAGAGTCAGTGGCACTTGGTAGATGGTTTGAGCGTTAGGCAGTAGTACAATGGCATTCTTATCGACCCCCGAAAACAAACTCAGTTTAGCCTGGATCGACTTAGACGGTTTGACCTCCGAGCGGACCACTAAGATATCCGGTACAATCCCCAGGCCGCGTAGTTCGCGCACAGCGTTTTGGGCTGGTTTGGTCTTAAATTCGCCACTAGCCCCCAGATAAGGTACATACACTACGTGCACAAACAAGCAATCCTGGGGATCTAACTTGAGAGACAGCTCCCTGATGGCCTCGATAAAACTTAGAGATTCGTAGTCACCCACCGTCCCACCGACTTCGGCTATGTGGACATCAAAGCCTTTGGCGGTTTTGGCGACGGTTTCCTGGATGTGGTTAGTGACATGCGGAATAATTTGGACGGTTTTGCCGAGATATTTGCCAGCCCGTTCATCATCTATAACTTCACGCAGTATCCGCCCGGACATCAAGCTGCTAGACTGCCCCAGCTCAATATCCATGAATCTTTCGTAATGGCCAAGGTCTAAGTCAGTTTCGGCGCCGTCGTGGGTTACAAAGCACTCACCATGTTCGGCCGGATTGAGCGTGCCGGCATCGACGTTAAGATAAGGGTCGCACTTTTGGATGTTTACGGAAAGGCCACGGGCCTTTAGGATAGTGCCGATGGAAGCGGCGGTGATACCCTTACCGACGCCCGATAAAACGCCGCCGGTTACAAACACATACTTGGTATCAGCCCTGGCTCTTGCCACGCTTGCTTTGCACTCCTCCGCTAAAGATTTTACTGTCCTATAGCTTACCCTATCGCTTTAGATTTACGCAAGCGCAATAAAATACTTAACAAGTCAAGTAATTAGAACTTGGCTTGGAGGATTTGGTAGGCTTTGTCTTTTTGCGGGTCTTTGCCGGCGGTGGCATCGCTGTCAGAGACATTGACGATAGTTTCTGGTGTAATGCCCTGCTTATCGATGTTTTTACCCTTTGGCGTAAACCAGCGGGCAATTGTAACTTTGAGTTCTGAGCCATCGGGCAGGTTTTCTACCTGCTGTACACTGCCCTTGCCGAAGCTTTTGACGCCTACCAGTTGGGCGGCGCCGTTATCACGTAAGGCGCCAGCGGTAATTTCGCTGGCGCTGGCGCTGCCACCGTCAATTAGAACCACGGTTGGCAAGCCCTTTAAAATGTTATTGCCGTTGGCGAATTCGCTGCTGACAATTGTACTGCCACGGCGCTCTTGGACTACCAGCTGGCCTTTATCGAGCCATAAGCTCGAGACGCCAACCGCACCCGATAAATAACCGCCTGGGTCGCTGCGCAGATCAAGTACAACACCCTTAACACCTTTAGCTTTAAATTCCTGGGCGGCTTTTTGAGCTAAATCGATAGTGTCATTACTAAATTGGCTGATTTTTAGATAACCAATATTGCCATCTTCTTGGTACTTAACGGTCGCGATTGTGATTTTTTGACGGGTGATAGTCACTTGGAATGGTTTTTGACTGCCGCGCACAATTGTTAGGGTTACATCAGTGCCCTCTTTACCGCGAATTTTACGGACAACCGAATCAACACTCATGCCTTGAGTTGGTTGGGAATCAACCGCCGCGATAATATCTTTGGGCTTTAGGCCGGCTTTCTCAGCCGGATAGCCGCTCAGCGGCGCTACAATTACGATATTATTATCAGCGTCAGTCCCCAGCTCGGCGCCAATGCCGGTAATGCTGCCGGATAATTCGTTATTAAAGGCTTTGGCATCAGCCGGGTCAAAATATTCGGTGTAAGGGTCGCCAGCCGCCTCAACCAAACCACGGCGCAAGCCCTGGTTGAGTTTGTTGGGATCGAGGTGGCCATCAAAATCGTTCTTTAAGATTGTATAAACCTTATCGACCGACGAATAATCTAGTGATGATGGCGCACCGCTTTGGCTGATGCCTTTGCCGCCCCATAGATGGATATTACCTTGGCCGACCGCTACGCCGGAGCCAAAGATTAACAATACCAAAACCAGTGTGGCAAATATTTTGAGGACCGGCCAGCGGTGATGGTGCCGGCCGACCTCAACATAATGCTCCTCTGCCTCGGGATGCAAAGCTTCAAACCCTCTCTTTGTTATTTAACACTAGGACTATTATAGCCTATCGATGCTTAAGTTTATCTGTGAGTTTACTCGCCGAAATATATGTATGTAAGGCCGGACCCGTTGATGGTCATTTCGGAGTAGTGCCCGGCGTAATCGTAATTGTACTGGCTGACGTAGATAGTGCTGCCGCTAACGGCTTCAACCCACATGGCGTGTCCAAACGCTCCAACATTCCAGATTGCCACCGAATGGGCTTTGGGCACCGAACCGGTTGGGATACCAGCCCGGGCGGCATCACCTGGCCACTGGTTGGCATTACCTACCCCGCCCCAGTACGGCATATAGCCAAAGGTTTGATAGACTTTCCAAGCCGTGTAACTAACACACTCGCGGTTATACATGCCCCAGCTGTCGATCGTGCTATCTTGAGCAGCGTTATTCCAAACCGCTGGGTAACCACCATGACCTGGATCACCGGCTACCGGTATGCCGCCGAGTTTTCGGTTAAGGGCGGCCTGTTGGGCCCGCAAGCTGGCAATCTGGGAGTTGTTAGTTTTAATTTGGCTATCGTAGGCCGCTTTTTGGCCTTCAGTGAAGTTAAGCAGTTCATTTTGTTGAGTTTGGTCGGCTTGCAGCTGGGTTTGCTGCGTTTGCTGGTCCTTAAGTAAATCTTGCTGTTCGCGCTGCTGTTTTTGGAGCTCAGCCTTCAGTGAATTAATTTTTTCGACCGAAGTCTTAACTTTATTCGACACTGAGTTACGATATTCTTGTTTATTAACAAAATCACTTAGATCTTTACTACTGGCTAGAACCTCTAGAGTTGAAACATCGCCTTCCAGGTACATTGTCTTGATGTTTTCACCTAGTACCTGCTTTTCATGGTCGAGCTCGGCTTGAGCTTCTTCGATTTGTTTTTGCAAGGCATCGATCTGGTTCTGGGTAGCTACAATCGCTGCTTGCAGCGAGCTGATTTTGGCATTTAGCACATCAACTGCTGCTTGATAAGACGCTGCCGTAGCGGCTAAGGAATCAGAATTGGCCTGCAAGCCGGAATTCTGCTGCTGCAGGGCGTTAATTTGGGCGTCAATTTGGTCGGCCCGAACGGTCCCACCAACTATGGTGGCACCGGCTAATAGTGCGCCGGTTAAGATAGTGAATATTAGAAATTTGATTCGAACCATTTTAAATCTAGCTTTTTGTTTTTGACTTAACACTTTAATAATAGCATACCCCTTATGATTGCAAGCCAATTTATCCACAGTCTTAAATACAAAACCGGGCTGATTAGCTCGGCTTACCCCCGTTACTTATTGATTAATTAGATTATTGATATTTTTATTGTCTGAGTTTCAAATACCGCCTGGTCGCAATTCCTGATGAAGCGGCGCCTATTAGTATACCAACTACGATCTGGATGGTCAAAATTGAGGCCAGATGATCTGAAAAGTAACGGCTAGAGTAGCCGATA
>JAIFWC010000063.1 GCA_019662065.1 Candidatus Saccharimonadota bacterium
GGAGGAAGGGCAGCGCCGTGGCTAAACTTAAAGAAGTTATCCCTCGCCAGCAGTTTAAAGTGGCGCTGCAGGCTGCGATTGGTGGCAAGTTTATCGCCCGCGAAGATATCAGTGCCTTCCGCAAAGATGTTACAATCGGCTTATATGGCGGTGATGTGTCACGCAAAAAGAAAGTATTGGCCAAGCAAAAGCGGGGCAAAGAGCGGATGAAACGGTTTGGTAGAGTCGACATCCCGGCCGAAGCCTTCGCTGTAATGCTCAAGCGAGATTAGTGAATGACGCGCGAAGATTTAATCAAAATTTTACCAGATCTAGTTAGAGATTATCAGGCGCCGAGTGATGTTATTAACCGCATCAGCGATATCGATTTACTGATGATAATCGGTGGCACGGGGGTTGGTAAAACCAGTATCATCAAACGTTTGGGTATCCCGTTTGTACCAACTGACACCTCCCGGCCAATCCGTCCGGATGAAATCGATGGCACCGATTATTTTTTTCGCACCGACTACGACCAACTAGTGACCGATATTAAAGCCCGCAAGTTTGTACAGGTAGCAATTGGCCCAGCCGGCGACTTTTATGCCACGCGGGCCGATGCCTACCCTCAAGTTGGGTTAGCAGTTTATGCAGTAGTGGCCGATGTAGTGCCGTTGTTTAGGCAGCTGGGCTTTAACGAGACCACCAGCGCTTTTGTAACGCCACCGGATTTTCTGGAATGGATGAGCCGGCTGGATAAGCATAATGTCGAAAGCGACCAGCTAGCCAAGCGTCTAGAGGAATCAAAGCGGTCATTTAACTTTGCGCTTAATGACCCCCAAGTCCACTTTATTCTCAATGACGATTTAGACCAGGCGGTTTACCAGACTAAGGTGTTGGTTAGCGGTAAACCCAATGTCGCCCGTGAGGCCGCTGGCCGCCAAGCCGCCGAATCAATCTACAAAGAGTTGACCTTCGCCTAAGATATAATTCAGCAATGGCAGAACTTCGACATTACCAGGAATTTAAAGATATCTTAGACAAGTATCACATATCGTCCCGAGCCCAACAGGCTACTAAGGATTTGCGCTTGGTGTTGCTCTTGGCACCGACGTCGGCTGGAAAAAATACAATTATTCGGCGCCAGCTAAAAACCGGCGGCTACTATTTTGTAGTTTCGGATACTACCCGTCCACCCCGCGAAAATGACGGCGTTATGGAGCAAAATGGTAAAGAATATTGGTTTAGAACCGAAGAAGAAATGCTGGCCGATCTTAAAGCCGGTGAGTTTTTGGAGTCCGAGATTATTCATAACCAGCAAGTTTCTGGCATTAGTATTCGTGAGCTGGAAAAAGCCCAAAAAGAGGGCAAAATCGCCATAACCGATGTCGATATAAAAGGGGTGCACAGCGTGATTAAGGCCAAACCAGACACAATTGTGATTATGCTACTACCACCCAGCTTCGAAGAGTGGCAGCGCCGGTTTGCCGGTCGTGGCCACATGCGCCCCGACGAGCAAAAACGTCGCCTTGAAACCTCCCGCAATATTTTCCAGGAAGGTCTAGCACAGGATTATTACCACTTTGTAATTTCCGAAAATATCGAGCAATCAGGTGGGATCATTAATGCAATTGTCGAAGGTAAAGCTAACCCTCACCAAGGTAGGGGCCGCAGCCTAATTGAACACCTGCAATCGTCTTTAAACGATAAACTGGCCTCAATGTATTAGCACTCTTGACACTAGACTGCTAATTTTACTACAATAAAGACACTTAGCAACAGAGTTGTGTGAGTGCCAAATGACCGATAGACAAGCCAAGATTTTACAGGCGATTGTCGAGCAGTATGCCGAAGTCGCCAGCCCGGTTGGTAGCAGTTTGCTGGCCAAAGTTTTTGATGTCTCCAGCGCCACTGTACGATCTGAAATGGTCGCCTTAGAGCGCGATGGCTATATCAAACAGCCACACACTAGCGCCGGCCGAATTCCCACCGATAAAGGCTACCGTTTTTATGTCAATAACCTGGCCGAAAGTACTGAGCCGGCTGAGAGCCGCGGCCAAAGGGCGCTGCAAGCCCGGGTTTCTAGCGGTGGCCACCCCGAGCGGACGATCCGCAACACAGTAGATACCTTGGTAGAACTAACCCATAACCTTGGTATAGCGACAATTGGCCCACAGCTTTACATGAGCGGTCTGTCTAATTTATTTGGGCAGCCAGAGTTTATGCACCCCGGCCAAGTCCAGGAAGTCGCACGATTATTGGACAATCTGGAGCCTTGGCTACAGGAGGCCGCCCCTAACGAGCCGCTCAGTGTCTATATCGGCCGCGAGAATCCGATTGGCCGCAGCGCTGGCGCTAGTTTAATCATCAGCCGCTTCCGCAGCCCCTTTAGCGACCGCAGCTATATTGGTGTTCTGGGTCCCACCCGCCAAAGCTATCGAGATGTAATGGGCCTAGTCGGCCAGGCCGGCAAAGCCTTGGAGGAAACCCTTTATGTCTAAAAAGCCGACAGTTAAAGAACTGGAACAAAAGATCGGCGAGCTGACGGAGGCCTTGCAGCGTGAGCGGGCCGATGCTCACAACCTGCGCCGCCGGCATGAAGAGGAGCGCTCGCGTTTAGGTGAATTCTACAAGGCCATGATTGTCCAAGAGCTGTTGCCGGCTATCGATAATTTGGAGCGGGCTATTAAGCACACGCCTAAAGATTTAAAAGACCACGATTATGTTAAAGGTGTCAAAGGCGTGATGAAGCAGTTCGAACAAGGCTTTGCCCAGCTTGGAGTTAAACGCATCAAAACGGTTGGTGAGGTTTTTGACCCCAAACTGCACGAAGCAGTCCACATGGAAGAAGGTGATGGCACAGTTGAAG
>JAIFWC010000015.1 GCA_019662065.1 Candidatus Saccharimonadota bacterium
GGAGGAAGAGAAATTTGTACTCAATGTCGTGGGCTCTTAAGCACTATTTTGGTCACCGATTAGACGGCTTCGAAATCGAATTCAGGACCAAATTAGAGGCAGTTTCAGGCCATAATGAGTTCGAGGAAAACGTCAAATTTGGCGGGTATTTTCTTCACAAAACAAAGCCGAATTGAGGCAATTTGTTCTGGTTTTGTATGTTGTTTAAATTATTAGAATGTAAATATATCTACGTTGTAATCGAGTTGGCAATAACTGTATTAATGTATAAAGTACAATGTAGTACTCTTGACTTAGTGCCAAAAGTGTAGTATCCTGACATGGTAAGTCCAAAACAAAAACTTACGCACTCTCTTGGGGGAGGCCATCGCTCGAAATTCGTTAAAACGAATTAGAGCGGTCAGTCACAAAGCCAACCGGCGGTAAGCGCTATAAAGTAATTTACATAGCAGCGCATTTACCGCCCGCGGCTCCTAGTTCTTATACCCAAAAAAGTCTGCCGAGAAGTCCATTCCGGCAGATTTTTATATACAATAAAAGTAATGCTAATCCGCCGACGCAAACTATCTTTTTGGCTATCAGCCTTAAGCCTTTTGGGCCTGGCTGTTTTGATGGCCAGCACCAACCCGATCGATAAAATTATCTATGCAGTGGTCTTCTTTGTATTGGCCCTGGTTTTTCTAATCAGTTTCGGTTACTGGGTGGTGGGTGCCCAATTGGGAGAGGTCAGCCCTAAAAACCGTTACCGGATTGTGGCGGTTAGCCTGATAATCCTGACTCTTTTGATGTTTAGGAGCGCCCAGTCGCTGAACTGGGTAGATGCTCTGATTCTGGTATTGATTAGCTTCGGCTTGGTTTTCTATATTTCGCGACGTGGCTAGTCTGGGCTCGCGGCACCAAATCACGTTATAATATTGGTTATGAATCCAAACAGGGGGGAATCATCCCAGGCAAACTTTGAACTGCCACCGCAGCCAGTCGGTCCAGAGGGCGAAGACCAGCGGCAGGAAATGGCTCAAGAAGCTCCAGCGGCTGCACCGGAAACGGTTGGCAAACAAGCCCCAGCGCCGGCTTTGCAGGCTATTCCCGATGATATCCCAGCTATTGATGCTCCAATTATTGCTGTACCAGCGCCTGATACTACCGTGCCGGCCCATCCGGCGTCCGATCATCCAGCCCATGATAGCGACCACATCGAACCGCTCTGGGTAAACAAAGCTAAGGAAGTAATTGCCCGTACCCAGGACGACCCTTATCTACAAAAGAGCGAAATGAGCAAAGTTAAGGCCGATTACATCCAAAAACGGTTTGGTAAACAGATTAAAACGGACGAAGCCGCGGCATGACAGCCCTGATCAT
This sequence comes from Candidatus Saccharimonadota bacterium, assembly GCA_019662065.1. Classification (GTDB taxonomy): domain Bacteria; phylum Patescibacteriota; class Saccharimonadia; order Saccharimonadales; family UBA10212; genus JAIFWC01. The sequence continues at coordinate 1,360 of JAIFWC010000015.1, forward strand.
CCTTTTATTGTTCCTGGCGATTTTGGCCGGCGGAGCCGGTTTCGCTTACATGTATTTACGCGGCATTTGGCGTGAACAAAAAAATTATGAACGTGGGTTGAAGATGGTGCCGGTGCTGATCCATTTGCCGCCGCTAAGCGATGATACCGACATCGGCGGCCGCGATGCCCGCGACGTAATTGATGAGAATATCTCGCGGGCCCAAACTTTGTATGGCATACTGGCCAGCACCTTTCAGAAGGGCTTTAAGCACCGGCTGTACGGTCAGCGCCACGTTGGCTTAGAAATCATTGCCAGCAAAGGCGCGGTGCATTATTACGCCGCCGTGCCGGTGCCGTTGCTGAGCGTAGTCGAACAGGCTATCGTTAGTGCTTATCCGACGGCCCGCTTAGAAGAGGTCGCTGAACATAACATTTTTAGCCAGGTTGGCCGCATCACCGGTACGCTGGGTGGCGAGATGGTGCTCAAAGAAAATTACGCCTATCCAATCGGCACTTATGAAGATATTAAGCGCGACACCATGCAGCCACTACTCAATGCTTTATCAACCTTGACTAAAGAGGATGGCGCCGGCATTCAAATCTTGTTGCGGCCAGCCGACCCGGCCTGGCGCAAGGCCTCCAAAGCCGAGGCCGATAAAAAGCGCGGTAAAAAATCCGGCGGCGGTGTCGATGGCGCCTTATCAGGAGTCGGCGATATATTTACAGCGATTATCCGGCCGCCAGAAGCTGTCGGTGAGGCCAAGAAGGACGAACCCAAGGAGCTATCTGGTTTAGACCAAGCCGCCATCCAGGCGATTGAAGAAAAGACCAAGCAGCCGGGCTTTGAGGTGATGATAAGGTTGGTGGCCAGCTCTAACATCTCTCACCGGGCCCAGACGATCCTGAATAATCTAGTAGCTACCTTTTCGCTGTATGACGCCCCTGGTAAAAACGGCTTTAAATTTGTGCCGGCCCGCGATTTGGATAGTTTTATCACCGGTTATATCCTGAGGTTCTTCCCCCAGGAAAAAACCAAGAACATCTTAAATGCCACCGAGCTGGCTACCTTGTTCCACTTCCCGGACCAAAAGAATATCCCGACCAGCCAGGTAGAACGCCAGGCTTCTAAGCAAGTAGATGGGCCGCGCAACGTGCCGCAGCACGGTATGCTAATGGGCTACAACATGTTCCGCGGCGCCAAAAAGGAAATCCGGCTGGCCGAGACCGATCGGGCCCGCCATATGTACGTGGTTGGGCAGACGGGTACCGGTAAATCAACCTACATGGAGAATCTGGCGCTCCAGGACATGCTAGAAGGCCGCGGCTTTGCTTTTGTGGACCCGCACGGCGACACGGCCGAAAAACTGCTGGCAATGGTGCCAAAAGAGCGCACAGAGGACGTTATTTACTTCAGCCCGGCCGATATGGACTTTCCATTAGGCTTAAATATGTTTGAGTTCCATAGCGACGACCAAAAGGATTTCCTGATTCAAGAAGCCATTAACATGCTTTATAAACTGTATGACCCGACCCGGCAGGGCATTATCGGCCCCCGTTACGAGCACCTATTCCGTAATGCGGCGCTGGCTGTCATGGCCGACCCCGCCGGCGGCACTTTTATAGATATTCCTAAGCTGTTCCGCGACCCGGCGTTTGTGGAGCAAAAACTCAAGCACGTCACTGACCAGAACGTACTGGAATTCTGGCGTAAAGAAATGCCAGCCAGCCAGCGTAGCAACGAGTTCGGCGAGGTCACCAGCTGGTTTGTATCTAAATTTGGTGCCTTTTTGTCCAACGAAATGATGCGTAACATCATCGGCCAGACCAAGAGCGCCTTCAATTTACGAGAAGTGATGGACGAGGGCAAAATCCTGCTAGTTAATCTTAGCCGCGGCCGGACAGGGGACCTTAACTCTAAGCTGTTGGGCATGATTTTTGTAATGAAGTTCGAGGCCGCGGCCATGAGCCGGGCCGACGTTCCAGAGGAATACCGCAAAGACTTCTGCTTGTATGTCGATGAGTTCCAGAACTTCTCGACAGATTCCTTTGCCGATATCTTGAGCCAGGCCCGTAAGTATCACCTCAATTTGATTGTGGCTAACCAGTTTACGACTCAGCTGAGCGAGGAAATCCGCGATGCCGTGTTTGGTAACGTTGGCTCGGTGGTCACCTTTAGGGTAGGCACCACTGACGCCGAATTCTTAGCCAAGCAGTTTGCACCGGTGTTCGACATCGATGATTTACAATTTTTGCCCAACTACAACACCGCAGTCCGGATGATGATTGGTGGCGTGCCAGTCCAACCGTTTAGCATGGCCACGCTGCCGCCGCTGGGTAATCCCAATCCGCAACTAGCCGATGCCCTCAAGCAGCTTAGTGCTGCCAAGTACGGCCGGCCGAAGGGGCAAGTGGAGTCAGAGATATTTAAGCGTTTAGAGACTAAGCCACTACCGCGCCCAACTAGCCCATTCGACAGCTTAGGCGCCGGCCCTGCCTACCGGCAGTCAGGCGGGCCGGCCTTTGGCTCCTCCAGCCTGCCTGCCGGACAGGCAGGTTTGCCAGCCGGCGGCTTCCAGCCAGCTTCGCGGCCAGCGCCAACACCCAAGCCGCCCTCGTCTGGCTCATCTTTCCTGGATGAATGGCTAGCCAAACGTAAAGAGACCATTGTAAAGCCCACATCAGTACCGGCGAGCCCACCGAAGTCAACGCAACCACCCGCACTCAAACCGGCTGTCACACATAAACCAGTCGAGCCCAATAACCAGCCCAAACTAGAAGCGGCCGTAGACCACGGTCGTGCCGGCGAGTTTAAGATTGACCGCGAGATCGATCCAGCCAAGCACCAAAGCCAAATCGTACATATTGATAAGGACGGCAACTTATCCTTTGGTGAGTAACAACGCTCGCCCCTAAACTTTTCGGACCGTCGCCAACCGACTATCTGATGTCAAAAAACAGGCTTGCTCGGGAACTCCTCGTAATTCATCTCCCAGATAAATTACTCGTCAAACAACCCTCGCACCCAAGGCCGCCCGTTTTTCACAACATCTAATCGGGCTGGCTCCTAATGCCCGAAAAGCTTAGAGACTCGCTCACCAATTTAAAAAGGGCAGTGGCGCGTTAGCGCCACTGCCCTTGTCCGCGTATGCACCCGGATTACGCGGAACCCTTGAACTCTTACCAGCTGGATGATGCGCTCAGCCAGATCCGGCGGAACAGACTCAGCCGTTGGGGCTGCTGTCCGACAGGTTTAACTGGCCTAATGGCCTCGAGTCCCTGCTTAAAGTCGTGGTCCTTCGCCCAGTCGTAGGGCTCTGAGAGCGTCTTGGGATGCATCATTTTAGCCTTTCGGTAGAAATTTACGCCAGCCGCAGGTGGCGATGCCGCTTGCCTTGATGCTGGAACAGTGCGCTAGAGCCACAGATCGGACACTCTTCTTGAGGCAGAAGTGTCCGGCCACCCCGGACAATTCTGGGGAAGCCAGCATTTTCGATCATGCTCAATGCCATCTCACTTCGGTGGCCACAGTGGAGATACTCCACTTCAACCAATTGCTGGTCTTCAGACACACGAAACCTCTTTCGGTTTGATAATTCAAGGTGCGAAAAGCTTTGCAATCCTTTCGGATCACATCTATGGAATTATATTCCACCAATCTGATTCGAAAGTACTATCCCGAGGGGAACGAGTGGTATGCGGCATACACTCGAGCTCCCCCCGGGGCTTGTTGCGGACTGGTGTGGCTGTCCGCGAACTGATGAAGCCTAGAACTGCTTGTAGATGACGTCGTATTGCTGCCGGATGATTCCGATGGCTCGCTCTGGTTTAGCGGGGTCAATCGGTACAGTGTCGGCTAAATCTGTGTTTTCCATCACCAGTTTGATCCCCTCGCCGTCGCCCAGGTTGAGTTGACCATTGAGTTCCTCGAGTTGGTACTCCAGAATCTCCTTGATCCTGTCTCTGCGTACCTGGGTGTAGAACGGGCCAATGAAGATCAACTGCTCAGGCATGATGCTGGTCGCTAGCTTAATGTAGCTCATCAGTGTCCTTTCCGAGCTAAGGAGTGAACAAGGCTTCAAATTTTATAAAATCCACCCATTCAGCCGTAAGGCGAATAGGCGGCTATACTATACCGCTAAAGTCTTAAAAAGTCAATTTAGGCAGTTGAGCTAGTTCAACCTATTGTAAAGTGGTCTAAATGCTTGTTTTTAGTGCCATTTTACTCTATAATTATTAGTAGAATATGGGACTAATAAAGACGAGGGAACTACTGAGTTGAGTGCTGAAAAAAAGGCGGCTGGCGGCCATAATTATGATGCCAGCCAGATTCAGGTTTTAGAGGGCCTGGACCCGGTGCGCAAGCGCCCCGGTATGTACATCGGTAGCACCGGTTACGACGGCTTGCACCACCTTATAAAAGAGCTGGCCGACAACGGTATTGACGAAGTAATTGCCGGTTATGCCAATGAAGTATCTATCACCTTACACGCCAATGGCAGCGCCACCATCACTGATAACGGCCGGGGTATTCCGGTAGATATCCATCCTAAAACCAAAAAGAACACCTTAGAGACAGTATTAACCACACTGCACGCCGGCGGTAAGTTTGGCAGCGGCGGTTATAAGGTGTCGAGTGGCCTGCACGGCGTGGGCTCATCAGTAGTGAATGCTCTATCTACCAGGATGATTGCCCAGGTTAAGCGCGATGGTTTTGTATGGACCCAAGAATACGCCGCCGGCGTACCGACCACCAAGCTCATCAAGGGCGAAGCCACTAATGACACCGGTACAATTATCACTTTTTACCCCGATGAGACCATCTTCAAAGATGGCATTGAGTTTGACTATCAGTGGGTAGTCAACTATTTGCGCCATCAAGCCTATTTGACCAAAGGTGTTAAGGCCAGCGTAACTGATGAGCGCAGCGGCGAAAGCTACGGTTTTTACTTCGAGGGCGGCATCGAAAGCTATGTCCGCCACCTCAATGCCGGTAAAGAGGCCTTGGATGAGGAAATCTTCTATGTCGAAAAGCAGGTAGAAGACGGCGTGGTAGAGATCGCCCTGCAGTACACAGACGCCTTCTCAGAGACGGTTATGGCTTTTGCCAACAATGTTTACAACTTGGACGGCGGCAGCCATTTAACGGGCTTTAGGACGGCCCTGACGCGGGTGGTTAACGATTATGCCCACAAAAGTGGCCTGCTAAAGGAAAAAGAAGAAAACCTGACCGGCGAAGATTGCCGCGAGGGCCTCACGGCCGTAATTTTGGTCAAAATCCCTGACCCCCAATTTGAAGGCCAGACCAAAAACAAGCTGGGTAACCCCGAGGTGCGCGGCTATGTAGAGACCGTTATGAACGAATGGCTGGCTTATTATTTCGAAGAGCATCCAGCGATTGCCCGCAAAATTGTTAATAAGGGTTTGCTGGCTGCCCGAGCTAGAAGGGCTGCCCGCGCCGCCCGCGATAACATCATCCGCAAAGGCGCGCTGGAAGGCGCCAGCCTGCCGGGTAAGCTGGCCGACTGTGCCACCAAAGACCGCAGCCAGGCCGAGCTATTTATTGTCGAGGGGCAGTCGGCCGGTGGCAGCGCCAAAGATGGCCGCAACAGTTACTACCAGGCAATCCTGCCACTGCGTGGTAAAGTTCTCAACGTTGAACGCGCCCGACTAGATAAGATGTTGGCCAACCAGGAGATCCTAAACCTGATTAAAGCCTTGGGGGTAGGTATTGAGGAACAGTTTAGTTTAGACGGCCTGCGCTACGAACGGATTGTAATTATGACCGATGCCGACGTCGATGGCAGCCACATTACCACGCTGCTGATGACGCTGTTTTTCCGGCACTTACGGCCGGTGCTAGACGGCGGCCACGTTTATGTAGCCCAGCCGCCACTGTTCGCCATTACCGCCGGCAAGCAAAAACACTATGCCTACAGCGATGAAGAGCGCGATGAGATCATCGAAAAAATGATTGCCGATCGTAAAGCTAAAGGCACCAAGATTGATAAAGATGAGGACCGGATTAAACAGGCCGGTGCTGCCATCCAACGCTACAAAGGTTTAGGCGAAATGGACGCCGAGCAGTTGTGGGAAACTACCATGGACCCCTCCAACCGAGGGTTGGTGCAGGTGCGGGTAGAGGACGCCGAGAAGGCCGATGGCATCTTTAGCAAGCTGATGGGAACAGAGGTAGAAATGCGCAAAAACTTTATTCAAAGCCGCGCCAAGTTCGTAAAGGACCTGGACATTTAGGATGGACGAGCGCAGCAAGGGCGTATTGCCAACATCGGATAAGCACTCCCGGATTGTCCTGGACCACTCCGTCGAAAACGAGATGGAGACCAGTTACCTACAGTACTCCATGAGCGTAATTGTGGCCCGGGCGTTGCCCGACGTGCGCGACGGCCTCAAACCAGTCCACCGCCGGATTTTATATGTTATGGACAAAAATAATCTGGGGCCAACTGCCAAGCACAGCAAGAGCGCCCAGATTGTCGGCGATGTTATGGGTAAATACCACCCGCATGGTGACACCGCAATTTATGACGCCATGGTCCGCCTGGCCCAGCCCTTTAGCACCCGCTACCCACTTGTAGACGGGCAGGGCAACTTTGGCAGTATGGACGGCGACCCGGCAGCGGCTTATCGCTACACCGAGGCCCGCATGACCCGGCCATCCGAGGCGCTGCTAGAGGATATCGATAAAGAAACCGTACCATTCCGCGACAATTTTGATGGCTCGCAGCAAGAACCAGAAGTCCTGCCGGCCAAGCTGCCCAACCTGTTGTTAAACGGCCAAGTGGGCATTGCTGTAGGAATGGCAACAAACATTCCGCCACACAATTTAACAGAGCTGATAGATGCCACGATTACCCAAATCAACAATCCCGACGCCACGCTCGATGATTTAATGCAGCACGTTAAAGGGCCGGATTTTCCGACCGGCGCTGTAGTTTACGGCAAGGAATCGATCCGTAGCGCCTTTGCCACCGGCCGCGGCGGTGTAATTGTGCGCGGCGTGGCTGATATCGAAGAAGCCACCAAGGGCCGCCACCGGATTGTTATAACTGAGATTCCTTACGCCGTTAACAAGGCCGGGCTGGTCGAGAAAATCGCTGAGCTGGTACGCGATAAGAAGATCAGCGGCATCAATGATATCCGGGATGAGTCCTCGCGTGGGTCGGTGCGGGTAGTGATTGACCTCAAAAAAGATGCTTATCCTAAGAAGTTACTAAATCAGCTGTATAAGCTGACGCCACTGCAGACGGCTTTTCATTACAACATGCTAGCGCTGATGGACGGTATCCAGCCGCGGGTGCTAGGTCTGCAAGATATCATTAACGAGCACATTAAGCACCGTCAGGTAGTAGTCCGCCGCCGCACTGAGTTTGAGCTACGCAAAGCCCAGGAGCGGGCCCACATCTTAGAGGGCTTAAAGACTGCCTTGGATCATATCGATGAAGTTATAAAGACCATCCGGGCCAGCCAGACTACCGAAGAAGCCCAAGCTAATTTGATTAAGAAGTTCAAGCTCAGTGAAATCCAGGCCCGGGCCATCCTGGCCATGCAGCTACGCACTCTGGCTGGCCTGGAGCGCAAAAAGATTGAGGACGAGCTGGCCGAGTTGCTCAAAACAATTGCTCAGCTAGAAGCCATTTTGGCCGATGAAAAGAAAATTCTTAAGCTAATTAAGGACGAGCTGGAGGACATGAAAAAGCGGTTTGGCGACGAGCGTCGGACCAAAATTGTGCCGCAAGAACTCGGTAAATTGAGCGACGAAGACCTGGTTCCGGACGAACAAGTCGTAGTAACTCTTACATCAGCAAACTATATAAAACGGACTTCTATCGCTGATTATAAGAAGCAAGGACGCGGTGGCAAGGGCCGGCGCGGTATGGCTACCCGCGAAGAAGATGTCATCGAACACGTTGTAAATGCCTCTACACATGACTTCCTGCTGTTCTTCACCAATAAAGGCCGGGTCTTCAGGATTAAGACATATGAAGTGCCGGCTGTAGGCCTAAACGCCAAGGGTGTAGCGCTGGTCAATTTGTTGCAGCTGCAGCCCGAAGAAATAGTTAGTTCAGTGATTAATGTCAGCAAGGCCGAGGCCGGCAGCGGCAACCTGCTAATGTGTACGATCAAGGGAGTAGTTAAGAAAACACCGTTTGAGCAATACAAAAATGTCCGCCAAAGCGGCCTAATTGCTATTAACCTGGATGATGGCGACGAACTAAAGTGGATCCGGATGACGAGTGGCGAAGACGAAGTGATTATCAGCACCAGCCAAGGCCAGGCCATCCGCTTCCACGAGCGTGATGCCCGGCCAATGGGCCGGGTCAGCCGCGGTGTTCGCGGCATCCGCCTGCGGACTGGCGACCAGGTGATTGGTATGGACATCGCCCAAGAGGATTCGTTCATCTTTGTAATTAGCGAATTTGGCTATGGCAAGCGCACTAAAGTCTCACAATTTACCGCCCACAAGCGTGGCGGCGTAGGCATCCGCTCAGCTGTTGTAAATAAGAAGACAGGCCAGCTGGTAGGTGTTAAATCGCTGGTAGGCGATGACCAAGAGGTAATTATCATCAGCCGCGAAGGCCAAACTATCCGCCTAGGCCTAAAAAATATACCGCAGCTGGGCCGGGCCACCCAAGGCGTACGGATTATGCGCCTGAACGACGGTGACAGCGTAGTATCATTGGCTTTAGTCGATAAAGTTCTAGATAACGGTGATGCCGAAACCGAAGTCGAAGTCCCGGCCGCCAAAGCCTAGTGCTTTTTGGGGCTCAGGTGACAAACCCCTGATGATTGCCCACCGCGGTGGTGATGGGGCCGGCACTGATAAAGAAAATACCTTAGAAGCCTTCCAAGCTGCCATGAGCTTAGATTATGAATATGCCGAAACCGATATAATATTAGCCGCCACCGGCGAAGTGGTGTTAATCCATGGTTCGTACAACTGGCTACAGGCCAGCTTAAAAAGGGATATAACCCGCCGAACCCTCCAGAAAATGACTTTAGACCAACTACGATTAACCCTCAAGCCTGGCGGTGCCCAGATTTCCACCTTGGAAGAGATCCTTACAGCGCTGCCAAAGATGAAATTCATACTGGACCTCAAGACTGATGAGTCAGCGGTACCGCTGGCTAAGTTAGTTAAACGCCTAAACGTACAAGATCGAGTATGCGTAACTGGTTTTGGTTATAAGCGTTTGCGGCTATTTTTCGACGCCTGCGGCGCTAAAAAAATCAGTATGGGGCTAACGGTAGGTCGGGGCTTAAGGTTTAAGAATATGAACCTGCTAATGCTTAAAACTGGCCGCTTAAAGGACGTAGAGGCCATTTTTATGCATCATTCACTCGTAAGTACGCCAATGGTTAGCTTGGTGCACAACCGTGGCTTTAAGGCGATTGTATGGACAGCAAATTCTTCACTAGGTATAAAACACGCTATCCGTAGCGGCGCCGATGGTATAATTTCTGACCGAATAGGTCTGCTGAAAGAAGTCTTAGACAATCGTCAATACAGGGAAAGATAGTAGCCGCGGTTTCGCTTTAGGGAAATTCGGCTATGCCGAAAGCGGCGTTGAAGGAAAACCGTAGGTTGTCCTTCAATTTTAAAAAATGGCCAGTTTAAAGACATGGCCAGGTCATATGTAGTTCATGAGGAGTCGCTTCGGTTCAGTTTGCCTGGGATGCGGCGATAGCGATGTACATCAGTGCCAATCCGCCGCAGATGGCCCACAGCCCAAATCTGGCCTCTCTTCTTAGGTGGCTAAAACCGTAGATGGTCAATGCCACGGGAGCGGCCAAAGCCACGATGAGACTCATCTGTACTCCTTTTGGCCAGGGGCTCTAGTAGGCGTTGTGGGTCCAGACTAACGTTGTAAATACCAAAACTAGTACAAACAGTAGAACAGAGCTGATAAACCAACGACGGCTTAACCGATCAAGGGCCTGTCTGCCTTTGTCGGTGAGCTGTCGAGATGGAATCCACTCGCCGAAAGCAACCTTCTTATCGGGCCATGGTTTTATCCAGCCGGCCTTGTCCCACTGTTCAGTCCAGTATTCGAGTACGCCAAGCGAGATCCCCAAAGGTCTTACCAAGCCTCGAGGGTCCTGTGGCTGCCAGCGCAGTACTTCGAGGACTCTGGATTGATTAGACCTACGCACCGAACGCAGCACCAGCAAGATAGCGGCCGGTGCCAATATTACCAAAAGCCACCAGGCCACTATTCCTCCTCAGATTGAAAAGGGCTAACCTCGAGCACCCGCCGAGGCTTACGCCCAAGCTTATACAATCCCGAAATTCACCGATTATTTTACAACCTTTATACAGGCTTTTCAACTGTTGTAATGTGAGCTAAAGCACAATATAAGGTGTTTACACGCCCATTAAGCTGGTGTATCATAGTACCTAGCTTATAGGGTGCCTGTTTTTGAGTGTCTAAAGATAACTACTGATAAAAGACACAAGGAAAGAAAACAGGGCCAGTCATCCGCCAAAGGCGGACGGACATATCCCTTTAAGCGCTCATTGAAAACTGAGTAGTGCAAGTCAGCAATCTGCCCTTTGGACAGCTTGCTGGCAGTTCGCTCTCAGACGTAAACTATCGGCATAGCCGTAGTCCACTCTTGGAGCGAACTATCAACGTCAGTTCTAAATCAGCAGCAATGCTGATGTTAATCTGAGTTTTTAAACTTAAGATACTGACAAACTTTGCATGTGAATGCAAATGTTTGTACTGACAAACTTTGCATGTGAATGCAAATGTTTGTCTTTTGTGAAGAGTTTGATCCTGGCTCAGGATGAACGCTGGCGGCGTGCCTAATACATGCAAGTCGAGCGCCTCTACAGTTTGCTTAATCGAGCCCCGGTCGCGGCAATTTTTCGAAGAAAAATTGCCGCATCAATCACGAAGTGATTGAAGGCCTGGCGCACCTCTCTACATCAAGTAGGGAGGCAGATTGAGGAAAGTGTAGAGGAGCGGCGGACGGCAGAGTAACGCGTAGGAACGTACCCCAAAGTGAGGGATAAGCCCGGGAAACCGGGTCTAATACCGCATAATCTCTTCGGAGCAAAGCCCTCGGGCGCTATGGGAGCGGCCTGCGTATGATTAGTTAGTTGGTGAGGTAACGGCTCACCAAGACGACGATCATTAGCTGGTCTGAGAGGATGATCAGCCTGACTGGAACTGAGACACGGTCCAGACTCCTACGGGAGGCAGCAGTAGGG
>JAIFWC010000064.1 GCA_019662065.1 Candidatus Saccharimonadota bacterium
CGCCAGGCTGTCCCGGATTAGTTTGCGTTGGATTCATCTTTGATTTTTCCCACCCTTGGTTTGGTAGAGCTAGTGTAGAGAGATGGTGACCTCATTGGGGCCAGTCTGCTCTATTGTTGGCTGGCGGTTAGCCAGTTGCGATAAAGTCGCCACACTAAAAGCACTACCGCTTTGGGCTAACTCCATATTAACAGCTTGGCGCTCGGGTGTCACTGGGGTTGGTTTGGGCACTGCTTCGACTTTTTTGACTGTCTTCGATTTTACAACCGGAGCCTCGGCTTGCTTGGTTTTGTGGACTGGCTTATGAGCGTGCTTAGGATGGAAACTAGCTCGAGCTTGAACCAATTTTTTTGTTAGATCAGTCTTTGGCAGTTCTGCAGATCCGTCCTTTATCAGCCCCTTCATGGTTTCCAGTACGCTCTTCTTACGCTTTTCGTCGGCATCCTGCATCAACGAGGCAAATTTTTGGGCCGTGGGGTTATTTTGTTCATCCAAAATATCATCGGCGGCATGAATATCCACTACAGGAGCTGGCTGAGTATACCCGGCATTAGGCACCAACCTATCCGAAGCTTGGGCTGCAGCTGGCGTCACGGGCATTGTTAGGTTCAAGTTGCTATCGACATTTTTAATCGCCCAGCCGCGAGTATCAAGCGTACTGGCTAACGTTTTAAGGCGGCTGCGTACTTCGCTTTGACTAATATCCTTGGTCAGTCGCTGCTCAATTTTCATTGGCGCGGTGATAGTTACCAGCTCCTCCATCCCCTCCTGGTCCCAAATCCGCCTCCGTGGCTTTAGAAAAAATCTGATTTTAGAAAGCAGCCATACTTCAGTTGGCTGTTCCCGCCCTAAAGGCGAGGCCAAAACACCAAATAATATCATTGGCATGAGAAACATGAGCATAATCAGCCATTTTATTGGTGTCCCAATAAACAACAACTTGAAATTAATAAATGCACAAACAGCAGCAATTATGGCATAAATAAAGCCCTTAAAGGATAGAGGGCCGAGTAGTTTGTCCTCTGCCTCTACATCTTGGATTACTTTATAAACAGCCATCTTAGTAACTACTCATTATGTGGAATATTAGTTTCGCCTTCTTCCGGGCCTATCCTGGTATTTGTGCCCGCGTTAGGCGACCAATTCGTGCTCTCAGGCGCCGGGAATGTTCCTGATGATGGTTGTACGCTGGTCGGAGATACAACCACCTCTCCAAGGCTAGGAGTTACTGAATAAGTGCCGGTTTGCGGGTCGATTCTGTCGGCTATTTGGGTCTTCAGACCAGCTAATTGACTTCTAGTCTCAGGGCTAATACCCACCAAGGAGCCGGCATCCATGAGTTCAAGTAGATTCTTCCTGACTCCTCGTCCGTCATGCGTTGCTTGATTTATTTCTTTAAGAAAATCTCCACCGCCGCCTTGCTCTGCTGGTCTTGCATCTAAGAAGCCTTTCACGGCTTTCAGGGCTCCATTATCAACTCTAATATTCGGGTTGGCAGCCGCCTCCTGAAAGTTTTGCAGAAAACTTAGTAGAGACACTTGAGCCTTACTCTTATCCTCAACCGTAACATTAGGTTTAGTACTGTTAATCGTTTTAGACAAACCACTCAAAATAGCCTCAACTTCTACTCCATGCATTTGGCCGATAGCAGGCGCCTTGGAATCGGCTGCTGCCCCAACACCTGTATATAGGTGGGGCAGTTTAGTAATCATTTTATCCACGTTATCATCAAAGAACTTACGTGCTTCAATTCTTTCAGGTTCGTTCATCCCACTATCCTTATCCCTACTTTTTTCATAGTAATCTTCTAAGTATCGCCAGTTTGTTTGGGATCCAAGGGTTGCCAGCTGTGTCCTGGCCGCCACTCTTTCAAGCTCGCTGGTTTTACCAATATCTTCTACAACGTCTCCATCTCTATATATTCCGCCGCCATCGGCAATCTGTTGGAAATACTTGTCCCAATTGCCGCCACGTGCCCTTATGGCCTGACCCTGGCGCAGTATTCTTTCTCTTGCCGCTTCAACATCTTTTTTGCGGGATTCTTCACCGGCTTGAACGTATCGGTCATGGGCAACTTGCCGGCGTCGACTGCCTTCTTTATTCAGTCGTCCCCCAAACGCACCTTTCGGTATAACCCCTCGAGTAGGATCCCAATCGCCAGATTTAAATTTATCAATAGGAAATCGCCAGGGCCTCATTGCGTTAAAGCCCTCTCCTCCGGCGACGCGCTCTGCCGACCGTCGGGTTCGTTCAGCGCTTAACTCTTCTTGCCTCGTGTCTAAGAATTTCTTTGGTCGTTCACTCACTTTACTACTCGCTCTCATTATACCGTTACCGGCTAAACTCATGGCCTGGCCACCCCATTTAAATGTTCTTGGTAATAAAAACAGTGGTCCAAAAAATCCGACTAAGATAAATAGCAGGCTTATCAAGTTACTCTGATTATTCTGGGTGCCAACTACATAGGCAAAGACTCTGCCCGCCGCGATAATGGCGACTACTATCGGGAACATAAACAAGACCTTGATAAAGTTTTCGCGCCACAATTTCCAATATCGTTCAGTGCCCGGCAATATCCAGGCCAATAAGGCTAAGGGAGCAAAAATCAACAGAAGAATTATTAAGATTTTTCGGAAGATTAATGTAAACACTGCAAATAACAGAGCCACTATCGCTACTAAAGCCACTCCTAGCATCGAAAATAAGAACGCTATTCCCTC